>JAFGAV010000015.1 GCA_016933515.1 Candidatus Aminicenantota bacterium
CCGGCCGGCTGAGCACAGCTCCCCGAAGGGGAGCGTATCGCGAAGCCGACTGAGAAACCCGGAGCTTCCGCAGCGATTCGAACCGCGGAGGCGCCGAAGCCCTTCCTCCCGCCCTGATCATCAGAACCCCATCATGGGGCACGGCGACGCGCCGCCTCAATCCAAAGCGGCGTCCTGCCGCCGCGCTCCCAAAAAGCATACTTCACAATCCCGACTCAGGCCGGGAGGGAGGGTCGAGGCGCCGGGCTTCACGGCCTTGACGCCTCCGGGACGCCGGAATAAACTTGGCGCGTCATGAGCCGCAAGCCGCGCAATGTCCCCACGAATCTTCTGTCTTACGCGGCTTTCTTCGTCTTGAGCGGGGGCATCGCTTTCTTCGCGCTCTTTTTCATCCACAGCCGGAAGTTCACCATCCTCGATCATCGCTTCAGCCCCAACCTCTTTCTTTTAGGAGCCGTTTGGCTGGGAACGTTCCTGATCCTGTCCGCACTGGGCAGAATCGTCAGCCGCCAGGCCTGGAACAAGGACATCCCGCTCGACTTGGGCCGAAAATTCATGCCTCGGCTGGCCGTCTTTTCCCCCCTAACCTTTTTCCTCCTGACCCCCCTTCTGGCGGCCGGGCCTTACCTGACCCGGGAGGATTTGCGGTCCCGGCTTCTCATCCTGGCCGGACTCGTGATTCTGGCCGTTTTCTTTCTTGCCCTGGCCGGGAAAACCGAGCACCAGCCCGAATGGCGCGGGTGCCTCCGCCGCATCGAGGACCGCATCTCTCGCCTGCCGCGCCGAAAAAAAATCCTCGTCCTCTTTCTGATCGCCTTCCTGGCCTACAACGCCGTTACCCTTGTCCTGATCGCTGAGGGAATCACGTTTTCCGGCGACGAGCCCTACTACCTCATGACCGCCCACAGCCTGTACGCCGACGGGGACATCAACCTGGCCAACAACTACCGCCAGCAGGATCACTTCCAGTTTTATGAAAAGGAAAAGAATCCGCGGCTGAAACTGGGCGTTTACGGACGGCAGGGCAAGGACCCGGATACGGTCTATCCCATCAACCTGCCGGGCATCTCGGTCCTGTTGCTGCCGTTCTACGCCCTCAGCCGTCTCGCCGGCGGAGCGGCGAGAATTTTCCTGATCAAAAGCAGCCTGGCCGTCTGGGCCGCGCTGCTCGGCGTCCAGGTCTACCTTCTGGCCAAGCAGACCTGGAACCGGGAGCGCCTGGCTCTGACGCTCTGGGCGCTTTACGCTTTCACCGCGCCCGTCCTCTTCTTCGCCGTTCACCTCTATCCCGAGCTGCCCATCGCCTTCCTTTCGGTGTTCATCTACCGCAAGGTCACGTCCCGGGACCGCCTGGCCTCCGGACACCTGGTTCTCTTCGGCATCCTCCTGGCGCTTTTTCCCTGGTTCGGGCTGAAATACAATTTTCTCTTCTGGCCGCTTCTTGCCGTCGCCTCCTATTTCCTGCTCCGGCAGCACCGGGCGCGCTACGGCCTCCTGTGGCTTCTCCTCCCCGCCCTGGCGGGGCAGGTCCTGTTCGCCTTTTTCACCCATGCCCTCTACGGCACCTTCTCGCCCTTCTCCATTTACGAGGGAATGATGTCCGCCGAGCAGGCCCGGGCGCTCAAGGACACCGTTCTGGATTACCCCCTGCGCTGGAGGATCGAATCCTTCTTGAACTACTTTCTCGACCAGAGAGACGGCCTCCTGCTCTATGCGCCCCTTTACTTTTTCATGTTCCTGGGGCTGGTGGAAGCCGTCCGGCGCGCCGGACGCGAGGCCTTGTGCTTCCTCTTTCTCGCCCTCCCCTTTCTGGCGAGCTACGCCTTTTTCACTCATCGCCAGGGTCACAGCCCCCAGGGCCGGGTCCTGGCGCCCCTGTCCTGGATGGCCGTCATGCTCGTGGGGCACTTTCTGGCCGGAAACCGCAAGCGTCTTTTCCAGTTCGGTTTCCGTCTCGCAGCCCTGGCGAGCCTCACTCTGGCCGTCCTCCTCGTCCTCCATCCCTCGTTTCTCTACCAGCCCACGACGCACGAAGTCACTTCCCGGCCGGGCGATCTTTTCGTCTTTCTGGGCAACATGCGCGTCTTCCCGCCCGCGTTCCTGCCGTCCTTCATCAAGGCGGACAACAGCCGGTATCTGCCCAACATCATCTGGCCGGTCCTCATCGTTTTCTTCGTCCTGCTCTACCTTTTCCTTCGTCCCCATGCCGACCTCCCCCGGCTGTTTCGGCCGGCGGCGGCGGCTTTGCTTCTGGGCGCGGGATTCTTCCTCTGGGTCCTCTACCCCCGGCCGGGGCCGTATCCCGTCCGCACGGTGCCCTACACTTCCCGGGAGTCGCTGGGCTATTTTCTCTTCCCCATGGGCAGGGGCGTGGTCATGAAGCCCGGCGGGGAAATGTACCTCCACCTGGAAAAAGCCTACGATGTGCTGTTCACCTCGCGCCGGCCGCTGGAAGGTCTGACACTCGTCTTCGGTTCGGAAAAAGGCGAGCACAAATGCCGGATCCGCTTCTTCGATCTTCCGGTTTTTGAAGGCCGGACCTCGTTCGAAAAGCGGGAGGTTGCGATTTCCTCTCCGGCCTTTTCGCGATTCAAACGATACAGCCTGTACTCCGTCCGCCTGGAAATCGAAAAGCTTTCGGGGGAGAACATGCTTCTCGACCCGTACTTTTTCGAAGTCGTCCCCCGTTTTCGCTAGCCGGAGGAAGGGCGGATGCGCCGCCGGCCGTCCGCCTTCAGGGAGATTTCTTTTTTCGCAGGAGGGGCGTGGGGACGACGAAACGGGGATAGGCGTTCATGGCCAGATCCAAACCCGCCTCCCCACGCCGGGCGCAGCGTTTCCAGGCCAAGGCGCCCACCATGGCGGCGTTGTCGGTGCACAGCTTGGGAGAGGGGAGAAAAACTTCCAGACTCCGTTCCCGGGCGAATTCCTTAAAAGCTCGGCGGAGCCTTGCGTTTCGGGCGACTCCTCCCGAAAGGACAAGGCTGCGTGGAGGATGCCGGTCGGCGGCTCGTCCCAGATTGTCGAGGACGGCCCGAACAACGGCCTGCTCGAAAGCGGCCAGAAAATCCGGAAGTCTGGGGTGCGTTTTGTCGAGGCCCTTCTCCCGGATATGGCGCAGGGCCGCTGTTTTGAGACCGCTGAAACTGAAATCCAGGCTCCGGTCGGTCATCTGCGGCGAGGCGAAAGGGAAAGCCCGCGGATCGCCGCCGGCGCCCAGCTTTTCGATGACCGGGCCGCCCGGGTAGCCCAGATCGAGAAATTTCGCCACCTTGTCGAGCGCCTCGCCCGCCGCGTCGTCGCGCGTCCGGCCCAGAAGACGGTATTCCAGTTCTCCGTCCATAAGATAAATCGAGGTGTGGCCGCCCGAAACGACCGACGCCAGACAGGGAAAGGACGCGCCGGAACTCCCAATGAGCGCCGCCTCGATATGCGCCTCGATGTGATCGATGCCCAGAAGAGGCCGGCGGCGGGAGTACGCCAAAGCCTTGGCGAAGGACAAGCCGACGAGAAGCGATCCGATGAGGCCCGGACCCTGGGTGACGGCGAAGAGATCGATCTCCCCGACCGAGACTCCGGCCTGGTCCAGGGCTTCGCGGACGACCCATCCGATCGTGCTCTCGTGCCGGCGCGAAGCGAGCTCTGGAACCACTCCTCCATAAGGAGCGTGGATCGCGTCCTGGGAAAGGACGACGTTGCTTCGGATCGACGCCGCGCCGTCCAGAACGGCGGCCGACGTCTCGTCGCAGGAAGTCTCTATGGCCAGCAAGAACATCGCATAAGGTATGTTAGGGGAAAAGTCTCGCCCGGGCAATCCCGCCTTTTTTTCAACCGCGCCGCCGAGGCCCTTCCTCCCGGCCTGATCAACCGAACCGCGCTCCTGGAGAGCCACGGCTCCGTCCGGCCTTTTCAGGCCGGGAGGGAGGGCCGAAGCGCCATGAGCGCCGTGACAGCCTCAGTCAAAAAAGCACCGCTGTAAAAGTCCGCGTGCGGAAAGAAACCGTCTGGAAACTTTTAGGAGCGGCCGAGGGACCGAAGCGTCCGTTCGAAGGAAGGGCGCGCGATCCCGTGCTCGGTGATGATGCCGGCGATGAGACGGGCGGGCGTGACGTCAAAGGCCGGGTTCCGCGCCGGCGTATCGGGGGGTGCGACGGGCCGGCCGCCGAAGTTCCGAACCTCGTCCTCGCTCCGTTCTTCGACCGGGATCCCTTCTCCGTCGGCCAGAGAAAAATCCACGGTGCTTACGGGGGCGGCGACATAGAACGGAATCCCGTGCTCGCGGGCCAGGACGGCCAGGGAATAAGTGCCGATTTTGTTGGCCGTGTCGCCGTTGCGGGCGACCCGGTCCGCGCCGACCAAAGCCAGGCCGACTTCGCCTCCCTTCATCAGCCAGCCGGCCGCGCCGTCGGTGATGAGGACATGCGGGATTCCCAGCCGGCGAAGCTCCCAGCAGGTCAGGCGCGCGCCCTGAAGATAAGGCCTCGTCTCGTCCACCACCACGCGGACCTTCCGGCCCTCCTCGAACGCGGCGCGGACGATGCCCAGGGCCGTGCCGTATCCCGCCGTGGCCAGTCCGCCGGTGTTGCAATGCGTGATGACGCTCATCCCGTCCCGGATGAGGCTCCGGCCTGCAGAGCCGATGCGCTTATTGATGTCGATGTCTTCGGCTTCGACGGCCAGGGCTTCCGCTTCGAGCCGGCTTGTCATCTCCTCCGGACTCGCATCCCTGTTTTGCTCAAAAACGGACTTCATCCTCTCCAGCGCCCAGAAAAGGTTGCGGGCCGTCGGCCGCGTGCGCCTCAGCCGTTCCGTAACGCGGTTGAAAGCGTCTTCCGTCCGCCCGCTTTTCGCTTCCCTTCCGAATCCCAAGGCCACGCCCATGGCCGCCGCGACGCCGATGGCCGGCGCGCCCCGGATGGCCATGTTCTCGATGGCCTCGGCCACGTCCTCATGGCTCCGGCATTCCACGTAGGCTTCTTTCTCCGGAAGAAGACGCTGGTCGATCATGATCACCCGGCCGTCGCGCCATTCGATCGTCGGAAGCATGGGGCTATTTTACAGCAATCGCCGGACATCTCCTAAACGTCTTTCAGATCTTCAATGGGACAAAACCCCGTGGGGAGGGCCCCGGCGCCCGGCGCGGTTCCCATCGCTGCGGAAGCGCCGGTTTTCGGCAAAGGGCACAGCGCCGCCGAAACCCAAGCCCTTTTGCTCCAAACAACGTCTCCTTTTCGTCCCAAAACCGCACCCGTGCCTTGACTTTTTCAGGTGAGTCGGATAACGTGAAAATACCGCGCTGCTGGCGGCAAACAGAGGAGGAAACGATGTTTCTGCTCGGACCGATCGGCCACCAGGAGCTGCTCATCATCCTCGCCCTGGCGCTTCTGATCTTCGGCGCCAAGAAGCTGCCCGACCTGGGGAGATCCCTCGGCGAAGGCATCAAAAACTTCAAGAAATCGATCTCCGGCAAGGAGAAAAGCGACGGCACGTCCGACAAGCCCTCTTCGAGTTCCAAGGACGAATGAAACGGACGATCGAAAAGCTCCACCACGAGCGCGTGGAGAAGGAACAGGATTGGCTTCGGCGCTTCCAACAGCTTGAACGCGCCGCCCGCGACCTCACGAAGGGGAAGGCGTTCGTCCGGATCGACGAACGCCTCGACAAACTGGAAAAGACTCTCGCCTCGAACGCCGGCTTAGAAGCCGCCGCCCCCGATCTCCTGGATGCGCTCCGCGACATGAGGGGCGTCCAGGCGCAGGGGCTGGATTCGCTTCAAACCCTGGCCGGACTCCTCTCCGAGCTCCATCGCCTCGGGTTCGAGCTCGGGGACGCGCGCGACAGGGAATGGGACGCCCTCGGCTCGAATCACGTCGGGATGATCTTCAAGAGCATGGAGTGGCGGGTGGAGAAGCTCGCCGCCGCATACGACGACGTCAGCCTCCTGATGCGCTCCTTTCTGGCCCTGGAGGACAAACTTGGGCGCCTCTTGGCCGTCCTGGAGAAGAAAAATATGCCCACTCCCCGGGAGGCCGCGGACCTGCTCGAACCGATCCGCGATTGGCGCTACGCCGGTTTCGAGACCCGCTTCCGCGGCGGGGAAGAGGACATCCGCCGCCAACAGAAGGCCTATCTGGAACTCTTCCCCCAGGGCGGGCGCGTGCTCGACCTCGGCTGCGGACGAGGGGAGTTCATGGACATGCTTAGGGAAAACGGCCTTCGGTCTTTGGGCGTGGACCTCAACAGCCAGATGGTCGGCCTGTGCCTGGACAAAGGCCTGGACTGCCGCCGCGGCGATCTTTTGGAGGTCCTGGCCGGAGAGCCCGATCGGTCTCTCGACGGCGTGTTTTCTTCTCAGGTCGTCGAGCACCTGGGACCGGAAGCCATCCGCCGCCTCGTCGAACTCGCCTTCCAGAAACTCAAAAGCGGAGGGACGCTCGTTCTGGAAACGGTCAATCCCCTGTCCGTGTTCGCCCTGGTCCACATTTACTTTCTCGACATGTCCCACCGGACACCCGTCCATCCCCAGGCCCTGCGGTTCCTCCTCGAGTCCGCGGGATTCGAGAACGTCGAACTCCGCGAATCCCAGCCGCTGGAGGCCGAGCGGCTGCAGGCCCTGCCCGCGTCCGCCGAGGCGTCCGACATCCTCAACCGGAATATCGACAGCCTGAACGCGCTTCTTTTCGCCCCGCCCAACTTCGCCGCCGTGGGCCGAAAACCATGAGCCCCAAGGTCTTCGCCGGGTTCGATCTGGGCGGCACGAACCTCAAATACGGGCTCGTGGCCGAGTCGGGCGAAGTCCTGGAAAAATCCTCCGCACCCACGCCGAAAACGTTTTCCGGCGTGCTGGACGTCATCGCCTCGGTTTGGAACGAGCTCCGCCGGCGGACGAAAAACCGTCCCGCGGCGGCGGGATTCGGATTTCCCGGCATCTACAGCCGCGTTGACCGACGCATTCTCCAGTCGCCCAACTGTCCCAGCCTGGACAACGTCGACCTGGAAGCCGCCTTGGAACGCCTCCTCAACGTCCCTTTCCGCGTGGACAACGACGCCAACATGGCCGCCTACGGCGAATGGCGCTGCGGCGCGGGACGCGGCGTGTCCAGCATGGTGCATCTCACGATCGGGACGGGAATCGGATCGGGCATCATCCTCGACGGCTCGCTGTGGCGCGGACGCTGCGGATTCGCCGGCGAGCTGGGGCACATCACCGTCAATCCCGAAGGGGACCGCTGCGCCTGCGGCAACCAGGGCTGTCTGGAAACCGAGGCCGCCGCCCCCAAAATCGTCCGCAACTACAAGGATCTGAGCAAAACGAAACGGGCCGTCACGGCCGAGGACGTTTTCGAAAAAGCGGCCCGGGGAGAGGTGGCCGCGATCAAGGCCTTCGGCATCGCCGGGACCTATCTGGGCATCGCCCTGGGAATCGTCATCAACATGCTCAATCCGGAAAAAATCGTCCTCGGCGGCGGCGTGATGACCACCGGGGATTTCCTCCTCCCGCCCGCCGTGGAGGAAGCCGCCCGCCGGAGCTACCGTGCGTCCTTCGCCTGCTGCTCGATCGAGAAAGCCCTTCTCGGAAACGACGCCGGTCTCATCGGCGCCGCACTCCGGGCGGGCGCCAAAGAGTGAATCCCCATTCCGGATGAGCGCGTTATTCAAAAAGAGCCCTTCGATGCGAGGCGGCGGTTGTGGTATATTGCCTCCCTGAACCATCGCCCCTGAAGCTTTTTCGCCGCCCGAGAAACGATAAATCGAAAAAGCCGATGAAAGGATTGCGGATGAGAAAAAACGCCCTCAAGGGATTCCTCGCCTTCTTCCTCATCCTGGGTTTCGTCGCCGCCGGATCCGCCCAGAGGCACACGGGCGCCCTTTCCGGAACGGTCTTGGACGGCCGAAACAAACCGCTGGCCGGCGCCGCGGTTCTCATCTTCGGCCCTTCGCTTTTCGGAACGAACGTCTATTTGACCACCGAGACCGGAACGTTCCGTTTCCCGGTTCTTTCGCCCGGGACATACGAACTGCGGTTCGAGATGCCGGGATACAAAACCCAGGTGCGAAAAGGCCTCGAAGTCGGCGTCGGAAAAACGATCGATCTGGTCGTCGCGCTCGAGCCTTCCGCGGACGAGGAGGCGGTCACGGTCTCCCCCCCCTCGCCCGTCGTGGACGCCGCGGCGTCCAAAAGCGGCGTCAACTACGACTCCGACCTCCTGACCGCTCTCCCCATGAACCGGGACCTGTACGACATCCAGAACTCCGTTCCGGGCGCCGTCTCCGAGGAATCGGCCGACCGGCGCGCCTCCTCCATCCTCGGCGGCACCGTTCGCAGCCAGCTCTACACCCTGGACGGCGCGCCGCTCAATGATCCGGCGTCCGGGCAGGCGATGATCAACATCAACACCGACATCTACGACGAGATCGAGTTCGCCTCCGGCGGCCTCCCGGCTGAAATCGGCGCCGCCGATTCGACCCACGTCAACATCGTCAGCCGGTCGGGAGGAAACGCGTTCGCCGGCGGCCTGACGGCCTACGGCACCGACGGCAGCATGGGCCGGGACCTTTGGACCCGCGAGGAGCTCTCCTCTCTGGGAGTCAATCCCCCGGAAAAATTCGACGATTTGAAGGACCTTTCCCTTTCCCTGGGCGGGCCGATTCTCCCCGACAGGCTGTGGTTTTTTCTCAACGGCCGCCGGCTGGTTTGGAGGCGGCTCAACCCCGGAGACTCCGAGAGACGGATGGCCCGGCTGGGATTCTCCGATGCCCAGCCCTACGACTCCGAACATCAGGAGTGGCTGGGTTTCGCCAAGCTGACCTTCCAGGCCACCCAGGACATCCGCTATATGGGTCTGTTCCACTACAACCATCTCCATGAGCCCGTCGACTCCGCGAGCATTGCTCCCCAAGTCGACCTGTCGTTCACCAGAATCCGGAACCACGAGAACGCCTTCACCACCGCCCACCAGTTCCATTGGGCGCTCAATCCCGACGCCTTCCTGGATGTCCGGGGTTCCCTCATCCGGCGCCGCTCCCCGCGTTTGGCGGCGACCGACGGCGAATACAGCCATTACGACGCCGTCCAGGATGTGTGGTGGGGATCGGCGGATTACAGCGAGGACCGCCTTCTCAATATGTACGCGGCCTCGGCGTCGGTCACCGCCTTTCGGGACGGCTTCCTGGGCGCCCGACATGAGTTCAAGGCCGGGATCGAATACCAGCAGGGCGAGGACCACCTCGACTGGTACCGTTCCAATCCCTATTACGCCTTATGGCGGGATTATGCCGCCGGCGACTTGTACTACGATTCCGACTCCGCCCGGCGGGGCCTCCTTCGCATGGCCTTCTGTCCAGACGGCGCGGCCCAATGGGATGTCCAGGAACACACCCGCCGCATCTCCGGTTTCGTGCAGGACAGCCTGCGCGCCGGTCGGCTGGCGGTCAACCTGGGGTTGAGGCTGAACTATGCGCAGCAGTATCAGCCCGAGATGAGCAGGCCCGAGCTCCGCTACGACTACGCGCCCGCCGGCGCCAACCCGGACTGGGCCGAAAACAATCCCAACGCCCTTCTCGAATCACTGATCGCGCAATACAAGGCCGACGTCGGCCCCGTTTCCCCCTGGGACGCCCTGAACACCCCGTGGAGAAAGACGGTCGATTTTCTCACCCTTTCCCCGAGGATCGGCGTCGTCTACGACCTCACCGGAGACGGAAAGACCGCGGCCAAGCTGTCCTGGTCCCGATACGCCGAGCCTCCGTGGACGGACAAATACAACGCCTCCCGGATCTTCGGACCCGGCGCCGTGCAGTGGATCTGGACGGACACGAACGGCAACGGCCTTCTCGATCTGCCGCCCACCGACAGCTATGTCTTCGATTCCGCTTTCTCCAATCCCCGCCAGGACCTCGATTTCCGATACTATCCCGAAAACCTCAAGGCTCCCACCCTGGACGAGCTCCTCGTCGGTGTGGAGCGCGAGATCTTCAGGGACTTCCGGATCGGGCTCGAATTCCTCTACCGGATGAGCAGGAATCTCGTCGAGGATTTCGACGTCGTCAACGGCTACGATCCCGAAGCCGTGGATGAAAACGGCGACCCTCTCTGGCTGCCCTTCACCTTCACCGACCCCGGCGCGGACAATGCCTGGGGCACGGCGGACGACCGGCCGATGACCGTATACGGCCTGCGGGCCGACCGGCCGGACGCGGAATATTCGGCCGGCAATCCGGCCGAAGCCAAGCGGCGCTATTGGGCGTCCGTCCTGTCGTTCTCCAAACGCATGTCGAACAGGTGGCAGCTGTCCGGTTCGATCCTTTACAGCTCCTTCGCCGGCAACTGCAGCCCGGGCACCGACGCCACGCTGGGCCGAAGCGCGATGTTCGACAATCCCAACGTCATGATCAACTCCACCGGCGCGCTGTGGGCCGACCGGCCGCTCCAGGTCAAGATCATCGGCTCCTACGCTCTGCCGCAGGGAATCCTTATCAGCGCCTTCTTCCGGCATTTCTCGGGCCGTCCCTGGAACCGGACTCTGCGCGTCTATTTTCCCTCGGGTTTTGGAGCCGCATACGGAGGCGTGACGTCCACCTTCGTCACCGTCAACGCCGAGGAACTCGGCTCAAGGCGCACGCGGCCCTTCACCAACCTCGACCTCCGCTTGGAGAAGACTTTCGCTCTCAACGGCTTCCATCTTCAAATCTTCGCCGACGTCTTCAACATCACCGGCCAAACCGAGAAAATCGTCCGTGAGGATCCCGCCGCCCGTCTGCGCTACGATCTCGACGCGCCCGTGATCGAGCTCGATCCCGGCTACAACAGCGTCATCGCCGTTTCCGGCGTCCGCTCGATCCGCCTCGGAGCCCGCCTCAAGTTCTAAGCGCAAGCGCGCGGCCGTCCGCGGCTCGGGAGGAACGGCTGAGGCCCCTGCGCGGCCGTTCGAACCGTGCCGGGCGGCGTGACGCTCCTCCTTCTCCGTCAGAAATCCATCACTTTCCGCAGCTCTTCGCCGCCCGTGCGGTTGGTCAACTTGACGTGAAGGGTGTTCTTCCCCTTGGCCAGCCGATCGAGACCCTTGTCTACGATGAGGGGAATCTCCCACCGGTGCCTGGCGTTTCTTTTATCCTTGAGCTCGTTCTCGTTCAGCAAAATCTGGAGCGAGTCCTTGAACTCCCAGACCGTACTCTTTTCGGCGTCCCTGAGACTGAGCTCGCAGTCGAGCGTCGTTTCCAGATTATCGCCCACGGATTTGAACCATATGACGGAGTAAGGGATTTCCAAGACAACCAGGGCCTCGAGGCGATCCTCTCCGACGAAGCCCTTGTTGAGGCTCCAGGAAAAATCGAAAAGCGATTTCTCGGTGCGGAACGTCTGCATGGAACGGGCCTGGGCCTTGCTCAACTCGTGCATGTAAGACAGGTTGATGTCCCGCAGAGAGGTCAAATCGTAGGTCACCAGCCGGAAGTCGCCCGTGCAGTAGGCATCCACGAAAAGCACGGGAAAGTCTCCGTAATACCAGAGCTCGCCGCATCGGGCGTTGATCTGAAAATCCGTGGGATTGCGGATGCGGTCCATGGGCGGGCCGAAGAGGATGTAGATCCGACCCCGATCGGTCAACCAGCCGTCCCGGCCTTCCCCGACAAAAAGCTCGTTGGCCCGATCGATGCGGCTCAGATATTCGATCTTGAACTCGTTGTCCTGCGTCTCAGGATCCGGATCGCGACGCTTCCAGAAGTCTTCGATGAATTTTCCCCTTTCCTCCGCCGGAAGTTCGAGAAGGATCTTTCTCTCCTCGGAGGTGATGATGTAGCGGACCTGGGACAGGAACTCGGCGCTCTCCGGGTCGAGCTGCCGCTCGAGCCTGTACAGTCGGCAGGACAGGGCGGAAAACGCCAGGGCGGCCGTCAAGAATACGACTATCGCCCCTGAGGCGATGGACACGCGGTTTCTCATGATTTCTCCTTTGAAGCCTCTGGACTCCGCAGCCAGGCGGGCGGGTCGGGATTCCTGTCCAAGGATTGCTCCCCGACGGATCGGACGTCTCTCTCCCTGCCCAGGCCGAGACGTCCTTCGTGATTCACGCTCTCTTTTCACCGTCCTTCGGCTGTGCGTTTCCTTAACTTCATAAGGATAAATCACCCGCCGTCCCGCTGACAAGGTGTTACGGTTTCCGCGTCCTGGGTCCGTCTTGCCGTGCCGGCTCCCCCCACAGGCCGACAAGCCAATTCCGGATTTCGTCCCGGATGCGGCGGACACAGGCCAGGACCTCGCTCCACTCGCCGGAACACCGCGAGGGATCGGCGAAACCGCGATGCCATCTTTTTCCGCCTCCCGGGAAATAGGGGCAGGCCTCCTGCGCCTGGTCGCAAACGGTGACGACGTAATCGAACTCCCGGCCGGCGAACTCGCTGACGTTCTTGGACTTGTGTCCGGTCAGGTCGATTCCCTCCTCGGCCATAACCGCCGCCACGGCAGGATTGAGGGCTGTCGGTTCGGTGCCCGCGGAGAACGCTTGAAAACGGCCGGGATAGAGGCTCTTGACATAGGCCTCGGCCATCTGGGACCGGCCGGAATTGTGGGTGCAGACGAAAAGGACGGTCGGAGGGACGGCGGAAGATTCTTTCTGAAACACAGAGAGATTCTAATGGGAATCGAAAGAACCGTCAATCTCCCGCTCGGCGTCCGGTTCCTCCCCCTCCATCCGTCCCTGAAGGCGGCGTGTCGGGGACGCACTCCGAACCATGAGCGCTCGGGGCGGAATGCCAAAGATGGTGCGGAAGGTGGGACTCGAACCCACACAGTCTTGCGACCATAAGCTCCTGAGGCTTACGCGTCTGCCAATTCCGCCACTTCCGCACGCGACAAAGCCGTCCTCAGGGATTGAGGGATTATTATAGTCGACGACCTCCGGCGAGTCAATTTGGCGAAGGCTCCATGACGTTTTGTATGGTTTTTTTGCGTGAGCCTTGGGCCTGGGGGAGGGCTTCGGCACCCGGCCGCGGGTTTTTCACGCCGCGGAATCTCCGGGTTTCTCAGTCGGCTTCGCGATACGCTCGCTGACGCGAGCTGTGCTCAGCCGGCCGGCTAGAATAGGCCGGAACCCTTCGAAACCCGTCGATTCCGGGCTAAACCGCTTATGGCGCCTCAACCCTCCCCCAGACCCTTGGCTCTCAGTCTAAAATTCACCACACTATTCGTCATAGAGCCTTTGGCGAATCCGTCTCGCCCCCACAGCGCGCCGGAGCGAGAGGGGGCCGCGCGTCCCTTGACAAACAGGAGGCCGGCTCCTATTTTATTAAAAGTGGGTTTTTTCTCTCGGATTCCACGGCTTTTCTCCTGCCTGTTATGCAATTCCCTTCGGGATATTCATCCAAGGAGGTCTCATGAAACTGGAAGATTTGAGCCAGGTCGAAGAGCTGGCCAAGTTTCGCAGCCCGGAGTTTCTCACGACATCCCTGTATCTCGATTGCGATAAAGGACGTCTTTCAAAAAAAGAAATCGCTCTCGCGCTGAAGAATCTGATCAGCCGGGGGCGTGAACAAGCCGGCGTCCTGGACCTCCCGAAGGATCAGAAGGAATCCCTGGCCTCGGACCTCGAGCTCATGGCCGATCGCGCCGCCGCCCGCCTGGCGGGTTCGAGCCCTCCGGGACTCGCTTTGTTTTCCTGTGCGGGGAAAAAATTTTGGAAGGAATTCGAACTGGGCGCCTCGCCGCGCAACCGCCTCATTTTCGACCGCAACCCCTATGTCAAGCCGCTGACGGTCGTGCTGGACGAATCCCTCCGCGTCTGCGTCCTGCTCGTGGACCGGCGGGAGGCGCGCTGGCTGGACGTGCGCTCGGGGGAGGCCGTCGCCCTGGACAGCCTCAGCTCGGACGTCCCGAGCAAGATCAGGCCGGGAGGATTCCAGGGAACGGACTCCAAAAGAATCGAACGCCATGTGGAGGCCCACCTGCTGGATCACCTGAAAAAAACGGCCCAGAAAACTTTCGATCTGTTCAAGGAGCACCCTTTCGACGTCCTCTTCCTGGGGTGCGCGGACGAGCTTCGGCCGGACATGGAGTCGCTGCTTCATCCCTACGTGAAGAACAAGCTGCGGGGATCGCTCAAACTGAAACCGGGCGCCGCGCCGGACAAAGTGCTCCACGCGGCCGAGGAAAGGGAAAAAGAGCTCAAGACGGAGGAGGAAGGCAAGCTCCTCGACCTTTTCACTTCGGAGCTCGAGAAGGGCGGTCTGGCCGTTTCCGGCCTGCGTGACACCCTCCGCAGCCTCAACACCGGAGAGGCGTTGACTCTGCTCGTCAGCCGCGGACTGTCGGCGCCCGGCGCCCTCTGCCCCCGCTGCCGGCTTCTCTGGCTGGAAGAAAAGGAATGCCCGGTCTGCCGCAAGCCCACGGCGGCGGTTCTGGACATCGTCGACGAGGCCGTGGAGGCGGCCCTGGACAAAAAGACCGGCGTCCGGCACATCAATCCGCCCTCACGGCTCGACCACTACGGTCAAATCGGCGCCCTGTTGAGATACAAAATCTAAGCCGTCCGGCGGATCGGGCGGGCGGCACCGGTCGCAAGACTCAGCGTTTGGCCTTGGCTTTGGCCTCCCGGAAGCGGATCCTGCTCACCAGACTGTACATGATGGGCACGACGAACAGGGTCAGGAGCGTCGTGGCCGTCAGGCCGCCGGCCACGGCCACGGCCAGGGGAGAGCGCAACTCGGCTCCGGCCGAAGTGCTGAAGGCCATGGGCATCATGCCCAGAATGGTCGTCAGCGCCGTGATCAGGACGGGCCGCAGACGGGTGACGCTGCCCTCGACAATGGCTTCCCGCGGATCCGTGCCCTTCTTGCGGAGCTGGTTGATGTAGTCGATCATCACGATGCCGTTGTTGACCGCGATCCCGGCCAGGATGACCACGCCGATGAGTATGGCCAGGCTGACCGGCTTGCCGCTGATGAGGAGGCCGGCGGCGATGCCGATGGCCGCCAGGGGAATGGTGAACATGATGACGAAGGGATGGACGAACGATTCGAACTGGGAGGCCATGACCATGTAGACCAGCAGGGTGGCCAAAGCGAACGCCCCGGCGATGATAAGGAAGGCCTCCTGCATTTCCTTGAACTCGCCGCCGAATTCCAGGAAATATCCGGGCGGCAGCTCTTTCTGGACGCGTCCCAGGCGCTTTTGGATGTCCCGCACGACGCCGCCCAGGTCCCTCCCGGCGATGTTGGCCAATACCGAGACACGACGCATCTGGTTTTCCCGGGTGATCTGAATGGGCCCGGCCCCGCGGCTGATATCAGCCACTTGGGACAAAAGGACGGGCTGCCCCAATGGCGTCAAGATGGGCAGGGAGCGGATGTCGTCCATGGATTCGCGGTCCTTGGCCTGGAACCGGACACGGATGTCGATCTCTTCGCCGGATTGCCGGAGCCTCGTGGCCACCCGGCCTTTGGTCGCCGTCTGGACCGTGCCGGCCACCTGTCCGACGGACAGGCCGAGCTGCGAGGCCCTCTCCCGGTCCACGAGGATCCGGTACTCGGGCTTGCCCTCGGCCAGGGAATGGGTGAGGTCGCGCAGGCCGTCCACATCCTGGATGGTTTCGACGATGCGGTCGGCGGCCGTTTTGAGCACGGCCAGGTCGCGGCCGTAGAGCTTGATGTCCACGGGCGCGGAGCTGCCCGACATGAACTGGCTCATGTCCAGCGACTCAAAAGTCACGTTCTTGAGGCGGGGGAAATCCTTCCGGACGGCCTCCAACAGCTCGTTGTCCGACAGGAGGCGCTCTTCCTTGTTCTTCAGCCCCACCCACAGCAGGCCCTCATGGGGCCCCTGAGGATTCATGGCACTTGAGGAATCGCCGGGATTGTCCTCGGCCTGGCTTCCCGCCTGGGCCATCACCATCGAGACCTCCGGCCGCTTCCGCATCAGGTCCTCGACCTGAGAGACGACCCGGTCGGTCTCTTCGAGAGACGTTCCCACCGGAAGCTTGATTTTCATCAGGATCATGTTGCGGTCCATGGAGGGCATGAATTCCGTACCGGCGACTCCAAAGAACACGACGAGAGACAGGATGAAAAGCGCCAGAACGGCGGCCAGAACCCGGCCGCGGTTTCGGAGAGCGGACTCGAGCCAACGGCGGTAAACGGCCTTCGCCGCCTCGAACTTCGGTTCACTTTTCTTGGCGGACGGAGTGCTCCCTCCTCTCTTCTTGAACAGCAGGGAGGCGAAGAGAGGGACGACGGTCAGGGCCACGAACAGCGAGGAGATGAGCGAGAAGGCCACGGCCAGCGACAGGCCCTGAGTCAGTTTGCCGGTGATGCCCTTGGCGAAAATCATAGGGAAAAAGACCGCGATCGTGGTCAGCGTCGAGGCGGTGATGGCCATGCCCACCTCCGAGGCCCCGACGATGGCCGCCTGATCGGGCGACGCCCCGCTTTCCAAGTGCCGGAACATGTTCTCGATGACAACGATGGCGTTGTCGACAAGCATGCCGATCCCCAAGGCCAGACCTCCGAGGGTCAAGAGGTTGAGAGTGTATCCGGCCAGGTTGAAGGCGATGAAGGTGGTGACGATCGACAGAGGAATGGCCAGGGAGATGACGAATGTCGGCCGCCAGTTGCGGAGAAAGAGGAAGATGAGGCCGATGGCCAGCAGGCCGCCGAAAACGGCGTCCCGGACGGTGCGGCTCGTGACCCGCTCGATCATCTCCGCCTGGTCCATGATTTCGTTGAAAGCCACGTCTCCGGGCAGCGTTTTCATGATCGCAGCCAGCTCGCGCTCCACCTGGCGTCCGGTGATGGCCGTGTTGGCGCCCGAGCGCTTGGTGACGATGAGGAACACGCCCGGCCGGCCCTGGACGCGGGCCGTGTAGCGAGACTCCTTGACCGTGTCCCGGATCCGGGCCACGTCCCGGAGATGGACGGGGAGGCCTGCGGCCGAGACGCCGACGACGACCGAGCCGATGTCCTCGAGATCCGCGAATTCGCCCTGGGTTCTGACCAGAAAATCGCTGTGGCGCTCGATGATGTTGCCCGCCGGCTGGTTGACGTTTTCCATCCTCAGGGCCATGAGGATCGCGTCCAGGGACAGCTTCTGCGCCTCCAGCGCGGCCCGGTCCACGTCCACCAGGATCTCGCGCGTCTCCGTGGCGAAGACGGCCGCGGCGGCCACTCCGTCGAGCCTCTCCAAGCGGTGGGTGACTTCATCCTCGATGAGCTTCTTGAGCTCGAAAATGGGGCGATTGGCCATGATGCCGTAAAAAACGACCGGCATCTGCGCCAGGTTGAACTTGACGACGAGGGGGTCCGAGGCTTCCTCGGGCATGAGCTGCTTGTAGAGCCCGATCTGGTCGCGGATGTCCTGGGCGGCGAAGTCGAGGTTCGTTCCCCACTCGAACTCGACGCTGATGGACGACACGCCCTCCAGGCTCGAGGAACTGACCTTTTTCACCCGGTTGACGGAACTGATGACCTGCTCCAGAGGCTTGGTCAGGGTGTTCTCCACGTCCTCGGACGAGGCGCCGGGATAGGTGGTCACGATCGACACGGTGGGGTACTCGATGTCGGGGAAAAAATCAAGGCCCAGGCGGGTGAAAGACAGCACGCCGATGACGACCAGGATCATGGCCATCATCGAGGCCGTGACGCGGCGTTTGACCGAGAATTCCGGGAGTTTCACAGCGTCACCTCGCCGGTGATGTCGATCGGCATTCCGTCCTCGAGGCCGTAATTCCCCTCGACCACGACGACATCGCCGTCGGATACGCCCTCAACAATCTCCACCCAAACCCTGTTCTGAAGCCCGAGCGTGACCGCCGTCTTTACGGCCTTGCCCTCCCGGGCGAGGAAGACATAGGAATTGTCCAAGATCGCGTTCTGGGGAACGACAACCGCCTGCTCGTGCATGGCGACCTCAAAGACGACTTCGCCGAAGGTCCCCGGCCGCAGGTCGCGGTCCGGATTGTCGGTCACGACCTCGACCCCGAATTTTTTGGTCATGGGATTGGCGGCCAGGTTGACCACCGAAACCACGGCCGGGAAATCGCGGCCGGGAAAAGAGGGCACCCGGACAAGGGCCTTCTGCCCCCGCCGCAGGCGCATGACTTCGTCCTGAGAAACCTCGACCGTGATCTTGACCCGGCTGAAATCGACCAAGGTCAAAACCCCGCCTCCCCCTCCGGCCGCCGCGTACCCGCCCATCATGGGATTGATGACGTCTCCCACCTCGGCGTTCCGGGACGCGATGACGCCGCCGAAGGGCGCTTTCATGATGGACACATCGAGCGCGTGCCGGGCCAGGTTGAGCGCGGCTTGAGCCTGAGCGAACTGGGCGGCGGCCGCCTCGGCGGCGAGCTGGACCTGTTCGAACTGCTGGTCGGACACGGCCTTTTCGTCCTTGAGCCGCTCCATGCGTTCTTTATTCTTCATCGCGTCCTTGAGAGCGGCCTCGGCGACGAGGTATCCCGCCTCGGCCTGTTTGAGCTGGAGGCGGGTCGCCTGGGTGTCCAGCTCGGCCAGAACCTGCCCCTTCCTAACGGCCTCTCCCTCACGAACGTGAATGGCGGCGATTTTTCCGCCGACGTCGGGCGTGATCGTGATTTTCTGCCCGGCTTCGATCGTGCCGGTGGCGAAGACCTTCTCCGCGATCCGCTGGCGGGTGACTTTGAACACCTTGACGGGGGCGGTGCTCCCGGCCGCGGCGTCCGCCGCGTCGTTCTGAGCTTGGGGCGATTTGCAGGAAACCGTGAGGAAGGCCGCCGAGACGGCGGCGAGTGCCGTTATCGTCAATGCGCGATTCATGAGCATTCTCCTTGGTTTATCGGATCTCGTCCTCGGCGCCCATGGCTCTCCTGAGCTGGGCCTGGGACATGACGTAATCGTACAGGGCCTGGGAACGGTTCGTTCTGGCCTGGGCCAGGGCTACCTGAACGGAGTTGACGTCCAGGCTCGTGGCCAAACCCTCGGAATAGTTCAGCTCGGCGATCCGAACGCTCTCCTCCGCCTGCTCCACGTTCTTCTCCTGGGACCGGAGGGTCTCCCGGGCGTGGTTGAGGTTGAGGATGGCCTGACGGACTTCAAGCTTGACCATGTCCACCATTCCCCGATGGGTCTGCTCGAGCTCCCGCAGCAGGGACTTCGACTGGCCGACCTGGGCCGACGTGGAAAACCCCGTGAACAGAGGCAGGGAAAACACGAGATTGATGCTGTAGTAGTCCTGCCAGGTGTTCTTCCGGAAATCGAAAGCGTCGGCCCAATAATTGAACGCCCCGGAAATGGCCACCGTGGGCAGGCCGGCCGCGCGGGACATCTTGACCATCTCCGCGGCCATCCGTTTCTGGTAGAGCATCTGGTTCAGCTCCGGCCGGTTGAGAAGCGCGGCGGCCGTGCAGTTTTCCAGGTCGGGCTCGAGAGGAACGAATTCCATGACCCCGGTGAATGTGACCGGCTGCTCGAGGTCGAGGCCCAAAAGCGTTTTCAGCCCCGCCTCCGCCTGGGTGAGGCCGTTGCGGGCCCGCAGGAGCGACGGCATGAGGTTCGTCACCTGGACCTCGGCCCGCAACAGGTCGAACTTGGAAGCCATTCCCACTTCATAAAGGTTTTTGACGTTTTGAAAATGCTTTTCCGCCAGGGCCAGGGCCTCTTCGGATACCGCGGCGAACTCCTTGGCCAGGAGGAAGCCGTAGAAAGCGCCCGTGACGTTGTAAATCGTGTCCTGGCGGGACTGCCTGACGGTTTCCCTCGTGGCCTTCAAGTTGTCCTGCGCCTGTTTGAACGCCGAGACAAGACGGCCGCCGGTGAAAAGGGGAACGTTCAAGGACATGGAGAATTGGTAGTCCTTGGTGAAATCCAGTGCCACCCGCTGGGGCGGCTGGCCGGGGATGAAAGACGGAAATTCCAGGGTGAACAATTTTTCATCCATGGTATAAAGACCGGAGGCGGTCAACTGGGGAAAAAATCCCGAGGCGGCCCGGCGAAGCTGGGACTGGGCGCCTTCGATCTTCTCGAGCGAGGCGAGGTGCATGGGATTTTTCTCCAGGGCCAGGCGCAGGCAATCCTCCAGGGTCAGCGACAGGCGGTCCGGCTCTTGGGCCGGGGCCGCGACCGACAGGGCCAGCGCCAAGAGGACGATTCCTGCAAAACGCCGTGTTGGGGTCATCGTGTTTCTCCTTTGCGGCTCCCGCTCCGGGGAGCGAGTCCGTGCATGAAAAAACCGTAGAGGAAGTCCGCGGCTTCGTCGATGTCGGTTTCGACTTGCCCCCAGGGCCGGCGATGGCAGAAACCGTTGATCGCGGCGCCCAGAAGCCTGACCGTCAGGGCCGGATTGGTCTCCCGGAACGCGCCTTCCCTGACGCCTTGGGACAGGAAATCCGTGATGTAGGCGGTCATTTCTTGGAAACGGGATTTCATCGTCCTGACAAACTTCCGGTCCTCGGACGAAACCCGGCGTTCATCGGCCAGGATGATCCCCATTTTCTTCATGAACGCCTCGTCAAGCAGCAGGGCCTGGGAGAGGTTCCGGCTTTCCTCGTGCGATTCCAGGACGGCCCGGATGAATTGCCGGAACTGTTCGTTGAGCCCGATATTCTTGTCCCGGATTTTCGTCAACCGCTCCCTGATCCGGTCGAAATAGTTGATGAAGATGGCGGACACCACCTCGGACTTGCTGCGAAAATACTTGTACAAAGTCGCCTTGGAAAACTGCGCTTCCCGCGCCAGGCCGTCCATGGTCAGGCGGCCGAACCCGCTCTTGAGGATGAGGCGCTCCGCGGCCCGGATGATGTTTCTGCGGATTTCTTTCTGCAAGAGTCTCTTTCGCTCCACCCGGCCGCCTCGTCCGTTCTCCGCCGGGCCGGCGGCCGAAGGCCGGAAAGAACGGATCCCTTCCCGGGATTTGATACGGCTTTCCGGAGGCGATTTTCTCATGATTCTCATCTTTTGAAAGATCAGAGTAACCTTATACGTAAACCAATGAGTTTAGTTCATGAACTCATAAGTCTGATACGCTAGCACGCCCGCCCCCGCTTGTCAAGCGCCGGACGGAGCGCTAGAATGACGGCGGATCTGAAATGAGCCTGAAAACGCGCAATGCGGCCGCCGGGGCGGCTGCGATCGCTTCGCTCGCCGCATTGTCCCTCCTCCTTTCCGCGCGCGGGAATTCCGGTCCGCGCGCCTGGGACCTGAGCCTGACGCTCCAAGTCGAGGGCTCCTACCGGGTCACGGTTCGGGGCGCGGCCTATGACGGCGACTACGCGTTCACTTTGGACTGGCAGGGAACGATGGAGGAGGACGATGACGATTACCGCCTCTTCCAGAAAGACATCAGGCTCCTCGACTGGCGGGCGCGCGAGACGGCCGTCGTCTCCGGCGGCCGGACATTGAGAACAACGGCCGACTTCACGGCGGCTCCCTCCTTCCACCATCTCTATGTTCTGAAAGAGAAAGGCGTGTTTCACATCGATTTCGCCTTGTCCGGTCTTCCGGTTCCGGTTCACAACGGTCGGGAAAAGGCCCGGCTCGACCTGCCGCGGACGACCGACAGCACCGCCCCCAAATCCAAAACCGCTTACGACGCTCACGTCCTCCGCGGATCGAACGTCATCCGCCTCCCGGCAGCCTGGATATCCGATCAGCCTTTGGAGCGGACATTCGCCTGGACCTGGGGGCACGGGAAAAAACCTCTGCCCGGGGGCCGGGCCGGGCGCCTGTCCAACAGCCACACGGCCGGCGTCTCCGTCCGCATTCGGCCCGTGGGGACCGAACGTTCCTAGCTCGAACCGCGGCGTCGCCTCCGGCGCGGCGGCTCTTCGCTGAGGCCTTCTCTCTTCCGGAAGTGTTTGCCGCCGCCGGATCCGGCCCCTCAGGCGCGGGGATGATATTTGTCGTAGACGCGCCTGAGACGCTCGCGGCTGACGTGTGTATAGATCTGAGTGGTGGTGATCTGGCTGTGGCCGAGCATGAGCTGCACCGAGCGCAGGTCGGCGCCTCTCTCCAGGAGATGGGTGGCGAAGGAATGCCGCAGGACGTGGGGGCTGATTTTGTCCCTCAGACCCGCCGCGGCGGCGCGGCTTTTGAGCATTTTCCAGAACCCCTGACGGGTAAACGGTCCGCCGCGCACGGTCAGAAACAAGAATTCGGAAGGCTTTTTCGCCCGGCGCGGACGAACGTCCCGCAGGTATTTCTCGATCGCTCGGCCCGCTTTTCCGCCCAGGGGCACGACCCTCTCCCGGCCTCCCTTGCCGCGGCAAAAGAGGAATCCTTCCTTCAGGTTCAGCTCGTCGACCTTCAGCCCGACGAGCTCCGAAGCCCTCAGGCCGGCGGCGTAGGCCGCCTCCAGCATGGCCCGGTCGCGGATGTCCTGATCGGAATCCCCGCCCGCCTGTTTCAGGAGCTTCTCGATCTCGTCCATCGTCAGGTATTTCGGCAAGGCCAGCCAGCCGCGCGGAGAGGTCAGGTTGATCGAGGGGTCTTTGTCGCGCCGTCTGTCGAGGGCGAGAAATTTATGAAAGGCCCGCAGGGCGGAAATCAAGCGGGCCAGGGAACGCGCCGAAAGTCCGGCGCGGCTCTGCCGGCGGATGAAAAGCACGAGGTCGTCCTCATCGGCCTGGAGAACGGTCTTTTTGACGTCCTTCAAATGCCGGAAATACTTCTCCAGGTCACGGCGGTAGGAAAGACACGTGTTCCGCGACAGGCCTTTTTCCGCCGACAGGAAATCGAGAAAAGGCCCCAGGGGATCCGGAAGGGATGAAGGAGAGTTCATGCGATGAAGGGATTGTCGGTCCTCTCCCGTCCGATGGCGGTGCGGGGCCCATGGCCCGGCAGGACGTGCAGCTCGTCGGGCAGGGTCAGGATTTTGGACCGGATGGACTCCTCGAGCTGCCGCGCCGAACCTCCGGGAAGGTCTGTGCGTCCCACGCCCTCGCAGAACAGCGTGTCTCCGGAGAGGAGAAACTTCTCCCCCAGAAAACAGACGCTCCCCGGAGTGTGGCCGGGTGTATGAAGAACGCGGAGGGAGGAGCGGCCGACCGGAATGATCTGTCCTTCCTCCAGGAACCGGTCGGCGGGCGGCGAGTCCTTGGCGTTCAGCCAAAAGCGCAGCTCGTTGTTTTGTTCCGATTCGAGCAGGAACGTGTCCGCGGCATGAATCCAGAGCGGGACACCGTAGTGGTCCTTGATGTCTCGATTCGCGCCGATATGATCCAGGTGGCCGTGGGTGTTGAGGATGGCGACCGGCGTGACGCCGAGCTCCGAGATTTCCAGAAAGATCCGGTCCGGCTCGGCTCCTGGATCGACGACGGCGCATTCCTTCGTCTCTTCGCAGTAGACAAGGTAGCAGTTCGTCTCGAGCGGGCCGACGACCACCGTCTGATATTTCATGCCTGCGCCCCGAAGCTATCATAAGACCGGTTTTTTCTCCGCGTCAAGACCCGCGCGGCCCCATGACGTTTTGTGTGGTCCTATAGCGTGAGCATTGGGCCTCAGACTGGATTTCACCACACAAGGCGTCATAGAACCGACCGTGATGCCTGCCTGCTTCGCGCTGCCTCCGGCGTCGATCTCGTGTTTCTCGATCCGGACAACGGCATCGAAGTGTCCCCGAAGCCCTTCGGTCGCGAGGGAGCCTTGGAGTGCGGCGTCAGGACGCCGCTTTCCCCGGCGGAATCATGATGCCGCCCCCCTCCAACGAATCCCCTCAGCGTTATGCCTCGGAAGGCGGGATTGCGTCTTCACTTTTCCTCCCGGGTTTCGCTCAGCGCCGGACGTCCGGCTGGAAAGTCAGTCGCAAGGAGAGAGGGAATGCCTCGATGAATGACGGGTCGCTTCGCCGCGAGTTGGCTTTGTCCCCGGTTTTTATTTTATAATCGGCGGGATGAGCGGTACACCCTGGCAGCTCGAGCTCGTCAAGCGCTCGCTGAAAAAAAAAGAAAAAATCGCCCACCTGCAGCGGCTTGTGCGGCCGGCCGCCGGCGCCCGCTGCCTGGACCTGGGCTGCGCCCAGGGCATCCTCAGCCATTTTCTCCGGCGCGGCGGCGGCCGCTGGACGCACGCCGACCAGGATTTGACCAACCTGAGAACGACGCGGGCGATCGCGGGAAACGCCCTCGTCCGCGTCGAGGCGGACCGCCTGCCCTTCCGCAAAAGCGCCTTCGATCTCGTGGCCGCGCCCGATTACCTGGAGCACGTCGAGGACGACGGGTCCCTCATCCGCGAGATCGCCCGCGTGCTCAAACCCGGCGGACGGCTGGTGACTTTCGTGCCTCACACCGGCCGGTTTTTCCTCCTCCACAAACTGAGGCCGGCGCTCGGAATGAGCCTCGAATTTTACGGCCACAAAAGAGAAGGCTACAGCCTCGGCGGCCTCTCGACCAAGCTCTCGGCGGCGGGACTGGAAACGGACGGGCACTTGACCTATTCCAAGTTTTTTTCCGAGTTCCTGGAGCTGATGTTGAACGCGCTGTATGTCCGCTTCCTGGCTCCCCCGGCCGGGGAATCGCTTCGGGACGGCCGCATCCGTCCGACCACGGCCGGCGAATTCGCCTCGAGCCGAGGCTCTTTCCGCCTGTACAGCCTCGTCTACCCTCTGGTTTGGATTTTTTCGAGGCTGGACAAACTCCTCTTCTTCCAGCGGGGCTACAGCCTGGCCGTCTGGGCGACGAAATCCCGGAGGTCATAGCCTCCGGCCGGACTGCGGACCGGAGCGGGATAGGAAGATGGACGCACGCAAGTCGATCGGCCTCGTTCTCGGCCCTTTGCTTTTTGTCGCGGTTCTGGCCTCGCCGCTCCTCGGCGAAAACCCCGCCGCCCGCAAGGTTCTGGCCGTCTTCGCCCTGGTTGCGGTGTGGTGGGTCACGGAAGCCCTGCCCATCCCGATCACCGCCCTGCTCATTCCCGTTCTCTTCACCGCTCTGCGCGTCGCCGGCGCCGAGGAGGCCTTCGCCCCTCTGGCCAATCCCATCATCTTCCTTTTTCTGGGCAGCTTCATCCTCGCCCGGGCCATGAGCCTTCACGGCCTCGACAGGCGGCTGGCCCTGGGCCTGATCTCCCGGAAGCGGGTGGGCAGGAATCCGTCCCGGCTGCTGCTGGCGTTCGGCGTCGTGTCCGCGGGCCTGTCCCTGTGGCTGAGCAACACGGCCACCACGGCCATGATGTTCCCCATCGCTCTGGGAGTCCTGTCCGCCTTCCCGCCCGAAAAAGAAGGGGAAAAAGGCCGCTCCTTTTTCGTCACTCTGCTGCTCATGACCGCCTACGGCGCCTCCGTAGGCGGAATCGGCACGCCGGTCGGAAGCCCTCCCAATCTCATCACCATCGCCATGCTGGACAAGCTGGCGGGCGTGCGCATCTCCTTTTTCCACTGGATGATCCTGGCCGCTCTGGTGGCTGTGCCGATGATGGCCGTCCTTTATTTTTACCTGAAGTTCCGGACGGGAAAACACCTCCCCTCCGCCCCTCCGGCCGTCCGGGCCGCCTCCGCCGAAAAGCTCGGCCCGCTTACCCGGGCCGAAAAAAACGTTCTCGTCGCTTTCAGCCTGACGGTGACGCTCTGGGTTCTCCCCGGCTTTCTCTCGATCGCCTTCGGTCCCGACTGCCGGGCGGCCGGCTGGCTCCAGAAGACCGTTCCCGAGTCCTCGGCCGCGCTCCTGGGCGCCGGGCTCCTTTTTCTCCTGCCCGTCAACCTCAAAGAAGGCCGGTTCACCTGCAGCCTGGGCGAAGCTCTGCAGATCGACTGGGGGACTCTCCTTCTCTTCGGCGGAGGGCTGTCCCTAGGAACCCAGATGTTCCACAGCGGCCTGGCCGAGGCCATCGGCGTCTCCTTCCTGGGAATGGGAGGCCGCGCGGTCAGCGCTCCGCTTTTGACCCTCCTGACGGTTTCCTTCAGCGTTTTTCTGACCGAGGTCGTGTCGAACACGGCCGCGGCCAACATGGTCATCCCCGTCGTGATCGCAGTCTGCCGGGCATCGGGACTCGACCCCGCGGCGCCGGCGATCGGGGCCGGCCTCGCCTGCAGCTTCGCCTTCATGATGCCCGTGGCCACGCCGCCCAACGCCATCATCTACGGTTCGGGCCGCATCCCGCTTTCGAGCATGATCCGCGCCGGACTGGTTTTGAATCTCTTCGGCATCGCGATCATCTGGACCGGCGTTTGCGTCCTGGCTCCGCTCCTGGGTTTGCTCTAGGCCTGATCGGCGGCCGTGATATAATGATCGCGTGGACATCCTCCTGACCCGGTCCGCGCTTCAGTCGATTGAGGCCGCCGCTCCGATCGGCCGCCGGACGGTCTCGGGATCGTTGCTCGGACACAAGCGCGGGGGACGAGTCATCGTCGAAAGAGCGGTCGCTTCCGGATTCCGCGTTTTTCCCGGCCGGGAAGAATACGCCCGGGCGGTTTCGATCCTGGGATGCGAAATCGTCGGCTTTTACTCGTTTGTTCCGCCGGCCGCCATTCGGAAAACGAAGCCGCCTCCCTTCAGTGTGGGCAAAGTCGTCCTTTCTGTCGGATCCGGAAAGAACGGCTGCCGCCTCCGCGCCTGGTCCGTGGATTACACCGACCGCTTCGTCTGGAAGCCCCTGCGGATCACCTCTCCGGGAGGCCGCCGCCATGCCTGAGGAATTGACAGACGCCCAGCAACGGGAGTTTTTGGGCTTGGCCCGGGACGCCGTGCGCCGTCTGGTTGAAAACCGCGAACGGCCGGCGCCCTCGGCCCGAGACCCGCAGCTCAAGGCCAAGAGGGGGGTGTTCGTCACCCTGAAGGTCGGCGGTCGTCTGCGCGGCTGCATCGGGCATCCGCTCCCCGTCAAACCGCTCGACGAGGCCGTCGTCGAGGTGGCCGAAGCGGCCGCCTCCGAGGATTTCCGTTTCGAGCCTCTGCGGCCCGACGAACTCGACCGGCTCCGCATCGAGATCTCCGTACTCAGTCTGCCCCGCCGATTGAAGGATTTCCGATCGCTCGAAATCGGCCGCCACGGCATCATCGTCGCCCAGGGGACCCGCAAGGGCCTGCTCCTGCCTCAGGTTCCCGTCGAGTACGGTTGGGACCGGGAGACGTTTCTCCGTCACGGCTGCCTCAAGGCCGGCCTGGACGAGGACGCATGGAAGACGGGCGCGACCGTCGATGTTTTCACCGCCCAGGTGTTCTCCGAAGAAGAGAAGCCCGAGAGGCGGCCGATTTGATTTCCCCGGCTCCATTTGCTATATATATCATATGATTTCTCGGAATTGGAAAATCCGTCTCGTTTCCCTTTTTACCGGAAAAAGTGCTGGCCTTTGAAGGCTCCACTCATCCGGCGAAACATGACGAGCGGCGAGCGAGGAGGTTGAACATGAATCATCATAACAGCCAAGTGGGACGGAGACAGTTTCTTAAAAAAGGATTGGCCGGAGCCGCGGGATTCGGAGTCCTGACGTTGTCGGGCCAAGCGTCCGTCGCCCGGGACGCCTCCCAGACCGAAGAAAAGAAAGGCACCTTCCCCGCGCGCGTCCTGGGCCGGACGGGCATCCGCCTGCCCATCGTTTCCATGGGCGTCATGAATTCCGACAACGAGAACCTCGTCCGGGCCGCCCTGGACGCGGGCCTCATACACCTCGACACGGCCCATGTCTACCAGCGGGGCCGGAACGAAGAGATGATCGGCCGCGTGCTCAAGGGCCGGCCGCGCGATTCGTTCGTCATCGCCACCAAGGTTCTCGGCGAGCCCCGAGACCGGCGTACCGGCCTGTTTTCGGCCGAGACCAAGGCCGAGCCTTTTCTCCAAAAATTCGACCTCAGCCTCCAGCGGCTGGGGCTCGATCACGTGGACATCCTCTACCTGCATAACGTCCAGTACCGCGATTCGGTGCTCTTTGAACCGCTGCTCAAAGCCTTAGAAACAATCAAAAAAAGCGGCAAGGCCCGCTTCGTGGGCGTCAGCACCCACGGCAACATGTCCGAAGTGCTTAACGTCGCGGCCGAGAGCGGTTTTTACGACGTCGTTCTCACGAGCTACAATTTCCGCGATCAGAACCTCGAAGCCCTGGAAAAAGCCATCGCCCGGGCCGCGGAGGCCGGTTTGGGCGTCGTGGCCATGAAAACACAGGCAGGCGTGTATTGGGACAGAGAAAAAACAGAGCCCATCAACATGAAGGCCGCTCTGAAATGGGCCCTGCGCAATCCCCATATCGCCACGGCCATTCCCGGCATGACCGCCTTCGACCAGCTCTCGCTCAACCTCGAAGTCCTGAGCGATCCGGCCATGACGCCCGAAGACTGGGAGTCCCTTCACCTGGAAAGGAAAGTCGGAGGGCTGTATTGCCAGCAATGCCAAACGTGCCTCTCCCAATGCCCGGCCGGCCTGCCCCTGCCGTCGATCATGCGGAGCTACATGTACGCTTACGGCTACGGAAATCTGGGAGCGGCCCACGACCTTCTGTCCTCACTCGAGCTGCCCGACGCTTTGTGCGCCGATTGCGGGGAATGCCGTGTGACCTGCTCCCAACAGTTCGACGTCAAAAGCCGCGTGACCGACATCGCCCGGCTCCTCAGGACGCCCAGGGAATTCTTCGCCTGAGACGGGGTCGGGAACATGACGACACGTCTGAGCGCACTTCTCCTGGCCGCATCGCTCGCTTTTCTGTCGGCGTCCTCTCCCTTTCCGCCCCCTCTCCCGGCCGCCGAAAAAATCTCCCCGCGGCTGGAGGCGGAAGTGTCCGCCCTTCCGCCGGGGGAAACCCTCCCGGTCTGGATCTTCTTTTCCGACAAGGGTCTTGACTCGCCCTCCCTGGCCGCGGACGCCCTCCGGGAGCGCAAACGGAGCCTCTCCCCCCGCTGTCTCAAGCGCCGGGCGAAGGTCCGCGCTCCCGAGGACATCGTGGCCCTCGAAGACGCGCCCGTCTTCGCTCCTTACTCCGAGCGCGTCGCCTCCGTCGTTCCCAATGTCCGGAGCGTCTCCCGCTGGCTCAATGCCGTGAGCGCGGACGCCGGGCGACGGGAGGTGGAAGCTCTTTCCGGCCTGCCGTTCGTCGATCGTCTCGAGCCTGTCGCCGCTTTCGACCGCTCCCCCGATTCCCGTTTTGTTCCTCAAGGATCCCCCTCTTTGATCCAGGCCGAGGGGATTTTCGATTTTCTCTACGGGCCGGCCGGAACCCAGCTCCGTCAGATCAACGTTCACGAGCTCCATCTCCAGGGCCTCACCGGTCGGGGCGTCGCCGTCTGCCTCCTCGACAGCGGCTTCCGCACTTCGCACCCCGCCTTCATCTTTTCCCGCGTCCTGGCCCAGTGGGATTTCGTCAACGGCGACGGCGATGTCTCCCAGAATCTCAACGACCCGCTCGATTATTCGGATTCCCACGGGACGGGAACCTGGTCGGCCCTGGGAGCTTTCCAGCCCGGGACAATTCTCGGGCCGGCGTTCGGGGCAGACTTCATCCTGGGCAAAACAGAGACCGACCGTTTCGAACAGCCCGTCGAGGAGGACTACTGGGTGGCCGGTTTGGAATGGGCGGAAGCGCTGGGCGCGGACGTCGTTTCCTCATCCCTGGGATATACAGACTGGTACACGTTCGTTGACATGGACGGCCGCACGGCCGTCACCACGCGGGCCGCCGAGCGCGCCGCCGGGCTGGGAGTGGTCATCGTCAACGCCGCGGGCAACGAGAGGAACAACGTCTGGGGCCACATCATCGCCCCGGCCGACGGATTCAAGGTCATTGCCGTGGGAGCGGTAAACGCCGAGGGACAGATCTCTTCTTTCAGTTCTCCCGGACCTTCTTTCGACGGCCGGATCAAGCCCGAGGTCTGCGCCATGGGCGTCGACGTCTGGCTGGCCTATTCGAGGGGGGAACAGCTGTCCTACGCGCGGGGATCGGGGACATCCTTCGCCGCTCCCCTGGCGGCCGGGGTCGCGGCTCTTCTTCTTGAAGCCCATCCCGATTGGACGCCGGAAGACGTGCGGGCGGCGCTGACATCCACCGCCGGCCGGAGCTCGAATCCCGACAACGACTACGGTTGGGGCGTCATCGACGCCCTGGGGGCGCTCAACTTCGGGAACCCGGCCCGGGCGGATGCGCAGGGCCCGCCTGCGGTCCGATAGTCACTTCAGCTTTTTCTGGACCTCGGCGAGCTCCTTCTCGGCCTCTTTCTTGTAGAGGCGGCATTTGGAGGTGATGACCGGAGCGTCAAGGCAGGCCTGGAATTCCAAGGCCGCCTCTTTGTACTTGTCCTGAGCCAGGAGGGCCCGCCCGAGCTCGAGGTGGTGGTTGCCGTATTCGGGCTTGATCTCGACGGCCAGGCGCAGGGACTTTTCGGATTCCTCAAAACTCCCCTTGGGGATTCCTCCGTAAAGCAGCCCGCCCATCAGGCGCTTCACCCCCCCGATCTCCGCCATGCGGCGGTGCCAGCGGCCCAGAGCGTGATGGGCCAGGTCGTTCTGGGGATCGAACGCGATGGACTTGTCGATGTACTCCCGGACTTCCTTGGACATCTTGACTTGCTGCTTCTTTCCCATGAGCAGCAGCTTCTTGCCCATGGCGGCCGAGAGCTGAAAGAAACCCCAGGTGTCCTTGGCATTGACCTTGACCGCCTGGCGGGCATAGTCCTCGCCTTTCTGATAGTAAGACATCTGTTGTTCTTTGAGATCCTTGAGCCCGGGGTCGAGCTGATCGCCGAGGTCCACGTAAGCCCGCGACGTCTTCCACAGGGCGGCGTAGTGATTCGGGTCGACTTTGAGCGCCTCGAGGTATTGCTCGAGCGCTTTCCGGTCGTCGAACTGGGCATAAAACTCGTCGCCCTTGAGAATGAACTCCTGGGCCGTCTGGGAGAAGGCCGGCGACACGAGGGCCAGCGTCCAGGCGGCGGCGATCACAAACGGGACGATTTTCTTGATCATGATTTCCTCCCTAGAGATGTGCTCTTTATTTACAGTGTCCCCGGGGCAAAGTCAAGCGGTTGAAGGCTCCATGACGTTTTGTGTGGTTTATGAGCGTGAGCCTTGGGCCTGGGGGAGGGCTTCGGCGCCCGGCCGCGGTTTTTCCGTCACATCGACCCCGTCGGGCGCCGACGTTTATATCGGCCTTAAAGAAGCGGGCGTGACGGCGTTCAAGCTTATCGAGGATAGTCAGTATCGAATGGGCGAAACTCCTCTGGTAACCAAGCTGGATCAAATTTCGAACGCTTCTCACTCGGGGTCGACCCGCTTTCTATGCGCCTTGAAGCGTAGCTCGCCGCGGAAATCGGCGCAGAAAGGATCATTAGCTGAGAAAATGCACGCCCGCAGATGGAAGGGGCGCCCGACGCCGCGCATCCCCCGTCGTTGTCATCCCGGCTTTTCCATAGTATACTCCCAGGACCTCCGGCGCCTCGCACCCGGCGGGACTGATTCCGTCTTTTCTAATAACGAGACGCTCTCGGACGGTATGCACAGAGGAGGTTTCCGTGCACGTCACCATCAGACATCTTCGCCTCAAACCCACCGCCATCCTCATGTCGTTTCTTCCGGCAGCGGTACTGCTCTCGGCGGCCCTGCTGTTCGGCGCGGTCGCCATGCCGGCGTGGGCGCAGCATCTCCCGCCCGGCGACACCCCGCCCCCCGACGTCTTCTCGAGGGTTGCCGGCGCCGGGACCGCCGCCGACCACGGCGGCGCGGCATTCGTGGCGGTTTACGAACACACGACAAACCGCATGAAGCCCTCCGGCGTGACCTATGTGGACAGCTACACCATATCCAAGATCCTCACCCCGGCGGGGTGCCGCGACCGCTCGGTCCTGCGCTGGGGCTACGACCCGCAGAGCAGTTACGTCGAGGTCCGCGAGGTCAACGTGATACGCGGCGGGGAGAAAATCCCCGTCGACGTTTCGCGGGTCCGCGACCTGCCCGCCCCGCAGGCGGCGATCTACTGGAGCGACCGTGTTAAGACCCTGCAGCTCCCCCGCCTCGAGGTCGGCGACGGGATCGAGGTCACCGTATTCCGCAAGGGATTCACCTACGCGCTGCTCGGCGGCGAAGCGGGCGGGACGGCCGCGGGGACGCAAGCCCTCCCGGCGCAGGGCGCCCCGGCGCCGACCGGGGATTCGCAGGAGCCGGACGACGAGCGGTACATCCCCCCCATGCCCGGGGAGTATTTCGACATCGTCCTCTTCGGCGGGGACGCGCCGGTGATCGAGAAGCGGTACGTGCTGAGCCTGCCCGCCGACAAGCGGCTCCACTCCGAGGTCTACAACGGCCCGCTCTACTCGAGCACCACCTATGCCGGGGACCGCACCGAGTACGCCTGGTGGGGGAAGGATCTTCCGCCGGTCTCCCGCGAGCCTGCGCAGCCCGACCGCAGCGACTTCGTCCCCAAGGTCGTGATGGCTACCGCCGAGAGCTGGGAGGCGAAGAGCCGCTGGTTTTTCGACGTGAACCGCGGCCAGTTCGAGGTGACCCCCGAGATACAGGCGAAGGTCGACGAGATCCTCGCGGAGGCGGGGCTGACCCATGCCTCCGAGGAGAAGCGCGCGAAGGCGCTTCTGCACTGGGTCGCGCAGAACATCCGATACAGCGGGCAGACGATGGGCGAGGGTGAGGGCTTCACCCTGCACCCCGGATCGATGATTTTCGAGCAGCGCAGCGGGGTCTGCAAAGACATCGCCGGGATGCTGATCACGATGATGCGCGCCGCCGGGATGGACTCCTACGGCGCGATGACGATGGCCGGCAGCCGGATCGACCTCGTTCCCGCCGACCAGTTCAACCACTGCGTCTGCGCCCTCCGCAAGCCCGACGGGTCCTTCGAAATGTACGACCCGACCTGGGTCCCGTACAACAACTCCATCTGGTCGCTCCTCGAGGCCGAGCAGCACTACCTCGTCGGGACCCCCGAGGGCGAGTTCCTCGCCCGCATCCCGTACAGCCCTCCCGAGGAGTCGCCGCTGCGCATCGAGCATGCCGCCTCGCTCGCCGGGGACGGGACGCTCGAGGGAACGCTCAGGCTCTCCGGCTCGGGCGCCGTCGACGGGCGGCTGCGCCGGATGGTCGCGGGGACCCGGCGGCAGGAGCTCGGCCACTTCTTCGCGCGCCTGCTCTCCCCCGCCGGAGAGGGGGTCGAAGGGATCGCGTGGCGCACCCGCGACCCGGCCGACTTCGGCGGCGACATGTGGATCGCGCTCTCGTACCGCATGCGCGGCTTCGCCGCGCCGGTCGGCGGGGCGCTCGAGTTCCGCAGCCCGATGATGCGGATCGTCCTCAGCGACGGGAACCTCTTCCGGGCCGGCTCGATGCGCACCGGGCCCGATCGAAAGACCGACCTCTTCCTCTACTACACGCAGCTCGTCGAGGGGACGGAGACGATCCAGCTGCCGAAGGGATACACGGCGCTCGATCCTCCGCAGTCCGACGAAAGAGACGAGACCTACGCCTCCTTCAAGGGGACGAGCCGCATGGACGGCCGCTCGCTCGTGATCGAGCAGCGCGCCGAGGTCAGGCGGCGCCAGATACCGCCCGACGGGTACGGCGGGTTCAAGGCGGCGATCGACAAGGCGAAGACGTTCGGCGACCGGATCTACCGGATCGGGAAAGGAGGTTCGAAATGACGCGCCGCGCATTGAAGACAACGCTCGCCGCGCTGGCCTGCCTGCTCCTCGCGCAGGGGGCGGGAGCCGCCGAAGCGGAAATGGGGACCTCCCTCGGATACGACCTCGACAGGCTCTGGTCGAAGGCGCAGGATTCCTTCGACCTCTCCGCTCACGACGCCGTCTTCCTGCTCGAGCGGGAGCAGGTCACCGTCCTGCCCGGCGGCGGCCGGCGCTCGCTGGTGCACCGCGTCGTCTGGATCGGCACGGAAGTCGGGATCAGGGCTTATGCCGACCTTCGGATCCCCTGGAACTCGGCAACCTCCACGATGCGCGTGCTCCGGCTTCGCACCTGGCGGGACGGCCGCTGGCGGCCGGATCCCGACGAGATCAGCCCGACCGCCACGGTCGAGACCCTGCCGTTCGCCGTCGCCGACGCGGACGACTACACGGCGATGCGCGATACGATGCTCCTGCACGACGGCGTCGAGCTCCCCTGCATCATGGAGACCGCATACGAGATCGAGGAGGCGGGCGGGCCGGATCGGGAATACGACGGCCTCTTCGTCTTCCGCCGCGCCGACCCCGCCGTGCTGATCGAGTGTTCGCTGAGCGTTCCGGCGGGCAAGCCTGTGCCGGCCTTCCTCAGCGACGAGACGATCGCCCCGGAATCATCGGAAGAAAACGGCATGTCGACTCGTCGCTGGCGCGTGGAGAACGCTCCCTGCCTCGGCTCTCCGCACATCGCCGACCCGGCGCTCGAGGCGCCCTACCTTCTCTGGTCGACCTGGGAGGACTGGGGCGCGCTCGGCCGCTCGGTCGCCGCGGCGTTCGACGGGGCGGCGGTGATCGAGGCGGCGCTCGCCGACTCGGTCGCCGCGCGCGCGGCCCGCATCCCGGGGGATGCGGCGAAGGCGCGGGAGGCGGCGAAACTCGCCGACGAGTGGACGCGACACGTCGATCTCGCGCTGCCCCGGCAGGGCATCTCCCCGCGCCCGGCTCAACGCACCTACGAGACCGCCTACGGCCACCCGCTCGATCGCGCGGCGCTCGCCGCGGCGATCTTCCGCGCGGCGGGGCTCGACGCGCAGCTCGCCTTTTCCGGCCTTGACACGAAGCGCCCGGACGCGGACGTCCCGGCCCTCTCGCGCTTCGATGACGTGCGCGTCCGGATCGCCGGAGACGGCCTTCTCGCCTTCTGGGACCCTTCCGGCGGCGGGTTCAGGGCCGGATACCGGCCTCTCCTCGGCAGGGTCGTCTGGGTCCCCTCTTCGGGGGACATCCCGCGGCCGATCGAGCCGGCGGCCGGGAAAAGCACGTTCGCCCTGACCCTGACGATCGAGCCGGCCGCGGAGGGCGGCTGGAAGGGAGGCGGGTATCTGCGCGCCGCGGGGCTGCTCGCCCCGTTCGGCGAGATGGCGGGGACCGGCGACGAGGCGCGTTCGCACCTCGGGCGTCTTGCGGGATCCGTGCTCTCCGGCACCGAAGCGGGACACTATTCCTTCGAGCAGTTTCACGAGGAACAAGTTGCGGCGGGATTCGCAATCACCTTAGCCGCCGGAGAGCGCGGCGAACGGGGGCTCGAGCGAATCGTCCTTGGCCATCCCGCCGGCGGGATCATGACGGCGCTCCCCCCGGACGTGCGCCTCTATCACGAGAGCCGAACCTCGCCGGTTGTCGTCCCCTTCTCGGCGGTCGAGACGCTCACCCTGCAGGTGAAGACCTCCGGCCGCGGGACCGCGGGAAGCCCCGCAACGGTCGTTGTCGAGAACGAGGCGGGGCGCTTCTCGACAGCAGTCGACGAGAAGGACGGCTGGCTCACCGTGAAACGCGAGCTCACGCTTAAGGCGGGGACGCTCGCGCCTGAGAAGTGGCCGCTTCTGCGGGCGCTGCTGCTCGCCTATGAGAACACGGCGGGACGGACCGTGCTGCTGCGCTGAGATCTTAAGGCTCGAGGGGTGCGACGAGGTCTCGGGGGCCCGGTTCTCAAAGGACGCTCAGCCCTCGCCGTGTCCCTGGAGGCTGACCATGACCGCAAATAAATCGGCGGGACCGCCCTGCCGGTTCAAGAGAAGCTTCCGGCGGACAAGCAAGAACAGCACCTCCCGGCTGAAAAGTTCCTCATAGGGCCCCGGTTGATTCATTCCCGCCCGCGGAGACAGGCGGACACGATATGCGATTGCAATCGTCCGCGCGGTGTGTTATTTAGAAAGTATCGGAAGAAAGGAGGAGACCGATGGACAACAAAGCCACTTGCAACGGAACGGCCGGCGCCGTCTACGGCCTGGGACTCATCGGCGCGGCGATCTTTTACATCGGCCACGCGGTTTCATTCTGGAACGGAGTCCTCGGCTTCCTGAAGGCGCTGGTCTGGCCGGTTTTCCTGGTCTACCAGGCGCTGAAGTTCCTTTCTCAATGAAGCGCCGCCGAGCCGGAATTTAATCCGTCCCGGAATCCGCGGCGGCGTCCAGATCGTTCAAGATCTTTTCCACGGCTCTCCGCATCTTTTCCAGTTTTTCCCCTGACAGCTCCGGATCCACGGTGAACGGACGGCCGAAGACGGCCGAAACACGGCTGAACGGCGGGAACATGAGGAACCGGTCCCAACTGCGGAGCGTTTTCGGCCGGGATGCCGAAAAGGTGAAGGGAACAATGGCCGCTCCCGTCTGTTGAGCCAGTTTCAGGCAGCCTTCCTTCAGGACGCGATTCGGCCCGCGCGGCCCGTCGGGAACGATGATGACCTCGCCTCCGGCGCGAAGCTCGCGGGTCATGACGCCCCAGGCCTTGACGACAGAGTGCGAGCTCGAGCCCCGCAGAACTTTATAGCCCCAGCGGCTCATGATGCGGGCCGGAATTTCCCCGTCCCGGCTGGGGCTGACGAGGGGCATGACGCCCCGCTTGCGGAAGAAATAGGGCACGATGAAAATGCGGCTGTGCCACATGATGAGGATGACCGACTTGCCCGCCCGGCGCAGGGCACGGTAATCCTCCTCCCCCGAGACCGTCCAGCGGCAGAGCTTGAACCACGTCCAGAAGAGGGGCCTGCCCAGGACGTCGATGACCGCTTCCCGAAGACGCCCAGAAAAAGCCATAGCGCCCCATGATAGCTTAAAAATCGCTCGTCAGTAAACGCGCGCGGATCCGGACCCGGCGGTTTCCCTGCGGCGCTTGACGGTCTCGACGGCCGCGCCGAAAAGAAAACCGATCAGCCCCAATCCCAAACCCCACGGCACGGAATGCGGCCAGGGAGGAAGACGGAGGGAGAAAATCCCGGAAGCGGCGGCGAAGCCGGCGAGCGAAAATCCGCCGCCCAGGGCGAGGCTGAAGAGGCCGGCGAGGGGAAGCTTCCTTTTCATGAAGAGCATGGCCAGGCCGGGGAGGAAAAGCCCCTCGGTCATGATTTCCGAGGCCAGGCCGAGTGTTTTGAGAATGCTCTGGAAGCGCGTGGCGACCAGGAAAGCCAGGCTCCCGAGGAGAATCGTCGCCACCCTACCGACGACGACCTCTCTGCGGCCGGGGGCATTCCGGAAGAACCCCCTCAGGACATCGCGAGTCAGGAGAAACGCCCCGGCGTTGACGGCCGTGTCCAGGGTCGAAAGAATGGCCGCGCTGACGGCCACAAACAGGAGCCCGGCCAGAACGCCCGGAAGGCGGCTGCCGACAGCCTCGGCGAGGAGGGGATGGGCGGGCTCGGCCTCCCCGTAGAGCGGGAGGAACAGAAGGCCGGTCGCGACGATGAGCGCGTAGACGAGGAGAAACGTGGCCGAAGAGGCCAGCAGCCCCCGGCGAGCCGTCCGCGGCGAGCGGGCCGCCTGAATGCGCTGCCAGATGATGGGCGAGACGAGCCAAGCCGGCACGAAGGACAGGACGACGAGCGCGCTCTCCCGCCAGCCGGAAAACATGTTCAGCATCCCCTCTCTCCCCGGACGGGAAGCCGTCTCCAGCACGGCGGCCGGAGAGGATGCTCCCAGAGCCCAGAAAAACAGGGCAACGAGTCCGCAAAGAAGAAGAAAGAAATGCAGCCGGTCCGTGAAAGCGACCATGAAAAATCCGCCCAGAGTGATGTACAGCAGGACAACGGCCGTCCCTGCGGCCAGGCAGAAAAGATAGGACCGTCCCACGAACAGCTCGAGGAATGAGCCGACGGCCACAAGCTGAGAGGCGGCCAGAAGCACCATGTACCAGACGATGAGCAAGGCGGCCAGATGCCGAAAAACGCGGCCGTAGCGAACCTCGGCCAAGTCGGCCAGCGTCAAGCCCGGCAGACGGTGGATGGGTCCCGCCAGGAACAGGCCGAAAATTAATGTGGTCAAAACGGCCGGCAGCCCGACGAGCCACAGGGCTCTCAGCCCGGACCGGAAGGCGTGGTCGGTCGTGACCAGAACGGAACTCGCTCCGATCCAAGAGGCGCAGACGGTGAAATACAAAAGCGGGGCGGACAGACGACGGGAGGCCAGGAAGAAATCCTCAATCCCTTTCATCCTCCTCGAGAACACGACGCCCACGGCGACGAGCAGGGCGAGGTATCCCAGAAACAGAAGAAGAAAACCGGCTTTCATTTCCAGACCCGGACTACCTCCGGCCGGCGGCGGAATCCATGCCGCACACCTGAGGTCGGCACTAGTATGCGTTTTTCAACTCCGAGGGTCAAGCCGGCCTCTTCCCCCTCCGGAGGCGGTGCGGTAGTCCGGCGAAAGCAGGGCCGAATTATGATATAAGAAGGAATATGAATCTTAAGCCGGCTCTCGTCATTCTTCTCCTCCAAGGCGGCTGGGCGCTTCAGACGGCGCTTCCCGTTCCGGAGGCGGCGGCCGAAGAAGTCGCCTCTCGCCTGGAACAGCGGCTGCGGACCCTCCGCTCCCTCCGGGCCGAATTCGAGCAGACCTACCGTCCGGCCTCCGCGTCCGCGCCGCTCGTAGAGAAGGGACGCCTCTATTTCCTGAGACCGGACCTCATGCGCTGGGAATACGCGGAACCCGAGATCAAGGCCTTCCTTTACCGGGAAGGGATATTCGAACAGTTCTACCCCGAGGACAACCAGCTCATCCGCACCCGGATATCCCCCGGCGATTCCGGAGCGGAAATCCTGTCGATCCTGACCGGCGCCAAAAATCTCGGCGACGACTACGCGATTGAGCTCGACGACGTTCGGGAGGAGAAGCGCGCCGCGACCCGGCTCAAGCTCACTCCCCGTCGGGAGGGGGAATACAGCCTGATCTTCCTCGACGTGAACGACAGGACTTCTCTCCTGGACCGTGCCGCGTTCGTCGATTTCGCCGGGAACAGGACGGAATTTCAATTCAACAAAGCCCGGCTCAACGCCCCTCTCCCCTCCGGAATATTTGAAATCAAGGTTCCCGAAGGCTGCGAGGTCATCGACGACCTCCCCCCCGAAAGCCGCTGACGGCCGGGGCCGGGAGGGCGGAATCCCCAGAACCGAAAGGCGGCGCTTTCGTATACAATCACGAGGCCGGGAAGTCCGACATGTCCGAAGACCGAGAACTGGTCAAACACGCTTTGCAAGGAGACAGGAACGCGTTCGAAATGCTCGTTCTTCGGCATCAGCAGCCCCTGTTCAACTACCTGGGACGGCTCGTGGGGGAGAGAGAGACGGCCTTGGATTTCACGCAGGAGGTTTTTCTGAGAGCCTTTGCCAAGCTTGAGTCCTTCCGGCCGGAATACAAGTTCACCACCTGGCTGTACCGCATCGCGTCCAACTGCGTCATCGACCACTGGCGGAAGAAAAACATTCCCTGCCTGTCTCTGGACCGGTCGTCCGGGCCGGACGGGGAAGACGCTCAGCGGCAGGCGGTCGACCCCTCCCTGTCGGTCGTTGCCGGATTGGAGCAGGCCGAGCTCAGGGAACGAATCGAGCGCGGGCTCGAGCGTCTCCCTCCGGAGCTTCGGGAGCTGTTCGTCCTGAGACACGTCTCGGGATTCAGCTACGACGAGATCGCCGCGATCAAGGGGCAGCCGTCGGGCACGGTGAAAAGCCGGGTGTTCCAAGCCAAGGAAACGCTCCGCCGGATGATGGAGGAAACGCCATGAAATGTCCGACGCCGGACCTTCTGGAAGATTATGCCGAGGGCTTTCTGTCCGGGACGGAAGCCCGGGAGCTCGAAGCCCATCTCGGGCGCTGCGCCGCCTGCCGACAAGCGTTCGAGGCCAGGAAGCGCTGGCTGGAGGCTTGCGGCTCGCTCCCGGCTCTCATGCTTCCGCCGGGATTCGCCCAACGGGTCATGGCGGCCGCCTTCCCCCGGCCGCGGCGCCGGCGCCGCCTGCTTCCCGCGCTGGCGGCCGGCCTCGCGTCTCTCTCTTTGATCGCCGTGCTCCTCATCGCGGCGGGCGTCTGCAATCTTCCGGACTTGATGACCGGTTCCGGCCGGATGCTCTGGCGGGGTCTCCACGTCAGCGCCTCTCTGGGCGCCAAGGTCGTGGCCGGGCTTATGGCCATGCTCAAAGCCGCGGCTCAGATTCTCCGGCTCGTCTGGGGAGCGATCGAAATCTTGACGGCGGCGGCCCCTCCCCAAGTTCCGGTCCTCGCCCTGGCGTCTTTGCTCGTTCTGGCAGGCATTTTTGTCTTCGGGTTCCGAAAATCCTTCATCAGGAGATAAATCATGAAAAACAAATCTCTTCTCTTGGCGGCGATCTTCGTGCTGGCCGGCGGCGGCCTGCTGTTCGGCGGCCAGGAAGGCGTCCATAAAGGCATCCTCGTGGAAAAGGACATCCATGTCGGCCCGGCCGAGTCCCAGGAAAATCTCATCCTCCTGGGCGGCAGCGCGATCGTCGACGGTCTGATCAAGGAGAACGTCGTCTGTCTGGGCGGCCGGCTCCGGCTCAACGGAACGGTGGAAGGAGACGTGTTCAGCCTGGGCGGCCGCGTGGAGCTCGGCCCGGAGGCCGTCGTTCATGGCGACGCGGCCTGCATCGGCGGCGTCCTGGTCAAGGAACCGGGCTGCCGCGTCGAGGGGGACACCGTTTATTTCAATCTGTCCAACATCCTGCCGCGGTTCGCCGACGGATGGACGGGGTTCTTCAAGATGACGTTTGTTCCGTTCATCCTGGTTTTCAAGCTGATCATGGTCTTTATCTGGCTGGTCATCACTCTCATCGTCGTCAACGTCATCCCCAAGAGAGTCGCGTTCGCCTCGGACCGAATCCGCAATGATTTCGGGGCGATCCTGGGAACGGGGGCTCTCGGGCTGGCGGCCTTCACCGTGCTGGCCCTGCTGGCCGCGCTGCTGTGCATTTTCCTCATCGGGATTCCCCTCCTCCTGGCTCTCATGGCGGCTCATTTCTTCATCACCGTCTTCGGCCGGACGGCGGTCTATCACTTCTTCGGCGACAGCCTCTTCCGGGCCTTCGGCAGCGCCCAGGCTTCCCCCCTGGCCTCCGCCCTCCTCGGCCTGCTGGCCGTCAGTTTTTTGACGTTCATCCCCTTCCTGGGTCTGCTGTTCTCTTTCTTCATCATGCTCCTGGTTTTCGGCGCCGCGCTTCGCACGAAGTTCGGCGTGACCGAGAACTGGTTCCGGACTCAACCGCCTCCGCAGGCGCCGGCCGCCTAAAATAGAGGCGAGAGTCCTCCCCGCGCCGGGCACGGATCTGCGGTGCCGGCAATCGGCCGCTTAGGCCGCGGGAGAGGGGGAGGGAGTCATCAGACTTTGCGGGCGACGAAAGTTATCGGGTCGGGAGAGTCCGACGGCGTTCAGACCTGAAGGATTTCCTTTTCCTTTATCGCCGCCAGTTCTTCAATCTTCTTGACGTGCTCGTCCGTGATCTTTTGCAGCTGCTCGAGACCCTTGAATTTATCGTCCTCGGTGATGAGTTTTTCCTTCTCCATGTCCTCGATCAGCTCTTTGCTCTCGCGGCGCATCACCCGCAGGGCGGCTTTTTCTTCTTCCAGCATCCGGCCGATCCGCTTGGCCATCTCCCGCCGCCGGTCTTCGTCCAGGGGGGGGATGGGGACCTTGAGGACCTTGCCGTCGTTGATGGGATTGAGCCCCAGGTCGGCACTCCGAATGGCTTTTTCCACGGCTTCGATAAGGGAAGGATCGAACGGCTGGACAACGACCAGGGTCGCGTCGGGCGTTTTGATGGAAGCCATCTGATTGACGGGCGTGAGGGAGCCGTAGTAGTCCACTCTGACATCCTCGAAAACGCTGATGCTGGCCCTTCCCGTTCGGAGCTTGCTCAGCTCCTTGCGGAAATGATCCATCGAGACCGTCATCTTTTTTTCGGCATCCTTCAAAACGTCTTTGACCATCGTCTTCCTCTTCTCCCCGCTCCGAAACGCGAGCGGCGACCGTCGGGCGGATCAGTAGACCCGCGTCCCGATCGGCTCGCCCAGAACGGCTTTCTTGATATGGCCCTTTTTCAGGCTGAAGATGATGATGGGCAGGTTGTTGTCCCGACACAGGGAGACGGCCGTGGCGTCCATGACCTTCAGTCCCCGCTTCAGGAACTCCGTGAAGCGGATGGTCTTGAACTTGCGGGCCGTGGGCACCAGCATCGGGTCGGCGGTGTAAACCCCGTCGACCTTGGTGGCCTTGAGGATGACCCGGGCCCGGACCTCGAGCGCCCGGAGGGCGCCGGCCGTGTCGGTGGTGAAGTAGGGGCTGCCGAGGCCGGCGGTGAAGAGGACCACCCGCCCTTTTTCCAGGTTGCTCACCGCTTTCCGCCGGATGAACGGCTCGGCCACGGCCCGGATTTCCAGGGCGGAAGCATGGTGAGTGACGCATCCCGCTTTTTCCAGAGCGTCCTGAAGGGCGATGCCGTTGATGACCGTGGCCAACAGGCCCATGTGATCCGCCGAGGCCCGATCCATGCCCGCTTCCGAACCCTTCAGGCCTCGGAAAATGTTCCCCCCGCCGATCATGACCGCCACCTGGACGCCCAAGTTCTGGACTTCCCGGATCTCATGGGCGAGGAACTGAGTGGTGCGGAAATCGATCCCGTAGGCCTTGCGGCCCAACAGGGACTCCCCGGAAAGCTTCAGCAGGATCCGATCGTATGCCGGTTTTGTGGGGGTCATGACCACCGACCGCCGATCAGGCTTCTCCAATCTCGAAGCGGGAATATCGGCTGACCTTGATGTTCTCCCCCAGCTTGGCGATCATGGACTGCACGAGCTGGCGTATGGAAACCTTATCGTCTCGGATGTAGGGTTGATCGAGGAGGCAGACTTCCTCGTAATATTTGCCGAGCTTGCCCTGGACGATTTTTTCCATGATCTCCGGCGGCTTTTTCTGGTCTTTGAGCTGCTCCCGAATGACGCTCTTTTCCTCTTCCAGCAGGGAACCCGGGATGTCCTCGGCGGAGAGAAACTTGGGCCGGGCGGCGGCGATGTGCATGGCGATGTTCTTGACGAGGTCTTGAAAGTCGGCGTTCCGGGCGACAAAGTCCGTCTCGCAATGGACTTCGACCAGAACCCCGATCTTGCCGTTGGTGTGGATGTAGGAGCCCACGACCCCTTCCGACGTCTCCCGGGAGGCTTTGTCCTTGGCGCGGGCGTATCCTTTCTTGCGGAGGACGGCAATGGCCTTCTCCATGTCGCCGCCGCTTTCCTCCAACGCTCTCTTGCATTCCATCATGCCGATCCCCGTCCGCAGACGAAGCTCCTTGACCATATCCGCCGTGATGTTCATCGCTCGCTCCTCGAAATCTCGGGAATCTCTTCCGGGATTCAGACGTTCTCGAGGGAGGGGTCGGCCGACATCTCCCCCTGTCCGCCGTCCTCCCCGGCCGACGCGGCATCCGCGTCCCCGCCGGTCTTTTCCGCTTCCAGCTCCTTCTCTATCCGCTGCTTTTTCCCGTCCAAAATGGCGTCGGCCACCTTGGAGGTGAACAGCTCGATGGCCCTCACGGCGTCGTCGTTTCCAGGGATGGCGTAGGCGAGGTTGTCGGGGTTGCCGTTGGTGTCGACGATGGCCACGATGGGGATGTTCATTTTCAGGGCTTCCTGAATGGCGATCTCCTCCTTGGAGGAATCGATGACGAACAGGGCCCCCGGCGAACCGGTCATGGTCTTGATGCCCCCCAGGTTTTTGGACAGCTTGCGGAACACCTTTTCCAGTTTGGATTGTTCCTTCTTGGACAGAAGGTCCCACCGCCCGTCCTCTTTCATCTCCTCAAGCTCCACGAGCTTGTCGATGCTCCCCCGGATGACGGAGAAGTTGGTCAGCAAGCCTCCCAGCCAGCGCTGGTTGACGAAACTCGATTCACATTTGGCGGCGTATTCCCGAATGATGTCCTGGGCCTGCTTCTTGGTCCCGACGAACAGGATGTTCTTTCCCTCCTCGGCTGTCGTCCGGATGAACTGCAGCGCCTCCTTGAAGACCTTGATCGTTTTTTGAAGGTCGATGATGTAGATGCCGTTCCGCTGGCCGAAGATGTAATCCCGCATTTTCGGGTTCCACCGCCGCGTCTGATGGCCGAAATGGACACCCGCCTCCAAAAGCTCCTTCATCGTGACTGAAACCAAGGCGAATCCTCCCTTACCGCTTGTGGTACTGGGGTGCCTTGCGGGCGCCCAACAGCCCGTATTTCTTCCGTTCTTTGATGCGCGCGTCCCTGGTCAGGAGGCCGGCGTTCTTCAAGGTCGGCTTGAGCTCGCGGTTGAATTCGATCAGAGCGCGGGCGATGCCCAACCGGACCGCTTCGGCCTGGCCTTTCACCCCCCCGCCGCTGACGCGCAGGAAGACGTCGAATTTGTCGTCGGTTTCCGTCAGCCGCAGGGGCGTTTTGATGATGTTCCTCTGAGATTCCAGGCTGAAATACTCCTGAAAAGGCCGGGAACGCCGATTCACGAACAGAGTGATATCGCCCTTGCCGGAGCGGAGAAAAACACGGGCGATCGATGTCTTCCTCTTTCCTGTGCCGTAATACTGAATGAGACTCACTGGACCTCCTAAAACCGGTGTTCCTCCGGATTCTGCGCCTGGTGGGGATGGTCGGCTCCGCGGTAGACTTTCAGCTTTTTCGCCAAGCTGCGGCCGAGGCGGTTTTTGGGAATCATGCCCCATACGGCCCGCCGCACGACTTCCTCGGGTTTTTTGGCCATCATCTCTACGAAAGACTTCGTTTTGAGGCCGCCGGGGTAGCCCGAATGAGAATGATAGACCTTCTGCCCTCTTTTGTCTCCCGTAACGACGATTTTGTCCGCGTTGACGACCACGACGAAATCCCCCGTGTCCAGGAAGGGCGTGAAATAGGCCTTTCTCTTGCCCCGCAGAAGCACGGCGACCTCTGAGGCCAGCCGTCCCAGGACCTTGCCCTCGGCGTTCACGAGCCACCACTTGTGTTCGATATCATCTTTTTTAGGGACACGCGTCTTCATGACATCCTATCCTCAGAATCGAAATCCTCCGGGGTTGGGGAAACCGTAAAATACCAGATTCGGTTGAAAAAAGCAACCGCCGGCCGCTTCTTCCGGCGCGGCCCGGGAAAGACGACGGGAACCGTAAGACCTCAGCTGATGGCTTTCTTCAGCTCCCTCTCCAGCTTCATCCGTTCGAGCTGCCGGCCCCGGATGTCGGTGAATTTCTCCCCGTAGCGGTCGGCCTCGACCTTGTATCTCTCCGCCCTTTCCGGATAGAGCCGGGAATGAACGTTGATGTACAGGATTTTCAGGTAAGCATAGGGTTCGGGATAGTTCTCGTCGATTTCGATGGCCTTCAAAAGGGCGTTTTCCGCTTCGTCGCCGAGCGTTTTTCTTTCGGGCACGGGCAGGAAGTTCTGCATCCGGTAGGCCTTCTGGAAGCGGTTGACGCCGATGGTGTACCACAACTCGGCGCTTTCGGGTTGGAGCTCGAGGCGTTTCTTGTGGTATTCGAGGGCTTTGTCGAAATCGGGGACGGGCGTGATCTGGTCGTAGTAGTTGGCCAGATAGGCGTAGCCTTGGATGTTCTCCGGATCGGTCTCAATGCGCCGGAGGTACATCGACTCGGCCTTGCTTTTCAACTCCGGTCTCTCGCCGACGTATTTCTTGTAGAACTCGGCCACGACGTAATAATTTTCCATGTTGCCGGGCTCGAGTTCCAGAATCCGAAGGTAGAGACTTTCCGCCTCCTCAAACCGGCGGAGTTTGTCGTACATGTCGCCCAAGGAAAAGATGACATCCTTGTTCTCGGGCGTAAGCTCATAAGCCTTTTTGAGCGCATCGAGCGCCAGGGCGGCTTTTTCCTTGTTGTCGGCGGTCTCGGACCCGACTTTGTACAGGCTCTTGTAGGATTCGCCCAAAAAGCGATAAGCGTCTCCCAAATCCGAGTTGAGCTCGACGGCCCTTTCGTATTCGGTGATGGCATCCCGGTACTTGCCGTCTTTGAAAAGCTTGTTGCCTTCGGAGAAATGATAATTGGCCTTAAGCCGGCTGACCTTGAGCTTCCCGCAGCCCGCGGCGGTGAAAGCAACAGCCAAAACGAGAGCGGTGACCAGGATGACATTGTGGCGGGATCGCGTCATGATGACCTCCTCGACAAACCGATCGATCCTCAGAGACCCACACTTTAACGGAACAGCCGGGCAAAGTCAAGAAAAAGGCGGTCATCCCGACCGGAAAACCAACCGGATCGGCGACCCTTGAAAGCCGAATTCCCGCCTCAACAAATGGAGAAAATGCGTCTCATAGGCCGGCGCAAACCGGGTCCGGGAATGAGCGAACAGGACAAAAAGCGGCGGGTGGACGCCTCCCTGAACCATGTATTTGACCTTCAACCGGCGGCCGTCCCGCGAGAGCGGCGGATGGGCGGCCAGGGTCCTGTTCAAGAAATCGTTGAGCCGCGGCGTCTCGACGCGCCGGCCGGCTGTTTCGTAAACCTCCGCCGCGAGGTCCAAGATCTTGACCACGCGGACTCCTGTTTTGGCCGAGACGAAGGCCAGGGGAGCATAATTTACGAATTCCAACTTGCGGAAGATCCGGTCGCGGAACCGCAGGGCGTCCTCTCCCCTCCCGGCGGCCAGGTCCCACTTGTTGACCGCCAGGACCAGGGGCTTGCCGGAATCGCGGGCCAGATGGGCGACGGCCGTATCCTGCCGGGTCGGACATTCCTGCGCGTCCATGACCAGGCAGACAACGTCGGCCAGGGCGATGTTTTTCTTGGACCGGAGAATCCCCGCTTTCTCCCTCTCGTCCCGCGTGCGGCTGAGCTTGCGCAACCCCGCCGTGTCCGCCAGAAGGAACGGCTTCTTGTCGCGGAAGAGGAGCACATCGGTGCTGTCCCGCGTCGTCCCCGGAACCCGGCTGACGATCAGCCTCTCCTCCCCGCACAAGCGGTTGATGAGGGAGGATTTCCCGACGTTGATCCTCCCGACGATCGAAAGCTTCAAGGGTCGAACCTCATCCTCGACGCCGGCGGACGGAGGAAGCTCTTCCGCCACGGCGGCCTCAAGGGCCTCCAGATTCCGGTTGTGCTCGGCCGAGACGGGAATGATCTTTCCCCCTCCCAGCCGATAGAAATCCCCCAGCCGGCCCTCCTGGGCGGGTGTGTCCACCTTGTTGACCACAACCAGGATGCGCAATCCTTTTCTCTTAAGGTCGGAATGGAGCTCTTCCTCGCCGGGCAGAAGATCGCGGCGGGCGTCGAGAAGGAAGAGGACCAGGTCGGCCCTTTGAGCTTCGCGCCAGGCGGCCTCCCGCACCGGCGCGGAAAAGGGCTCGTCAGGGGAGCCGAAGAATCCTCCCGTATCCACGAGCTCGAACAGCCGCCCCGCCAGGCGGCAAGGGGCGGACACGGCGTCCCGCGTCATGCCCGGCAGGGAATGGATAAGCGATTTTCTCCGGCCCACGAGTTTGTTGAACAGGCTGGACTTCCCGACGTTCGGGAAGCCGACGATGACCACCCGCTTCAGCTTTTTCACCCGCGGCGAAATCCTCACTCGGCGATCAAGGACCGAAGCGGAAGAAAAGGTTTGGCCAGGCTGATGTGGCCGTTCAGGGTTTCTCTTTCGTTCCCGTTGACCAGAAAGAACACCTGCTTGATGGCGCTGAAATTGCGAGTCAGGGAATTGACCAGGCAATAAATCGTCGTCATCTCCGCCGTCGAGCCTGAGGGATGGCGGTCCGCGAATTCCTTGGAGAAATCCACGACCGCCGTCCCGCCCCGGATCATGAACACCTGGCGAAGCTCGGATTCCGGCGGCAGAGGGGAAATCAGTCCCGTTCGGGATCCTTTGATCAGTTCTTCAATCAGCCGCCGGGCCTCCCATTCCACCGCGGGCCCGGCGGGAATCGTTCTCTGCTCGGGGTGAAGAAGGCCGTCTTGATCGGAAAGAAAATAGAGAACGACTGTTCTTGTTTCGTCCTCGCCGGCGGCGGAGGCCGTCTCCGGGGGAACGGAGATGTCTTTGAGCTCCCGGGGCGCCTCCCCCCTGTTCTGGAAGAAAAAAAAGAAGGCCGCCAGGCACAGGGTCAGACCCGGGACGACGAGCAGAAGAAGACGGCGCCTCGGCATCAGCGTCCGCCTTCCGGGGGATAGAGACGGATGTAGTTCACCAGGCCCTGATAGATGGCCAGGGCGACGTTGTTTTGAAATTCCTCGTTGAGGAGACGGCGTTCCTCGTCGGGATTGGACAGGAAAGCCGCCTCGACCAGAACGGCCGGGCAGGCGACCTCGGCCAGCACCTTGAACGGAGCCTGTTTGATCCCCCGGTTGGCTGTTCCCAGAAGGGCGTTGAGCTCAGCCTGAATGAGTTCCGCCAGCCGGCTGCTCTGCCGGATATACGCCGACTGGGCCATGTCCCAGAGGATCATGCGGAGAACATCCTGTTCTTCCTCCTGGGCGGCGATGTGGCCTTCGAGTTCGGCCTGGGTGTTCTCGAAATAAGCCAGGCGCCTGACGTCTTCGTCGGAGGCGTTCAGGCTCAGAAAGAACGTCTCCGAGCCGTGCGAACTCTGTTTGTAAGACCCGTTGGCGTGGATGCTGATGAACAGCATTGCGTCGTTGTTGTTGGCCAGGGCGGCCCGGCTTTCGAGCGAAACCGCCATGTCCTTGTCCCGGGTCATGACCACCCGGAAAGACAGGTTCTTCTCGATGACGGCCTTGAGCTTCAGGGCTATGGGCAGGGTGACGTCTTTTTCCAAGGTTCCGAACCGGCCCTTGGCGCCGGGCTCGATCCCGCCGTGCCCCGGGTCGATCACGATCGTCCGCACTCCCGAGGGAGGGCGGACGGCGGGTTGGGCGGCGGACTTGGGAGCGGCGCCTTCTTTGCGGACCGGAGGAGGCGCGGCGGCCTCTCCTTCCTTGAAATCGACCATCAGTTGAAACGGCCGGCTCGCGGTAAAGGCGTTGTAGGTGAAATCCGAGGACCGGAGAACGACGGACAGGACATGGCGCCCGTCGCTCCGGCCCCAGGCGACCGACCGGATCAGCCGGCTGGAAACGGGCGCCGTTCGAAGGCGAAGAGAATCCGGAGAATCGACATGGATCTCCAGGATGCCGCCGGTGCGGGTCAATCGGGTGTCGAGCCGGGAGGAGGACTCGAGAGTCAGACGGGTGAAATCGGCGTAATCACGGACCTGCACGCGAACCGTGACGGTCTGCTGGCCCGGCAGCGGGGAAAGGATCAGGCCGGCAAGCAAAAGCACCGTCAAGAAGCGCGTTCGTTTCGCCATCGTTCCTTCATCTCAAAAAAAAATTGGAGGCGGCGGGAATCGAACCCGCGTCCGAAGACATTCAGCGAAGGGCGTCTACGTGCGTATCCTCTCCGATGTTCTCACTCCGCTTCTCCGGAAAGGAGGGAATCCGCGGAGCCAGCCCCGTTGGGTTTCGCTCGCCGGTACGGGGGCGCGTCCGGTCCGCTATCCCGCTGGTCGGCGCCCCCCGGGAACCGCGGGAGAGTGTCCCGGGAGACGGCTGTCTACTTGTTAGGCAGCTAAGGGCAGTGGTTCTGCACTTACTTGGGCCCACCGTTTTACGAGGGGGATGGAATCTCGGCATGCAGCCCTAGCCTCAATATCTCCGTCGAATCCGTTCGCCCCCAGATTCAACAAGAATATTTTATGCGGGGGAAAGGGGGATGTCAATGCGACTCGCCCCCCTTTGCGAATCAAGGGGGGCTTAAGGTCGGTGGCCGAAGAATGGCCTCATCGGCCGCCTCTGATGTTCTTGTCCCGATCCGCTCCATCTCTCCGCCCATCTTTAACGTCTCCCAGACTCGCTTTTACAATCACTCACGAGGATTGGAAGGATCCACCGAGGCGACACAGCGCGGCGCATGCCGTCCCGGCCGAATGGGCTTCTCCCCAAATGACCAGGAGCTTAGGGAAATGGACTCCGGATCCAAAGTTCGGAGGTTCGAATCTTCTCCGGCACGCCAAGCATATCATTGATCCCGTTCCGTTGACGGTTCTTCCCGCCGGTGTTATCCTCCGGATGTCAATGGGCATTTATTTGCCGGAAGGGGGGAGGTCCGATGATCACCAAAGCGATTTCTTTCGATAGGGCGCTATTGGTTTTATCGCTCGGCTTGACCCTGCTCCTTATTGGCACACCTGATTCCGCCGCGAATGGGAAAAGACTGCTGGAGATACCGAAAGGATTCGCGGGGGTTGTCGCCTATGGCTCCCTGATTTCCCTGCCGAGTATGGAACAGACCCTAGGGCAGAAATATGAGGGGCCCGTCCATAAGGTTCACCTCGCAGGTTATGAGAGAGTGTGGACTTGCGTTCGGCCTTTCAATTCTCCTCAAGCGGCCTCGTTGGGCGCCATGAAGATTGAGGCCTATCTCATACAAAGTGCAGAACGCATCCCCGTCCTCGGCACCGCAGAACTCAATATCTATCCCAAGAAAGGGAGCCGGATCAACGGCGTTTTGTATCTTTTAACCGAGGAGGAACTGCGCAAGACTGACCAAAGGGAGCGAGGTTATCAGAGAACGGACGTCACCAACAAGATCGAAGAATTCCGTTTCCGGGGAGGAAGAGTCTATGTTTATGAGAGTCCGTCCGAATCCCCACAAACTCCGTCAAAAGAAAATGGGACTTATGTCCTTATTAAGGAGTTCCTGGACCTGGTGATCGGCGCCTGTGATGCACAGGGGAAGGATTTCCGTCGCGAGTTCGACAAGTCCACGAGGCCATGCACATACCCGATCGTATCCTTCAAGGACATCACTTGGGATAAATCCAAGTAACTGACTTTTCCAGTGTCGCCCGGAATTTCTTCGGCTTACGGATCCAAAGGTCGGAGGTTCGAATCCTCTCAGGCACGCCACGTTTCCCACTGCAGGTCAACTAGCTAGAGAAGCGCTTCCTCCGGATCGCCGCCGTCCTCTTTGGAGCTTCACCCAAAAACGAATTCAGCTAAAAATGAAGTTTTTTGGCTTTGGCGCCTCACCCGAAAACTGTGAGGTTGCCCCCATCCCCCCTTAGCGAATTAAGGGGGGCTTAAGGTCGGTGGCCGAAAAATTGCCGAAGCCACCTTCGCATTTGTTTTAGGTGTATTAATCCCCAGATAGCGAAACGCCTTTAAGATTTTGAATTAGTGATATTTATCTCCCCTACCCCTCTTAGCGAATTAAGAGGGGACTGCAGGAGGGCGTTTCGCGGATTGCGTGGCGGGGCCGACGAGACTTGAACTCGCGACCTCCGGCGTGACAGGCCGGCGTTCTAACC
>JAFGAV010000093.1 GCA_016933515.1 Candidatus Aminicenantota bacterium
AGCGCCGTCCAGGAGCACCGGGAAGCCGAGTGTCCCGACCAGGCCGCCCCACGTCCGCTTGCCGATGAGCGGGCCGAGGCCGAACTTCCGGAACATCCAGGGCAGCATGTCGCCGCCCGACCCGGCCGTCTCGTCAATGAGCATCACTTTCGGCCCCTGGATCGAGGCGCTGGGCGTCTTGAGGTCGGCGCCGTAGCGCATATGCCAGTAGGCGCTGACCGGTTTGCGGAGGTGGTCGATGTAATAGTCGGCCACCAGGCCGCCGCCGTTGAACCTCTCGTCGATGATGACCGCCTCCTTTTGGGCTTGAGGGAAGAAATAGCGCTTGAAATAGGCGTGGCCTAGGGTCGTTGTGTTGGGGACGTAGACGTAGGCCACCCGGCCTCCGGTCGCCTCCTCGACTTTCTTCAGATTGCCCTCGACCCAGTCGCGGTTGCGAAGGGCGTATTCGCTCTCGACGGGCACGACCTTGACCGTGCGCGATCCCTTGCCCGAAGGATCGGGGCCGACCGTGATCTCCACGATCTTGCCCGCCGTGTTTTCGAACAGGCTGTAGACGTTCTTGGGAAAACGCAGCTCCCTCCCGTTGACGGCCAGCAGATATTCTCCGGCCGTAACGTCCACGCCGGGTTCGGTGAGGGGCGAGCGCAGCTCGGGATTCCAATTCAGGCCGCCGTAGACCTTCTTGAACCGGAAACGTCCGTTCTCCACGGCGAAGTCGGCGCCGAAAAGCCCGCCGGGAACGGTCTCCGGCCGGGCGAGAGTGTCCCCTCCGCCGACCCGGTGATGGCCGACACCGAGCTCGCTGCACATCCACTGGATGAGGCGGTTGAGGTCATTGCGGCAGGCGAGGTGGGGGAGGAAGGGCGAGTACTTTTCGCGCATGGCCTTCCAGTCCGCGCCGTGCATGTTGTCGGCGTAGAAAAAGTCGCGGTTGATCCGCCAGGCTTCGTGGAAAATCTGCTCCCATTCCGCCCGGGGATCGATGCGGACTTCAACGGCTTCGACGTTCATCTTGCCCTGGCCGGGCTTGGGTTTGGCGCCGGCGGCGACGATGAACCAGCCGGACCGGGAGAGATAGAGCATTTTCTTCTTGTCCGCGGAGAGGATGTAGGCGTTGACGTTCGAGATCAAATCCTCGCTTTTCCGGTCCTTGAAGCTGAAGCGCTTGAGCGTCGCTCCCGGAGGCGGACCGAACGGGCCGGCTCCGGCTTCGGAGCTTTCCAGGTAATAGAGCTGTCCTTCTTCGCCCGGCTGGAGGCTCCGGTAGTTTCCGGCCGGGACGGGCAGGGCCTGAATCCTGAGGTCGAGGCCTTCGAGATCGATCGAAAACGGCGCGGTCGGTTTTTTCGGTTCGCCCTTGGCTTTGTCCGGCGCGGGACTCTTTTCGGGCGAATCGGCCTTTTCCTCATCGCTCTCCTTGGCCAGCGGAGAGGAGATGTTTTTCCTGAGGGTCAGGACGTAGATCGAACTCGTCATCCGCATGTCCTCGCTCGACTGGTCGAACCACTGCTTGACCGGCCCGGCGTCTGTTGAGGCAAGGAAATAGAGGTATTTGCCTCCGGAGTCGAAAACGGGCTCGGCGACTTCGCTCAAGCCGTCCGTGACCGGGAAGGACTGTTTCCGCTCCAGGGAATAAAGGTAAACCCGTTGGATGTAGGTCTGCGTGTTGAGGGTGTAAACGATCCATTGGGAATCCGGAGACCAGGCCGCATGGATTGTCCGGGCCCGGCGCGGGCCGAGCTGATACTCGGAGCCGATCTTCGTCACGGCGCCGGTCTCGACATCGATCCAGTAGAGGCTCCAGGAGTTGTCGGCATAGGTCAGCTTTTTGCTGTCCGGCGACCAGACCAGGGAATCGTAGAAACCGGTTCCTTCAAGCTTGAACGCGCGGGCTTCGCCTTTTCCGTCCTGTTTTCGGAGGTGGAGCGCGTATTCGCCCGATGCGTCCGAGACATAGGCCACCGTCTTTCCGTCGGGAGACCAGACGGGCGAGCGCTCGTGGATGCCCGATGTTTGGGTGAGGTTTCTTGGGTCGCCTTTTTCGGCCGGAACGGTGACCACGTCGCCGCGGAATTCGAGTGCCGCCCGGGCGCCCGAGGGCGAGAGCGAGGCGTCGCGGATCCAGCGGATCCCCTTGACGTATCGGGGCCGCAGTTCGGGGAGGTCGGCGGCCACGCCGAACGACAGGTTCGTGCTCGTCCCGGTCTCCGGGTTGAGGAGATGGAGGCGTCCGGCCTGCTCATAGACGATCTTCCCGCCGCCGGCCGAAGCGTTCAGAACGGGAAAGTCGCGGTGTCGGGTTACCGGGTCGATCGTTTTGGATTTCAGATCGTAGGAATAAATATTGAACTCCCCGTCGCGATCGGAACGGAAATAGATTTTGTCTCCGATCCACATCGGCCCGGCGTCGTTCGACCGGCCCTCGGGCTGGGGGATCTTTTCCACCGACCGGTCGGCGAAAGTGTATATCCAGATGACGGACACGGTGCCTCCCCGGTAGTGCTTCCACTGTGTGAAGGCGTCGTAGAGAGGATTGTAGGCCAGGCGTGCGCCGTCGGGGGAATAAGCCGCCCGGAAGGCGTGGGGAATTTCAAGCTTCTCGGGAAATCCGCCTTCGACCGGAACTTTAAAAAGCTGCTGGTAGCGGCCGGTGAAAACCGCACGGGCCGAGGTGAAGAGCACGGCCGCGCCGTCCGGGGTGAAGCCCTGGACGACGTCCGGCCCCGGGTGCCATGTCAGACGGCGGGGGACCCCGCCGGCGGTCGGCACGACGTAGGCGTCCGTGTTGCCCTCGTATTGGGCGCTGAAGGCGATCAGGCTGCCGTCGGGGGAGAAGGCCGGGAAGGCCTCGCTGCCCACGTCAGAGGTCAGGCGGCGGGCGTTTCCGCCGCCGATCTCCGCCACCCACAGGTCGTTGGCGTAGACGAACGCCACGTGGGTGCGGCTCAACGCGGGATTATGCAGCATGAGCGTATCGGAAGTGTGGATAGCCCGGAGCAGAGCGGGCGACAGAAAAAGAACAAGAGCCGAAGCCAGAATCGTTTTTGCGGCCGTTTTGTTCATTTGCCACTCCTTGAAAAAATATGTCCCATTTTCCCACTCGTTTATGCGGTTGTCAATTTGAATCGGGGGCCGACATTATGATTGACCGTGTCGGTTCCTGCGGAGGCGCCGATACTGCGGACGCGGCTGGGGCCCAAACCCATTTTATGCTAGAATGGCGGATCGAAAGGGAGGAGCATCATGAAGAAAAAATTCATCGTTTCCGCGCCTTTCCTTTTCATTTTTGCGGCCCTCTTTTTTGTGTTTGCGCCCGAAGCTTCGGCCGACAAGACGGCGGTCGCGCTCGTCGGCCCGGACTCCGCGGCGGCGGGGACCGAAGTTACGATCGTCGTCAACGTCACCCACAAGGGAAACAGCCGGCTTCATCATACGAACTGGGTGACGGTCAAGGCGGACGGCGTGGAGATCGCCCGCTGGGAATTCAAGGCCTCGAGCCGTCCGGAAAGCGCAAACTTCTCGAGAGAAGTGAAACTCACGGTCGAAAAAACCATGGAAATCACCGCCCAGGGAAACTGCAATCTTCACGGCAGCCGGGGGCCGGCCGTCCTGAAAATCAACGTTAACTGAAAAAAGGGGGGAGGCACATATGACCATCGCCGGCATTTCGATCATCCTCATCTTGGGGATCTGCAACCTTCTTCTCATCTTCTTTCAGGCGGCGTCCGGCCTGAGGATCTTTAAGGTGAAAATCGGCGTTCACAAGAAAACGGGCTTGGCCCTGGTCGTTTTCGCCGTGGCCCACGGCCTGTTGGCTTTCCTGGTCAATCTCTGAGCCGGCGCTCTGTATCCTTGGATGTCCAGGTTTTTCAGCATGAAAGGACGATCGGACAGGAACGGCCAAGGACATAGCGCATGACCCTGGACATCGGCCTGACCCTAGCCGTGCTCCTGGCCGCCGTCCTCCTTTTTGTCTTTGAAGTTTTCCGCGTCGACGTCGTCGCCCTGGTCGTCGTCCTTTCCCTGGCCTGGCTGGGACTTGTGACTCCCGCCCAGGCTTTCTCCGGCATGGCCAGCGGAGCCGTGATGTCGATGATCGCGATCATGATTCTGGGGGCGGGCGTCGATCGTTCCGGAATCCTGAACCGATTGATCCGCCCTCTGCTGAACTGGACCGGATCGAGCGAAAGGAAGCTCACGGCCGTCGTTTCGTCCTCGGCCGGGCTGCTCTCGGCCTTCATGCAGAACATCGGCGCGGCCGCCCTGTTCCTGCCGGCCGTCATGCGCATTTCCCGGCGCACGCGATGGCCCCTATCCCGGCTTCTCATGCCCCTCGGCTACGCGGCCATCCTGGGAGGGACTCTGACCATGGTCGGCTCCGGATCCCTGATCGTGCTCAACGACCTGTTGAAGCAGAAATCCCTGGCCGGATTCGGGCTGTTCAGCGTCACGCCTTTGGGAGTGGCCCTGCTGGCGACGGGCATCGCCTATTTCGCTGTTTTGGGCCGGCGGCTTCTTCCCGACCGCGGCCTGGCCCAGGTCTCCCCCCAGCAGGAGCTCATCGACACCTGGAAGCTTCCTTCCAGCCTGTTTTTTTGCCGCATCCCCCGGGGATCGGACCTGGCCGGGAAGACGCGGGAGGAAGCGCGGCTCTGGTCGGACTATCGGCTCTATCTGCTGGCGCTCGAGGTCGGGCACGACATCGTTTACGCTCCCTGGCGCCATTTTCGTTTTCAGGCCGGGCAGCTGCTGATTCTCATGGGGGCCCGCGGATCTTTCGAGGATTTCGTCCGGGATCACAGCCTGACCCCGGAAGGCGGCGGCGGCAGGTTCGAACGGCTTCATCAGGCCGGCCAGACGGGTTTCGCGGAAATGATCCTTCCGCCCCGCTCCCCCCTGGCGGGACGGTCTCTCCGCGACATCGGGCTTCGGGAAAGATGGGCCGTGGATCCCATCGCGCTTCTTTCCGGCTCGAGGGCCGTCCGGGACGATTTTTCGGACCAGCCTCTTCAGGCCGGCGACACCCTGGTCGTGTACGGGACCTGGGCCAACATCGCCGCCATGGGAGACCGAAAGCACTTTTTTCCCTTGACCGGCTTCCAGGGGGCGCCCGGAGCCGGAGCGAAGCCCTGGAAAGCCCTGGCTTGCTTCGCCGCCGCCGTCTCTCTCCCGCTCCTCGGATTTTCCCTGCCGGTCAGCCTGATGTCGGGAGCCCTGGCCATGGTTCTCCTCGGCGTCCTGAAGATGGATGAGGCCTATCAGGCCGTGGACTGGAAAACGGTTTTCCTCTTGGCGGGCCTCATTCCCCTGGGCATCGCCATGGATCAGTCGGGCGCCGCGGCCTTCATCGCCGAGGGGCTCTTCCGCGCGTTGGAAGGAACGCCCGTCTTGGTCCTGATGGCCGTCGTCGCCCTCCTGTCCACGATTCTCTCTCTGTTCATGTCGAACGTGGCGGCCACGGTTCTGCTTGTGCCGCTCATCGTCCTGCTGGCCGGCAAGACGGGGCTTGACCCCCGTCCTCTGACTCTTCTGGCCGCGGTGTGCGCGTCCAATTCTTTTATCCTTCCCACGCATCAGGTCAACGCTCTGCTCATGACTCCCGGCGGCTATCGAAACCGCGATTTTCTCAGGGCCGGAGGCCTCATGACCCTGCTGTTTCTGCTGGTCGCCGTTGGGATGGTGAAAGTGTTTTATCTATAGAAAGGAATTTTTCAGGAGGATCAGCATGTTTTTGCATCAGTTTTTCGTGGAAAAAATCGCCCACAGCTCCTACCTTCTCGCCGGGAGCGGGTCCTGCGCCGTCATCGATCCCCGGCGGGATGTCGAAATCTATCTCGAGGCCGCCGGCTCCCTGGGGCTGAAAATCACCCATATCCTGGAGACCCATCTTCACGCCGATTTCATCTCCGGGCATTTGGATTTGGCCCGGGCCACGGGAGCCAAAATCTACGCTCCCCGCTCGGCCCGCTGCCGCTTTCCCCACGTCGCCCTTGCGGAAGGCGACCGCTTTCGCATCGAGGACATCGCCTTCCGGGTCCTGGAAACGCCGGGACACACGCCCGAGCATATCAGCTACGTTGTCACCGACACGACCCGGGGGAAAGACCCCCTGGCCGTATTCTGCGGAGACACGCTGTTTGTGGGGGACGTCGGGCGTCCCGATCTTTTTCCCGGGAAAGCCCGGCAGCTGGCCTCAAGCCTTTACGACAGCCTGCATGATAAATTGTTGAAGCTCCCTGATTTCTGCGAAGTCTATCCCGCCCACGGCGCCGGATCCCTGTGCGGCCGGGCCATCGGGGCCAAGCGCCAGACGACGATCGGCTATGAGCGCCGGCACAACGAAGCTCTCCAAATTCAGGACCGGGAGGCCTTTATCCGGAGCCTGACCTCGGACATGCCTCCGGCTCCGGACCACTTCAGCCGCTGCAGCGCCGTCAACGCCCGGGGCCCGAAGCTTTTGGCGGACATGCCGCCCGTCGAGCGGCTCGCTCCTCACGCTTTCGAAAAGAAGACGCGCTTCAAAACGAGCTTGATTCTGGATGTGCGGGACTATGACTCGTTCGGCGGCCAGCACATTCCCGGCTCCTTGAACATCCCCTTCGGGGGCAATTTCGCCACGTTCGCCGGCTGGGTTCTGCCGCCTGATAAGGACATTTTCCTGGTGACGCAGGAGGGCATCGAGCCCGAGGACGTCGTCGCGTGGCTTCAGCGGGTGGGAGTGGACAGGACAAAGGGCGTCCTGGAAGGCGGTCTCTACTCCTGGGCGCGAAGCGGGCTGCCCGCGGCTCACATCCCCCAGATTTCCGCGCCCGAACTGCACGCCAGGATCTCGGGACATGAAAGAATGACCCTCCTCGATGTCCGTTCTCCCGGAGAGTTCAAAACCAACCATATTCACGGAGCGATCAACATTCCCGCGCCCGACCTTCGGCACCGGCACGGAGAACTCGATCGCCGGGCGCCGCTGGTCGTCGTCTGCAGCACCGGGCATCGTTCGAGCCTGGCCGCCAGCCTGCTGCTGCGCCAGGGGCACGGGAATCTCGTCAACACCGCCGGCGGCATGTCGGGATACGGGGCCGCGGGTTTCGCCCCGCAGTGCGCCGTGTGTTCGATTCCGCACGCCAGTCATTATCTGGGAAGGGTGGAGGTTCCGGCCTGACGAGCGGGGCGGCGTTCCGCCTACGGACCGCGAAACGCGTCCCGTCCGAGACCAAACGCCAAGAAAGGAGGCGAAGATGGAGTGGCTGTTCCTGGAACGATGGTCGCCCTATGCCGCGGGCATCGGCATCGGTGTCCTGAGCTGGCTGACGTTTCTTCTTTCGGACAAGGCTTTGGGCTGCTCAACGGCTTTCGCCCGCACGAGCGGCATGGCGGCCCGCCTATTCCGCGGCAAAAAGGTTTTGCAGAACCCTTATTATCGGAAATTCGCCCCCCAGATCGATTGGGAATGGATGCTCGTTCTGGGCGTCATCCTGGGGGCCTATATCTCGGCGCGGCTGTCCGGAACGTTCGACTGGCGCTGGGTGCCCCCTCTGTGGGAGCAAACGTTCGGCGGCGCCGTCTGGGTCCGCGTCGCCGTGGCCTTCCTGGGGGGCGTCTTCATGGGATTCGGCTCCCGCTGGGCCGGCGGTTGCACGAGCGGCCACGGCATCAGCGGCACCCTCCAGCTTTCGGTCAGTTCCTGGATCACGGTCGTCTTTTTCTTCGCCGGCGGCATCGGCGCGGCCATGATCCTGTTCCGCGTCATCGGCGGTTGAGGGGAGGGCGTCATGCTGAACACGCTTCATCAAAAAAAGGGATGGCAGCTCCTGCTGGGTTTCGTGGCCGGCGTATTTTTCGGTTTCTTTCTCCAGAAGGGAGGGGTCACCCAATATGACATCATCTTGGGCCAGCTGCTGCTTCAGGATTTCACCGTGGTCAAGATCATGCTCGCGGCTGTGGTGACAGGGATGTTGGGCGTCCATCTCATGCGCGCCTTGGGGTGGGTCCGGCTCCAACCCAAGCCGGGCTCATGGGCGACCGCCGTCTGGGGAGGTTTGTTTTTCGGCATCGGATTCGCGGTGCTGGGGTATTGTCCGGGCACCGTGGCCGGGGCCGTGGGGAACGGATTCCTCGACGCCGCCGTGGGCGGCCTGGTCGGGATCACGGTCGGAGCAGGACTGTTCGCCGCCGTTTACGGGCGGATCCAGAAGCCCGTTCTCAGCCGCGGGGATTTCGGGGAAAAAACGCTGCCCCAATTGTTTAAAACGAAGGACTGGACGGTGGTGCTGCCGGCGGCGGTCGTTCTGACGGCTGTCCTCTGGCTTCTCGAGCGCGCCGGGCTGTGAGGCGGACATGGGGATCATGCGCGTTTTGAACATCATTTCCCAGGTCATCGGCCTGACAGGAGCCGCGGTCATCATCTGGGGATTTCTGCTTGTCCTCTACAGATTTCTACGCCTGGAGTGGATCCGCATCCGGGGTCAAAAGATCGGGCTGCGCCGCGAGGCGCTGAGGCATGTTCTGGGATCCTATCTCCTCCTGGGACTGGAGATTCTCATCGCCGCCGACATCATCCGCACGATCACCCACCCGACCCTCATGGATATGGCCATTCTGGCCGGCATCGTGGTCATTCGGACGATCATCAGCGTTTTTTTAGACAAGGAACTGGCCGCCTCCCACGCTCTCGACGAATGCCTCTCCAAGGAGGAAAAGAGCGCTTCCCCGCCCGGCCGATCGTGATTCGGCCGTTTGCGGACCCGGGACCCGGAGAATACTACGGGTCCGGGGGGTTCATTTTCTGTGGACGAGGAACTTCAAAATTGTTAGAATAAGCACGCTTTAAGGCCATCCCCCGGAAGAGAACATCATGAGCGGAACCGAAGACTATTATTCCCTGGAAAAGAACATTCTCGAGTACAGGAAGCAGCTCGACGAGTTGGCCCAGAGCGACGAGCCCATGAGGGAGGGCAAGATCCTCGACCTCAAACGGCGGATCGAGACGGAATGGAGCCGCCTGAAGCCGGGACTGAGCGCCGTCCACATCGTCCAGATCGCCCGCCACCCCAAGCGGCCCTACACGCTCGATTATCTCAATGTCCTGGTCAAGGATTTCATCGAGCTCCACGGCGACCGCCGTTTCGCCGACGACCCGGCCATGGTTTGCGGCTTCGGCTTTTACCGCGGCCGTTCGGTGTGCTTCGTCGGTCACCAGAAGGGCCGCACGACGCGCGACCGCCTGCACCGCAACTTCGGCCAGCCCAATCCCGAGGGCTACCGCAAGGCCCTGCGGGTCATGAAGCTCGCCGAGAAGTTCGGCTGCCCCGTCGTCTCCCTGGTCGACACCCAGGGCGCCGCGCCGGGCATCGGCGCCGAGGAAAGGGGGCAGGCCGAGGCCATCGCCTACAACCTGCGCGAGATGAGCATGCTCCGCGTGCCCATCGTGGTCGTCGTCATCGGCGAGGGAGGGAGCGGCGGCGCCCTGGCCGTGGCCGTTGGCGACCGGGTGCTGATGCTCGAGAATTCTTTTTATTCGGTCATCTCCCCCGAGGGGTGCGCGGCCATTCTGTGGAAGGACCAGTCGGCCGTGAAGAAGGCCGCGGAGAACCTCAAGATCCGCGCTTCGGATCTTCTCGAGATGGGAGTCATCGACGACGTCATTCCCGAGCCGCCGGGCGGCGCGCACATCGATCCCGAGGAAACCTACAGAAACGTGGACCTGGCCGTCAGCCGGGCCCTCGAGGAGCTCTCGGCCAAGAGCGTCGAGACGCTTCTCGAGGAGCGCTACCGGAAATTCCGCGCCATGGGGGTCATTGTCGAGTCGTGACCGATCCCGAGAAACCCGGACTCCGCGCTCCTCTCCAGGCGATCAGGGGCACGCACGACATTCTGCCGGCCGAGGCGCGGCGGTGGCAGGCGGCCGAGGCCGTCTGCAAAAGCCACTTCGAGCTCTACGGCTACCGCGAAATCCGCACCCCGGTGTTCGAGCCCACGGAGCTGTTTGTCAAGGGGACGGGCGAGACTTCGGACATCGTCACCAAGGAGATGTACACCTTCACGGACAAGAGCGGCCGTTCTCTTACGCTCCGGCCCGAATACACGCCCTCGATCGCCCGGGCGATCCTCGAGCACCGTCTGGACCTGCGGCCCGAGCCCCTGCGGTTCTATTACATCGGCCCCATGTTCCGCTACGACAAGCCGCAGAAGGGGCGCTACCGGCAGTTCCACCAGGCCGACGTCGAGGTCTTCGGCGAGGCCGACCCGGCGGTGGACGCCGAGCTCATCGAGATGGCCGGGTCGCTCCTTGAGAAGCTCGGTGTCGAGGACGTCGAGATCCTCGTCAATTCGGTCGGCTGCCCGGATTGCCGCCCGGCGTATTCGCACGCCCTGAGGGAAAAGGCCGAGGCGAGCCGGGACGAGTACTGCGCCGACTGCCGGCGCAGGATCGAGCTCAACCCGCTGCGCCTTTTCGACTGCAAGGTCGAGCGCTGCGGGGAGCTCAGCCGCGGCCTGCCCCTGGTCTCGGACTTCCTCTGCCCGGCGTGCGCCGAAAACTTCGCCGAGGTCCGGCGGCGCCTCGACGCCTGCGGCCTCCGCTACCGGGTCGAGCCGCGGCTCGTGCGCGGCATCGACTACTACACCCGGACGACGTTCGAAATCGTGAACTCGAGCGCCGGCCGGCAGAACGCGATTCTCGGAGGGGGGCGCTACGACAACCTGATGAAGACCTACGGCGGTCCGGACATTCCGGCCACGGGCTTCGCCATGGGCATGGAGCGTCTTCTTGAAGCGGCCCGTCTGGAGATCAAGCCGGAAAATTTCGTCTTTATCGCCTATCTCGGAGAGGAAGCGAAAAATCGCGCCGCATGGCTGGCCCGCATTTTCCGGTCCGGCGGCGTCGAATGCCTCCTCGAGTTCAAAGACCGGGGGCTTAAGGCGCAGCTCAGCCGGGCGGCCAGGCTGGGCGCCTCCTTCGCGGCGATCGTCGGCCAGGACGAGGTCCGGAACGGGCGGCTGGTCGTCAAAGACCTTTCGACCGGCAGCCAGTTCGACGAGCCGGTCGCCTGGCTGGAAAAAGAGGGCGAAGCGGAGGCCGCGCTGAGGCGCCTATTCTCGAAATCTTCCCGACCGGACTTCTGGCCGCCGGCGAAAGAGGCCAAGCCATGAACGACGCTCCGCGGAAACAGTGGAAACGGACGCATTACGCCGGCTCGCTCCGGCCGGAGCACGCCGGACGGAAAGTCGCGCTCCTCGGCTGGGTTCAGCGCCAGCGCGACATGGGGAACCTCGTTTTTATCGACCTCCGCGACCGGGAGGGCGTGGCCCAGGTCGTCTTTTCCTCCGACCGGCCCGAGCTCCAGGCCGAGGCCAAGCGGGCGCGCATGGAGAACGTGATCGGCGTCCGGGGCACGGTCCGGCGCCGGGGCGAGAAATCCGTGAATCCGGCGATGCCGACGGGCGAGGTCGAGGTCGAGGCCGAGGAATTCGTCGTCCTCGGCGCCTCGCGCGTCCCGCCCTTCGTCGTCTCCGATCCGCCCCAGGCCTCGGAGGAACTGCGGTTCAAGCACCGCTACCTCGATTTGCGGCGGCCGAGCATGCAGCGCAACATCCGCCTCCGGCATGAAGCGGCGCTCAAGGTAAGAAACCACCTGGCGGCCGAGGGATTCCTGGAGATCGAGACGCCCTTTTTGGGCAAGTCCACGCCCGAAGGCGCGCGCGACTATCTCGTGCCCAGCCGCATCCACAAGGGTCGCTTCTACGCTTTGCCTCAATCGCCCCAGCTCTACAAGCAGCTCCTCATGGTTTCGGGCTTCGACCGCTACTTCCAGATGGCCCGATGCTTCCGCGACGAGGACCAGCGCGCCGACCGCCAGCCGGAGTTCACCCAGATCGACATCGAGATGAGCTTTGTCGAGCGCGAGGACGTCTACGCCCTGGTCGAGGGATTGATGAGGGCGCTTTTCGGAATCGTCGGCGCGGATCTCGGCGGACCTTTTCCCCGGCTGACTTATGCGGAAAGCATAGAGAAATACGGAACGGACAAGCCGGATTTGAGGATTCCCGCGGAGATCAAGGACCTGACGGCGGTCGGCCGCGGGATCGAATGTGAGATCGTGAAGCGGGCTCTCGAGTCGGGCGGCGCGCTGAAAGGGCTCGTCCTCCCCGGCGCGGGGGGGACGTCCCGAAGCCGTCTCGACAAGCTCGACCTCAAGGCCAGGGAGCTCGGCGCGCCGGCCCTGGCCTGGATGAAGAAAGCCGAGGGATTCAAATCATCGCTCAAGCTCTCCGAGGCGGATGCCGCCGCGGTCTGGAGCGCGCTCGGCGCGTCCGAGTCCGACCTCGGGCTTCTTGTCGCCGGCCCTGCCGACGGCGCGCTCAAGGCGCTGGGCGAGATCCGGCTGGAAGCGGCCGCGCCGAAAGGCGGCGGGAAGGAATTCCGCTTCTGCTGGATCACGGATTTCCCCCTCTTCGAGTGGAGCGAGGAGGAAGGCCGACTGGTGTCCATGCACCATCCTTTCACCTCGCCGCATGAAGACGACCTCGGGATCCTGGAAACCGTCCCGGAGCGCGTGCGGGCCAAATCCTACGATCTGGTGTTGAACGGCGTTGAGGCGGGCGGCGGATCGATCCGCATCCACGATCCGGACCTTCAGCAGCGGATCTTCAACGTCCTGGGGCTGAGTGAAATCGAGGCCAAGGAAAAGTTCGGCTACTTCCTCGAGGCGCTGTCCTACGGCGCGCCGCCCCACGGCGGGATCGCCCTGGGATTCGACCGCCTGGTCATGCTTCTCGCCGGCGAGGACTCGATCCGGGAGGTCATTCCCTTTCCAAAAACGACGAGCGCCCTGTGCCTTCTCACCGGCTCGCCGGCGCTCGTCTCCGCGCGCCAGCTCGACGACCTGGGCCTCAA
>JAFGAV010000094.1 GCA_016933515.1 Candidatus Aminicenantota bacterium
AGACAGCTGCAAATTCATTTTCCTAATATCAACCTCCCTGACCCTCCTGGGGAATCAGGAGGGAAAAAGGAAGCTGTCTCCGGATCGGTCGGCCGCCCTGAGAAACCCGGAGATTCCGCGGCGTGAAAAACCGCAGCCGCGCGCCGAAACCCTCCCCCAGGCCCTAGGCTCGCGCTAAAGGACCACACAAAACGTCAAGATGCCATACGGAGCTGCGGCAGGCTCACCGCGGCGGCAAACAGCGAACTCGCGTTCAGACGAATCCTCACCACGGAAGGGAGATGAGATCATCACCGCAGACCGCTTTGAAGTGCGGCGACATGTCGCCGCACTTCAAAGCGCACCGGCGCTTGGGAGGGTTCCGTCCGCCGGTCATCACCTCCTGCGCAGAACGGACAGGATTTCGAGGTGAGCCGTGTGAGGGAAAAAATCGAAGGGTGCGACACGCTCGAGACGATAGCCGTTCTGGACGAAAATCTTGAGATCCCGCGCTAGAGTGGCCGGCCCGCAGGAGACATAGACGATCGACGGAGCGCCGATGCCGAGCACGCGGCGCATGGCCTTGTCCGAAAGCCCCGCACGCGGCGGATCAAGAACCAGGATGTCGGCCGGTTCTTCTCTGAGCTCGGCCGGCAGTTTTTCCACGGATCCCTCAACAAAACGGCAATTTTCGGCGGCATTCAGGTCCCGGTTCTCCTCGGCGGCAGCGATGTTGACCGCGACGGAATCTACCCCCATGACCCGTCCCGCACGGCGGGAAAGGACGATCTCCATCGTCCCCGCTCCGCAATACAGCCCCAGAACGCTGTGCCCGGAGGAAAGTCCGGACTCGTCGGCAAGCCGGGAATAGAGCGCCTCCGCCGCGGCGGGATTGGGCTGGAAGAACGTCTCGGGATAAATTCTGAAAGCCAGATCCCCGAGCTTCTCCTCGATAAACGGCTCTCCGGCCGCGAGAACGAGCCGCTCATACTGCACCACGTCCGCCGGGGAGTTGTTGACACCCCAGTAGACGCTCTTCAACCCCGGGTGGGCCTCCATGATCCTTCGGGCGAAACGTTCCCTTTCTTCCGCGCCGAGCTCCCGCTCGCCGGTCGTGACGAGAACCGCCATGACCTCCCCGGTGCGTTTCCCCTCGCGGAGGACGAGGTTTCTCACGAATCCCCGGCCCGTCCGGCGGTCGAAGACGGTGCACCCTTCCCTCCGGGCGAATTCGAGAAAAACGGGAATAAACACCTCGGCCGCCGGGCCGAAGATCGCGCACCGGCCGAGCGGCGCCGTCCGCCAGCGCTTCGGTCCGAGGGGCGAGCCCCGCTCCCTCAGGCCGAGAATGACCTCCCCCTCTTCGAGACCGAAAGCGAATTCCATTTTGTTCCGGTACGCGAACAGTGCGGGAGAGGGCGTGATGGCTGACCGGATCTCCTCGTCCGGCTCCAGGCCGCCGATTCTCTTCAGCGTTTCGTAGAGGAACCGCTCCTTGATCTCAAGCTGGCGCTCATAACGGAGGTTTTGGAACATGCAGCCGCCGCAGGATCCGAAATGGGGACACTCCGGCGCGACGCGATCGGGCGAGAGCTCGAGAGCCCGGACCGCTTCAGCGTAGCCGTAATGGCTCCGATCCTTGACGACACGGAGGCGGAGCCTGTCGCCCGGGACGGCGCCGGGCACGAAAAGAATGCGGCCGGAATCCCGGGCCACGCCCCAATCATTGGGCAGGGCGACGTCCTCAATCACGGCCTCGACATCGGGCGCCCGGAACCGCTCGAGCATCCGCCGGACCCTTTTCACCGGAAATCCGACGACGTTGTCGTAGTCCCCGGCCAGGGAGGCCACGAACGCGTCGCCCACGTCCTGGACGGCGTATGATCCGGCCTTGTCGACATAGTCGTTCCGGTCCAGATACTCTTCGATCATCTCTTCCGTGAGCTCCCGGAACGTCACGCGGCTGATCTCATAGCCGGTGAGAAGCCTGTCGTCATCCTTTTTATAGAGCGCCACGCCGGAGACAACCTTGTGTTTCCTCCCGGACAGCAGGGCCAGCATGGACCGGGCGTCCTCGCGGTCTCGGGGCTTTCCGAGAATCCGCCCGGCGGCGGCCACAACCGTGTCGGCGCCGATGACCAGGGCCTCCGGCCGGGACTCGGCCGCCGCCCGGGCTTTGAGCACGGCGGCGGCGACGGCGAAGAGGACGGGGTCGCTCTCCCGGATCGAGGACTCGTCCGCGTCCGCGGCGCATGTTTCGAACTCCGCGGCGACGCGGGCCATGAGCTCCCGGCGCCGGGGCGAGCGCGAAGCCAACACGATCTTCATGTTCCCTGCGAACGTCCTTCGCGGCTATTGTAGCAGATATCGCCGCGGCCTTGCGCTCGTCTCCCGACTATACGAAAATACGCGCATGGCCGAAACAGAGGACACCCTGCTTCACCGGATCGCTAGATGGGTCGAACGGGGCAAGAGCGACGTCGCGTCCGACCATCCGCCCGACATGTCCGGGGAGGAGGGCGCGGAAGGGCGAAAAGAGTGACGGCCGCGATCCGGGTCGAGGATCTGCGCAAAGTTTACAGCTCCCTGACCGCCGTGGACGGAATTTCCTTCGATGTCGCCGCCGGCGAGATTTTCGGCGTGGTCGGACCGAATGGAGCGGGAAAAACGACGACCATCGAATGTCTGGAGGGTTTGAGGACTCCCGACGGAGGATCGGTCCGTCTCTGGAATCTCGACCCCGCCCGGGACGGCCGAATCGTCCGGGAGAGGATAGGCGTCCAATTGCAAAACAGCGCTCTTCCCGAGGACATCCGGGTTTGGGAGGCGCTCGACCTTTTCTCCTCCTACTATCGACATCCTGTTCCCTGGGGGCCGCTCCTCGAACGGCTCGGGATCGCTGAAAAACGCCGATCCGCCTACGCCCATCTCTCGGGGGGAGAGAAACAGCGTCTGTCCATCGCCCTGGCCCTGATCAACGATCCCGACCTCGTCTTTCTCGACGAGCTGACGACGGGCCTCGACCCTCAGGCTCGGCGGTCTATGTGGGACCTTGTCCGGGACATCCGCCGGCGCGGCCGGACCGTGTTCCTGACCACCCATTTCATGGAAGAGGCCGAACAGCTCTGCGACCGCGTCCTGGTCATGGACCGGGGGCGCATCGTGGCCCTCGATTCCCCGGAGAACCTCGTCCGGACGCTGGGCGGCGAAACCCAGGTCCTGTTCACCGTCGACGGCAAATGCGACCTCGGGAGGCTCGAAATCCTTCCCGGGGTCAAGCGCGTCGCCGCCTCGGGCGGCCGGGTCACGGTCACCGGAAGCGGCGACAGGCTCGTCGCCTTGATCGTCAACGCCTTGGACGCCGAAGGCGTCAATTTCCGCGACCTGCGCAGCGAACACCCCAACCTTGAGGACGTCTTCCTGGCCGTCACCGGCGAGGTTATGAGAGACTGAGGCCGTGCACGGATTGTTGAAACTCGCCTGGGTGGAGGCCAAAATCTATCTGCGGCAGCCGGAGGCGTTTTTCTTCACCCTGGTCTTTCCGCTGCTCCTGCTTTTCCTCTTCGGAGGCATCTTCGGCAACAAACCGCATCCCCTGTTCGGAGGCCGGGGCACGGTCGACGTCAGCACCCCGGCCTACATGGCCCTGATCATCGGCTCGACGGGACTGATCTCCATATCGATCGCCGTGAGCGGCTACCGGGAAAAAGGCATTCTGCGCCGTTATCGGGCGACACCTCTCCGCCCGGCGACCATCCTCGCGGCCCAGGTCCTCGTCCACTACGTCATGTCTCTTGCCGGCGCCTGTCTCCTGGTCGCCGCCGCCCGCCTGCTGTTCGGTCTGCGTTTCAGCGGAAGGATGGAATCCGTCTTCGCGGGTTTCACTTTGAGCTGCTTGAGCTTCTTCGCCGCGGGGTTCCTCCTGGCCAGCCTGGCTCGGAACACGCGCTCCGCCTACATTCTGGGCATGGTCATTTACTTTCCCAATATCTTCCTTTCGGGAGCGACGTTCCCCAGGGAGATCTTTCCGCCCGTCATCCGGACGATCAGCGAGGCCTTGCCCATCACCCACGTCGTCTCCCTGCTCCAGGGCCTCTGGATCGGGAATCCCTGGAGCCGTCACCTTACGGAAGTCCTCGTCCTGGTCGGGATTCTGGCTGCCGGAGTCATTATTTCAGCCCGGGTCTTTCGCTGGGAATGAGGGTTCGCGCCTTCATGAACACATCCGCCGGCCCTTCCAACGGACGGACCTTGAAACGCGCGTTCTGAACAGGGAAAGGGCGAACAGCCCGAGAAAAACAAGAGTACTGACGGGATAAAAGACGGCGGCCAAGAAGCTGAAATTCCCCGCTCTCCTGAAAAAAAAATGGATCTGCCCGATATAGAGAAGCATGATCGCCCCGCCCAGGGCGATCTGCCCCGGGCTGAGGCCGAAGGCGAGGTAGGAAGCCAGGGACAAGGAACTGAAGATCCCCGAGATCCAAAGGGCGAGGAGCCGCACGGATCTTCTCCCCGATCGGGAGGAGGCCTCGGCCAGATTCTTGCTCCAACCCTCGACGAGATCCTTGATGCCCCGGGGATACATTCTGAATTCCACAGTCCCCTTGCCCAAAAAACAGAACAGGCTTCCGTTCTCCGTCAGCAGCCGCCCCAGGGCCATGTCGTCCACGATGCGCCTGCCGACGGCCCGATGGCCCCCGCACTGAAAATAGGCGTCCCTGGAGACCAGAAGACAAGGGCCGAAAGCGCCGGCCGGTTTTCCGGGCCGGGAAAAGCGGCTGAAAGCGTCCAATCCGGCGATTACGGCCAGGTTGACGAAAGCCGAAAGGTTCTCATAAAGACACCGGATCCGGTGATAGGGCTGGACGGAAATCGCCGCCCGCAGGGACCGATGCCGGGACATAAGGAGGGTCAGGGCGTCGTTCTTCAGGCACACGTCCGCGTCCAAGAACAAGAGAAGGCGGCCCCGGGCCTTCTTCGCCCCCTGCCAACATGCCCAGCTCTTTCCGTTCCAACCGGACGGTTTCCGGCGGCTGCCGACAACGCTCAGGCCGTAGGATTCCGCCACCTCCCGGGTCCGGTCGCGGGAGTGGTCGTCGACGACAATGACCTCCCGGGGCTTGAGCGTCTGCCGGACCAGGGATTCCAGCAAAGGACGGATCCGGCGCTCTTCGTCCCGGGCGGGGATGATGACCGAAAGATCCGCGCGTCCTTCGGACGGCGGAGCCTCCCCGCCCAGGAACCGCATCCTGGAAAACAGCCAAAAGCCAGGAAGCCACAACAGCAACGAGAGGACGACCGTCGCGTAAAAAAAAACCTGGACCATCCTCGGCTCCGGCTCCCATCCTAAGTCAGATCCCGGCGCCGTTCAAGGTCCCTCCGGGCGTTCAGACTCTATGACGCATTGTGTCGTGAATTCCAGTCTGAGGGCCAATGCTCACGCTAAAGGACCACACAAAACGTCGTGGAGCCGGGCGTTCATTGAACAACCCGGGTCGTTTGATTATCATGTAGGGAACCACATGAAACGCTGCGCCGTCGTGGGAGCGGGGATCGCCGGACTGTCGGCGGCGCTGTACCTGTCCCGAGATCCCGGCTTCCAGGTCGAGGTCTTTGAAAAGAACGGTTCCCCCGGGGGAAAGGCCGGCGTCCTGTCCGTGGGAGATTTTCATTTCGACAGCGGCCCGACGATCGTCACTCTGCCCTTCGTCCTGGAGGACCTGTTTTCCTCCCTCGGGGAGGACCCGGCCGCCCGTCTGCAATTCATCAAGCTGGAGATTCCTTGCCGGTATTACTACCCGGACGGGACGGTATTCAAAGCCTATGCCGACCCCGAGCGGCTCTGCGGCGAGATCGGGGAGGTTTTCAGGGACGACCCGGAGAGCATGAGAAGATATCTGGCCTACAGCCGGAACATCTACGACCTGACCTCGGAGCTCTTTTTGTTCGGCTCCTTCCATGAATGGCGGCGGATCCGACGGGCCGCGCCTCAAGGCTTGTGGTCGTCCTTCAAAAAGATCGACCCCTTCCGCACCATGCACGACGCCAACCGGAGCTTTTTCCGGGACAAAAGGATCGTTCAATTCCTGGACCGGTATGCCACCTACAACGGCTCGGACCCCTACCGGGCCCCGGCGACCTTGAACGTGATCCCCCACGTGGAGCAGCTGGGCGTTTATGTGCCCCGGGGCGGGATCCGGGCCATACCCAGGGCGATGCACGAAGCGGCCCGGAAAAGGAACATCGTCTTTCATCTGGGGACGCGAGTCGACCGAATCCGGATCGAGGGGAACAGGGTCCGGGGAATCTTGACCGGAGGGACGTTCCGCGCCTATGACGTCGTCGTGTCGAACGCCGATGTGAGAACCACCTATCTCGATCTGCTTGGGGAACGGTTCTCGCTCGGTTCCTTGAAATACCGTCACCTCGAGCCCTCGTCCTCGGCGGTGATCTTCTATTGGGGAATCGCGAACCGAACTCCTCTCGAAATGCACAACATCCTTTTCTCGTCCGACTACCGCCGAGAGTTCCGGGAGATCTTTTTCCGGCGCCTTTGTCCCGAGGATCCCACGGTGTACATCCACATCTCCCAGAGGTACTGCCCGGGCGATTGTCCGGAGGGCATGGAAAACTGGTACGTCATGGTCAACGCGCCTTGGGACAGCGGCCAGGACTGGCGCCGGGAGGCCGGGCGGCTGCGCGCCCGGATCCTGGAAAAGATCAAAAAAACGCTTCAGCTCGATCTGGGGGGGCTTATCGTCGCCGAAAAATTCCATACCCCGCCGGACATCGCCCGACAGACTTCGAGCGCGCTCGGGAGCCTTTACGGGATCTCCTCCAACCGCCGGATCTCGGCCTTCCTCCGTCAGGGCAACAGGTCCGGGAGAATCCGGGGGCTGTATTTTTGCGGCGGGAGCGCCCATCCCGGCGGCGGCGTGCCCCTGTGCGTTCTTTCGGGAAAAATCACGGCCGAGCTCGTCCGGGAGCACGAACGATGCTGACCGCGCGGCACAGGAGGTGGGGGGCGTGGGTCTTTCGGCCCTACATCCGCCGGATCGTCAAGAAGGCTTTCGGACATTTCTATCTGGCCAACCCCTTCCCCGCCGTCCCGGAGGACGCCGAGTTGATCGTCACTCCGAACCACATCAGCTGGTGGGACGGCTTTTTCATTTTCGTCCTCCTCGACGCTTTCAGCAAACGAAAGATGCATTTGATGATGCTCGAGCGGGAGCTTAAGAAACACCCCTACTTCCGTTCGATCGGGGCTTACTCGATCGCCCCGGAAGACAGGGACGGCGCCATGGAGTCCCTGCAGTACACCTCCCGAGCCCTCGAGGATCCCGGCCGGCTGGTCGTCCTTTTTCCCCAGGGGAAGATTCAGCCTTTTTTTCTTGAAGAGGTGAGCTTGAAGCGGGGCTGGCTGAAATTCCTCGAGTCCGAGGAGCAGGCCGCCGCCGCGCGCGGCCGGGAGCGCGACATCCGCCTGCTTATGATCGCTTTCGGGATCGAGTACCATCACAGGAGAAAACCGGAAATCTGGGCCCGTTTCAGCCGCCTTTATGCCCTCCGGGATTTCGAGGCCGATTTCGACGCTTACGGAGCCGAATTCCGCATGAACCTCCAACGGCTGAAACAGGCCATCGCCGACAGAACGTTCATCGCCGACATCCTATGATCATTTCCGTCTCTCGGAGTTGTAGCCGACGAAGGCTTCGAGGATATCCCTCGACCGTTGCGAGGAGAACGAGATCCCTGCCAGGAGGGAACGAACCTCGGCCAGGAGACCGTCAACGACTCCGTTGACCATGCGGTCTATGCCGTAGTCCCTGACCAGGCCCCGGATGAAGGCGATGTCCCGAGACGTGACCCTCGTTTTCCCCAGAATCGATTGTATCCCGGCCCGCTCTTTTTCCGGGACGGTCTCAAGCAGACGGACGATGTAAAGCGTTTTCTTGCCCTGCCTCAGGTCCGAGCCGACGGGCTTGCCTATGAGCTCCTCATCACCGAAAAGACCGAGCTCATCGTCCTTGATCTGGAAGATGATCCCCAGCGACTCACCGAGCCTTTCCAGGACGGGGATTTGCTGTTCGGGACAATCGGCCAGCAGGGCGCCGCACATCAAGGGCAGAGACAAAGAATAGCGCCCCGTCTTGTATCTGTAGAGATCCATGACCTCCTGCGGCCCGACGCTTTCCTCCCAGGCGCTGTATTGAACGTCGATCAGCTGGGCGACCCCGACCAGGGACAGCTCGTCGGTGCAGAGGCGGACGATCCGGCCGCGCTTGTCGGCCTCGACCGGCAAGCGGCTCAATATGTGGTAACCCAAAAAAAAGGCGATGTCCCCTATGCAGATGCCCATCGACTGGCCCACGTGGCGCGGATGGGCGGCGTTCCTTTCCTTGGCCAGCTTCCGGTATTGGACGTGGACAGTCTCCTCTCCCCTCCGCCGCGAATCCTGGTCCATGATGTCGTCATGGATCAGCAGCGCCGACTGAAAGAGCTCGATGGCCGCGCCGGTCTGGACGACGGCCTCGGGGGAATTCCCGCCGTAAATGAGATGGCCCAGGCCGACCAGCCCGCCCCGGATCGTTTTGCCCCGGAGAGTGAAGTCCGTCAGCCGCCGACGGATGTCCTCGCTCCGCCCGCGAAACGGCCGGAAACGCTCCGGGTACTGCGGCCGGCAGCTCAGGAGGAATTTTCGGATTTCGTTTTTCCGTTCTTCGAAAAAACCCAGCATGCGCTCAACCCCGCAGGCCGAAGTATATTCTCAACAATAAGAAATAGCCAGTTTGGATGAAAAAGACATGGGTCAGGAGATGGTCGTTGAGCTTGATCATCAACCGCCGGAACAAAGCGAAGCACAGGACGGGCACCGCGCCCCAGGCCAGATAATTCTGAAGCGGAATCACGGAATCCTTCCAGCTCCAATAATCCAGCCTCACGGCCAACGGCTCCAGCACCAGGTCGTAGCCCACGGCCAGGATAAAGACCGCCGCGGCCGACAGGAGGCCGGACTTGAAGAACCTGTCGGCCAAGGCCGTAAGACAAAGGATGATCACGACCCAGTTCAGGCCGATGACCGCGGGAACCCCTCCTATTTTGGGTCCCAGTGTCCGACCGTAAACGTATTCCCCGAACACGGCCCCGGTGTGCAACCCGACGATCTCCACCCCCAAAGTGAAAACGAAGAGACCCGCGATCCACAGGACGATTTTTTTCCTCAGAACGTACAGCTCCGAGGCGACGACGAACAAACCCATCCCCCCCAGGAAAAAGGGGGTCAGGGCCTTGGCCGCGTCCAAGCTTCCGGGAAGGACATGAAGAGCAAGCCCGACGATATAGCAGATTGCGATGCCCCGGAGATGTGCGGGGCGTCTTTTCGAGAAAAAGTCATGTCCTCGGGCCGGGAGGCTGTCTAAACGGTCAGGGAATTCCATAGGGCCTGCAGCAGAATTCTCGTCTTTCGAGGTTTGACCTTCTTCCGGTAGACCGCCAAAGGGTCTCGCCAAATCCTGTCCGCCGTCCAACGGTACATGTCCGCAGCCGTCTTGACCGGGATGAGGAAGCGTCTCGGAATGAATCGGTACCCCTCCTCGGCCTGTCTTTGCCAGCCGACGTACCGATCGATCTGCTCCCTCATATAGCGGCGGAAATTCTCCCGGACCGCCTTCTCGGGCTCCCGGCCCAGGTCCAGCTGAGGCGCCCCGTCGAGCGGAAGGTACCTCCTTCCCAGGTCAGCATCCTCCTTTACGTCCCGTATGAAATTGATGTATTGCATGGCCCGGCCCTGCATTCGGGCGGCGTAAAAGGCCTCCTCCGGCAGCCCCATGATGCGGGACATGAAAAGCCCGATGACCTCGGCCGAGCCGTACACATACTCCAAGATTTCTTCCAAAGTCCGGTACACGGACTTGGTCAGGTCCATCTCCATGGATTCGAGGAAGGCGGCGGTCCAGGCCGGATCGAAGGCCTTCCTGCGCGCCAGGCCGACGTACGCATCGATGAGGACATCCCCGGTTTTTTCCCCTCGCTCGGCCCTTAGGTACAGCTCTTTAAAGGCGGCGAATCCCTTCTCGTCTTGTGGCTGCCGGTCCACGAAATCATCGGTTCGGCGCACGAAACCGTAGAGGACAAAAACCTCCCGGCGGATCTCAGGAGGGAAAAACAGGCTGGAGTGGTAATAGGTCCTGCTGCCCTGCTTGAAGATCCGGGCGTGAACGGTTCGTGTTGACAAGCTTTCCGTCCCTGTCTTAGATTCACTATAGGGATTTTGCATGGCGATATCAAGCATCGTCCGCATCCTGGGTCCGGTCTTGGCCGCCGGATTTCTCTTTGGATCCGTCGGACAGGCGGATCGGCAGAAAATCGACAGACTCTGGGCCTTGGATTCGCTCGTCGGCGAAGAACGTTTTACCCTCCGCCAAACCCTGGACCGCCTTGCGGGGACCCAGCCTCTCCGGGACGAAGACAGGCTCGCCCTGGGCATCCTGTACGTCCATCTTCATTTGAGGGATCCCGATCTCGAGCACGCCCGCCGGGCGGAAGACCACCTGCGGGGGATAGAAAACGAGCCGCTGAAGAAGGAGCCCCTGACCCTGGTCTACCTGGGCATGGCCAGCTCCTTCAAGGCCCGGGCAAAGACACTCTTCGGAGTGACCGACCTGGAGAACATGAAGGCCTGTTTTGAAGCCATCCCGGAGGACCATCCCGACTGGTTCATCCGGTTCCTGAGGGGGACGACCTATCTTCAGGTCGGGAAGAATCTTCCCCATCTGCGGTATTTTGCCGATTTCAAGACGAAGGCCGTTCATTACGGCCGAAACGATCTCCTGTACGTCTTAGACCGGTATGCAAAGCATCCTCTCGAGGAATTCAGGCTGGAGACTTACGACCTTGAGACCGACGGCGTCCCCCTGGCGATCAAGAAGCGGTGCGAAGCGGCGCTCGGTTCGCTTTAAACCGGATGTTCCTTCTTGATGAGGCCGAGGACCAGTTCGGCGCTGATGACGGTCATGGGCATGCCGATCCCGGGCGGGGTGTAGTGTCCCGTGTAATAGAGATTCCCGATCCTTTTGTTCCTGTGCGAAGGCCGCAAAAAAGCGGTCTGGCCCAGGGTGTGGGCCAGTCCCAGGGCCGTGCCGTGCAAATAATGATGATGATCCCGGAAATCCCTTTGGGAAAAGACCTTCTTGACGACAACGTGGCGCCTGATGCTTTCGCCGAGGATCCCCTCGCAGTGGCCCAGGATCGCGTCCTCGAAGGATTCCCGGCGCTCATCGGAATCGTCGAGGTCGGGCGACACCGGGACGAGCAGAAACAGACATTCCCCGTTCGCCGGACAGATCAGGGCATCGGTCTTTGAGGCGCAGCCGATGTAATAACACGGGTTTTCCGGCCAGGACGGCTTGTTGAAAAGGGACACGAAATGGCTTTTCCAATCCCGGGCGAAATAAAAATTGTGATGGGCCAGGGAATCCACTTTCTTGTCCAGGCCCAAATAGATCAGAAACATCCCCGGGGCCAACACCTTCCTCCGCCAATACCGGGCCGGATAATTCCTCCAGGGAGCGTCGAGGAGCCGGGTTTCCGCGTGGTGGTAATCCGTCGCCAGCAACACGATGTCCGCGGGGAGAAACTCCCCGGCCGCACTCACGCCTCCGGCCCTCCCGTCCTCGACAAGGACTTTTTCCGCTTCGGCGTCGAAAAAGAACCGCGCCCCGTTCTCCAGGGCGCAGGCGTGGAACGCCTCGGCCAATTTCACGATCCCCCCCGGAGGATAACACACGCCCTGCGTCAGGTCCGCATGGGCCATCAGGGAATACAGCGCCGGAGTCTTGTACGGGCTGCAGCCTAAGAAGACCGTGTTGAACTCGACGATTTTTTGAGAGCGATGGTCGCGGAAGTGCTTCTTGACGAAATCATGCAGCCGGGAAAGAAAACCCAACCGCAGGCCGCCTCGAAGGAGCTTGAGGTCGAAAAGATCGAAAAGGGATCGGTAATCCTTGTACAGAAACTGGTTCAGGGCCAGGTCGTATTTGGCTCGGGAATTGGCCAGGTATCTTTTTAGGCTTTCCCCGCCTCCCTCCTCGAAGGAATCGAAAAGCCGGGCGTTTCGTTCCGGGTCCCTCACGATGTCCGCCCGACCCTGGCCCTCGAAAAACACCCGGTAGGACGGGTCGAGATCGACCAGGGTGAAAAAATCGGAGGTCTTTTTTCCGAAATGGCCGAAGTACCTGTCGTAAACTTCGGGCATCAGGTACCAGGAAGGCCCCAGGTCGAAGGAGAAGCCGCGGAGCGTCTCCTGGCGGGCCACGCCCCCCGGCGTGGGATTCTTATCGACCACGGTAACGGAATATCCCTCTTTGGCCAACAGAGCCGAAGCGGCCAAGCCGGCCAAGCCGGCTCCGACAACGACAATCCGCTTCTTTGAATCACTCATGGTGAAGGCCTTTGTTTATGCCTGACCGAGACACAAAAAGTGTATATCTCAACATCAAGCCGAAAGCAATAAGACGCGCCGAACGGGCGGAGTCGGCCGACATAACGGCGGCCTCCGGACTTCGGCTGCTTCTGGCGCCGGAACGGCGGGGCTGATAGAATACGGATCGAAAATACCGATGAATAGGTCGGCGCCCGGCCCGTCGGCATTGTGTCCGCATCTTGGCGGCCCCCCCCGACGGGGAGAACGACCGGGGCCCGCACACAGAACTTGGACAGAGCTCGGAGGAGGGGATGAAAACCGTTGTCGTCCTGGCCATGCACGGCTCGCCGCCGCTCGATTTTCCGCGTAACGAGCTTCAGGAATATTTTATGCTCGAGGCGCGGGAGCATCATCATTCCCGCCCGGGCGGGCACTCGCCCCGGCTCCGGGAGCTCGAAGCCCGGATGAGGAACCATCCCCGGACCGAGACGAACGATCCCTTCTGGAAGGGCTCGCGCGAACTGGCCGAAGCTTTGGAGAAAGCCTGCGGCCTGCCCGTTCTCCTCGGCTACAACGAATTCTGCGCTCCCGATCTCGACGAGACGTTCGATCGTGCCGTCGCGGAGGGGGCGGATCGCGTCGTCGTCGTCACCCCCATGATGACCCGCGGCGGCGGACACGCCGAGCGCGACATTCCCGCCGCCGTCGCCCGGGCGCGGGCGCGCCGTCCCGGCGTTCGCTTCGTCTACGCTTGGCCGTTCGACACCGGCGCCGTCGCCGATTTCCTCGCCAGCCATATCAAGGGCTCGGGCGACTAGCCGGCGATCCCGAATCCTTCCCTCAGCGCCGGGCGCAGAAGCCCTGCTTGCTTTCTTAACTCTGCTTAGGGAATTCTCAACGCGACGGCAACGCCCGCCTCCCATTGCGAACTACCACCGCTTCGCCTTTTCAAGCTCTATCAGGCTGAGAAAGCAAGCAGAGCTGAGGCGCCATGCG
>JAFGAV010000095.1 GCA_016933515.1 Candidatus Aminicenantota bacterium
CGAAGACCAGGTCCCGGCCATCGTCGCGGATCCGCCAGGCCTCTTTGAGCTCGACCGTTCGACCGGCGTTCGGCGCAGGAGGACGGGCCGGATTTTCGATGATGGCTTGACTCCCTTGGGCGACTTGCTGGGCCGGGAGGAGCAGGAGGATGCCCACGGCCAAGGCCGGGATGAGGCATGTCCGAGCCCGGCCGCTGAAGCCCTTGTCGAGCGCATCTTCTTTCATTTCGCCCTCCCTTCAGGTCCCCGTGCGAAGCACGGCTTTTTCGGGTTTAGAAGGGGCCCTCGGTAACACCGCGGGGATGATGTGCTGACGGATCATTGAAAAGCATACGGATTTATCGTCCTGGCCGTAGTTCCCGGCCGTGAAGACGACGACCATATTCAGATCGGGGAAAACGGCTAATAGTTGCCCGCCGTCTCCGGGGACGAAAAAGGAGCGGGCCGTCCCATCCTGTGTTTTGAGATCGACCTGCATCCAGTAGTAACCGTATTTCCAGCCCCAGAGGCCGCCCAAAGAGATCCTCGGGCGGGTCGACTCATGGACCCATCCCTCGGAAATGATCCGTCGACCCCTCCATTTGCCTTGGTTCAGGAACAGCTGGCCGATCTTGGCCAGGTCCCGGGGGCGAAGGGCCATCCCTCCATCTGTTTCGAGCGAGCCGTCGAAATAACGGGTCCATGCGTAGTCGGAGATCCCCAACGGGCGGAAGAGGTTCTGTTCGGCGAACCGGTCGACATCCATGCCGCAGGCCCTCTTGAGGACCGCGCCCAGGACCGTCGGTGCCCCGTTGGAATACTTGTATTTCGAGCCGGGCTCGGCGGCCAGCGGCTTGTCCAGAACATAGCGGATGACATCCTCGCGTTCGTACATCGCCGCCGCGTCGTTCCTGGGGTCGGTCCACGGATACCGGAACTGCTCCCAGGCCCATCCGGGGGTCATTGTCAGCAGGTGCCCCACCGTGACCGCCCGTTTCTCCCCGGTGAAAGCGCTGTCGTACGCGGGAAGGTGCCCGGAGATCGGCTCATCCACCCCCTTGATAAGCCCGCGGTCGACGGCCATCCCGCAAAGCGTCGATAGCACGCCCTTGGTCACGGAAGCCAGGTGGTGCGGCCGTTCGCGGAAGGCCTGCACGATGACAGGGCCGTAGCGCTTGCCGTTCGTGGCGAAGTACTCTTCCAGGACGAGCCGGCCGTCCTTGACGATGAGGAGACTGTGAATATCGTTGTGCCGGCCCTGCGAGATCCCCCGAAGGAACGGTAAAAGGGCCTCCTTGTCGAAGCCCGCCTCCGCGAGGTCCGCGCATTCCCAGCCGTCGTCGAGGGATTCCGGGACCTGGTAAGCGAAGCCGTTCCCGGTCGATGATGCCAGCCGGCGCATCCAGGCATCCGAACCCGGCCGGCGGGTGAAGGTCCAAGTCGACCGTTCGCCCTTCCAGTCCTTGACGACCGTCATGGAATCCCCCGCCTCGTTCAGTCGTCCCCGATGGGCTTCCCAGGAGATGGCGCCGTCCTTGACACTCACGTCGATATCGTATTCCCAGACCTGGCAGCGCGGGGTCAGGTCGTAGATCAGGGTGATCGCCGTCCGACTGTCGGGTTTCCTGGCGATGAGCCGCCATTGCCTGTTCCTCTCGGCGAACTTACCGTCGGGCGCCCCCTCCCAGCATCCGAGGATATCCGGCTCATGTCTGGCATCAGCGGTACCCCTTGTCGCCGGTCCGACCCTCCGCTCGCGCAGCCAATCTTCCATGATCTCCAGATACTCCGGGGAATACTTCTGCCGATCCGCTTGGCTGCGCCGCCGCCGTTCGGCCATGCTCCCTGTCCGGCTCAAGATCAGATCGTGGTCGGCGCCGGGAACGACCTCGACCCGGAAATCCTTATTCCCCGCCTTCGTCAGAGCTTTCCGGTAGGCTTCGGCCCCTTGAACGGGATCGACCTGGGTGTCTTTCTCCCCGAAGAAGGCCAGGACCGGGATGGAGGTTTTCTCGATGATCCCCATCGGGTTGAAGAAGGCCTCTTCGTCGGGTGACCTCGGCTTCCAGTCCGCTTTCTCCCATAGGGCGGAAACGAATCCGAGCCTCCTCTGGACCGGATCGTCATAAAGCGGCCTGGCGTGCCCGATATACTCCTCGAAGGTTCGGGAGGTATAGAGCCCCTTGAAATGCGCTTCCATCCGCCGGGCCCTGTCCTCGGGGACGCCGGCGAACATCAGCTGTCTCCGGATGAGATAGGCCGTCTGGTCGATGCCGCTCATGCCCGGCCCGCCGACGACGATCATGAACTTGATGTCGTCCGTCCGCTCGAGGGCCAAGGGCATCACATAGCCGGCCTGGCTGATGCCCCAGAGGCAGATCCTGCCGGAGTCGATGGCCGGATGGTTCTTCATGACCTTTACGGCGTCCAGCAGGATGGAAGCCCGCTCGGCCAACCTGTTTGCTTGGCTGAGCGATCCGGTTGACTGGCCGCTGCCGGGCTTGTCCCATATCAGCGTCGCGTACCCCGCCTGGAGGATCGTCTCTTTCAACGTGGCGAAATACGCCCTGGTGGCGGGGCCGTCCCCATGGACCATGATGACGAGCGGATGGCGGCCTTCCCCCTCGGGGAGGCGGAGCTCGCCGGCGATCTTGAACGGGCCAGACGGGAAGGTAACCGTTTCCGTTCGATGCACAACGGCCGTCTGTGCCGACGTCTGGGGATGGTCCCGGTCCTCGTTGTTGCCGGCCAGGACGAGGTCGTCCCGGTCGGCCATGACGATCGTGCAGCTGTCCGGACCCGGGACGCCTGCGGAGGCGCGAAGCCTCTTCAAGGCCTCGGCGGCGTAGAGGCGGACCTCTCTGTCCTCGTCGTTGAGCGCCGCGTCAAGCGTTCCCAGGGCCCGGTCGGAGCCGATCTTGAGCAGGGCCACGACGATCGATCGGCGGACATGGACCTCCTCGCCGTCGAATCTGGCCACCAGGGCCTTCAGCGGGGCTTCGGAGCCGATCTCCCCCAGGGCGTCGACGGCGGCCACTCGGTCCCACCAGTTCGGACAGTCAAGAAACCTGAGAAGGGATTCGACCGCGGCTTCCGCGCCGATCCGGCCCAGAGCCACGGCCGCGAGCCGGGAGAGGTCCTTGGTCCGGCTCTCGAGGAGGGCGATGAGAGGATCGACAGCCTCCTGCGCCCGCAGCCTCCCGAGGGCCTCGACAGCCTTGAACCGGACGTCGAGGCTCTCGTCGGAGAGCTTCCCGAGGAGCGGGTCGACGGCCCGGGCCTCTCCGACCAGGCCCAGGGCCCGGGCGGCCTCCTGGCGCCTTTCGGGGTCCGGGTCGTCAAGCAATTCGATGAGCGGTCCGGTCGCCGGCCGGCCGATGTCCGCCAGGGCGTCGGCGATCCGGTTCTTTCGTCTCCAGCCCTCCGCCCGCTTCATCTCCTCGACCAGCCTCTCCACGCGGGAGGTCTCCGATCGGACGATCCCGACGGGAACGTCGAGCTGAGCGTAACGGCGATGACGGGCATAGAAATGGGAAGAGAACATGAGCAGGGCGGTGACCATGACCAGCGCCGCGGCGATCTCCCCTTTGCGCTCCGGGACGCTCTTCCCGAAAAGGAGACGAACCGGGGCGGCCAATGCCGTTCTGAGGAAGCGGGGCAGGGGGATGAGGAACGAGACCTTCTTCCTGTAGGCGTCGTAGGCCTCTCCCGAGGTCCTTTTCATTTTCCTCTCTTCGAGCAGGGCGACGCCGACGATGACCATCATGGAAAGTAGCCAAGGCAGGCTGGCCGGGATGTCCCAGGACCTGCGGGGATAGCGGATGCGCTTGAGGGCCAGGAGCATTCCGTAGCTCCAGAGGATCCAGCCGAGGTACTGGGGGTGGCGCGAGAGACGGTAGACCCAGAAATCGGCGACGTCCCGCTTTCTCTGGCGGGAGACGAACCAGGCCAGGGTCCCAAGGATGAACAGGAGCAGGCCCCCGCCGATCGCCGCGTAGACCAACGGCGGATGGGCGTCGATGCCCCACCGGCCGAAAAGCGACATGAGGGCATCGTAAGGCCAATAGACGATGTCGCCGAGCCGGCCGACGTCGAACGAGACGTCGAGGACAGGCAGCCAGGCCAGGTTCAGGAAGCCCAGCCCGGCCAGGAAGAACATGACCCCGGCGAACTGGGCGAACACCGGCAGGAACATCGCGGCCGCGCCGGCGGCCGAGAGGCCGGCCTTTCCCGAGGCGAAGCCGGCCACGATCAGCAGGACCATCAGCCCGAAGCAGACGTAGCCGATGAGCCGGAAATTGTAGTGTTCCAGGAACAGCTTGGTCCGGAAGAGCGTCGTCTCGTCGCCGTGGGAATCCCCCTCGAGGGCCGGCGTGGCCTTGACCAAGGCCGAGTGCA
>JAFGAV010000096.1 GCA_016933515.1 Candidatus Aminicenantota bacterium
CGAGAAAAACCGCTTCGAGGAGCATTTTTTCAATTGCCGGTCCTGCTTCGAAGAATTGAAAGCCCGAGAAGAAGTCGTCCAGGTGATCAAAGACAGGAGCGACGAAATTTTCGCCCGCGCCCGTCCTGCCGGCTCGGAAAAGGCTTCCGGCCTCGGGCCGGGAAGAGCCTGGCGTTTCAAGCCCTGGTGGGCGGCGGCCGCCTCGGCGGCCGTTGTCGTTCTCGTCCTCGTCCTGGCTGGGCTCCGCCGGCCGAATGTCCCGCCCGTGTTCACCCTGGGCGATGACGAAGCCATCCGCGGCGAGACTCTCGAGCTTCTCTCCCCTAGGGACGAAATCGAACCCGTCCCCCGCTTTTTCGAATGGACGCCTCTTTCCCGAAAGGCCCGTTACGTTCTTTCTCTCTCCGGCCGGGAGTTGATCTGGTCGGGCGAGACCGACGAAAACCGCCTCGACCTTCCCGCGAACATTCAAGAGCGGCTCAAGCCGGGACGGACATACTCCTGGGAAGTGAAAGCCTATTCTCCGCCGGGAACCCTGATCACGGTTTCGAACAAAGCGGAATTCCGAATCCGCAAGGACTAGCCCCTCCCGCCTCTATTTTCATTCCGGTGAGACGCCTTCGGGCGTCTCACCCCCTCTTTTCCTGGGAAAGCTCGTCGACAGGAACGCGTTCCTCCCCCGTATACAGCCGGCCCAGGCCTTCCTCCTCGAACGCCAGGCAGCACATCAAGCGGCCGCACAGTCCCGATATTTTTGTGGGGTTGATGACGATCTGCTGCTTGCGGGCCTTCTGGATGGTCACCGGCTCGAAATTCCTCATGAAACTGAAGCAACACAGGGGGCGGCCGCAGACGCCCAGTCCGCCGATAAGCTTGGCTTCGTCCCGCACGCCGATCTGGCGCATCTCGATGCGCATCCTCAGCTCTTTGGCCAGGTCCCTGACCAGCTGGCGGAAATCGATGCGGCCGTCCGCGGTGTAAAAGAAAATCCCCTTTTTCTCGTTGAAAAAATAGCGGACGGCCGACAATTTCATCGGCAGGTTGCGGGCTTTGATTCTTTCCAGACATAAGCCGAATGCGTGCTGCTCTCTTTCCAGAAGCCACTCGAACTTCCGTTCATCGTCTTCGGTCGCTTTGTAAAGAATGCGGGGAATTCTTTTCAGCAGCTCGGGACGCAGATTGATCTCGCTGTTCTCCGCGAGGACGTCGACCAGGTCGCCTCCGAACTCCGACTCGACGAGACAGCGGTCGCCCCTTTTCAGATCCAGATCCCCCTTATAGGCGCAATGCTCTTTTCGTGTGCGGCGGGACAGGACTCTGGCGATTTCGGACATGGCTACCGATCTATTATATCCGAATAGAACGCGCTGACAAGGAGGCTCCTGTTCAGGCTCCGGTCCAGCCCGGCCAGGGAACGGGCGACCCGGTCCAAGGCGGCCTGGATTTCGCCGGAGGAAAGCCGGGAAGCCTCGGCCTTCAAATCGTCCTCATAGTCGGGGTTCATGAGCCTCCCGGGATCACCGGATTCGCGGACGAGAAGGAGGTCCCGCAGAAACACCTCCATGGACCCCCACAGCCGCCTTAGAATTTCGTTCGTTTTCTCCCCTCGGCGCAGAGATCCGTAATCTTCCAGGAAGTCCGCGCCGCCCTGTCTCCGCAAGAGGGTGCGAAGGATGTCCCACGCCTCCCTCCGCTCCCGGCTGACATCCTCCCAGTCGGTTTCCAGAGCCGCGTCCAGGCTTCCGCGGGAAAGGCGGGCCAGCACGCGGGCCTCTTCCGCATCCCGGCCGAGCGAGAGGAGATGCTTTTCGATGTCTTCTCGGGGGATCAATCCGAAGGGAATTCTCGTGCAGCGCGAGATGATGGTTGGCGGTAGCTGCTCGGGATAAGCCGTTAAAAGGATGAAGTGCGTCAGGGGAGGCGGCTCTTCCAGAACCTTGAGAAAGGCGTTTCGGGCCGGTTCGACCATTTTCTCCGCCTGGGAAATGATGTACACGCGCTTCCGTCCGAAGAGGGGCCGCCGCGCGGCGAAATATTTGACGTAGCGGATCTGGGCGACTTTGATCGAGTCTTTGCCCGATTCTTCCTCGTTTTTTCTTCTCTCCTCGTCGGGAGGCTCCTCTTTGCCGCCGGGCAGAATTTCCTTGACGTCGGGAGATCCCCTTTCCTCCTTCTCCATGCCGGCCAGGACGGCGCGGCATTGCGGACAGGCGTCGCACGGCTCGTCCCCGCCCTGTTCGCAATTCAACGCCCTGGCCAGGGCGAATGCGGTCCGTCTCTTGCCCACGCCCTCCGGCCCCGAAAAAAGCAGGGACTGCGGCAGCCGGCCCCGGCGCAGTGCGAGACGCAGGATCGTGATGGCCCGTTCCTGTCCGATGATGCCGTCGAAGCCCATGGTTCAGCTCTCCGTCGCCGTCCGGGCCAGAGCCTTCTTCAAACACCGGCCGGTAAAAGAACGGTCTTCCAGGACCACGTCTTCCGGCGTTCCTTCGGCCACCACCCAGCCGCCCTCCTCCCCGGCTTCGGGCCCCATGTCGATGACGTGGTCGCAGGATTTGACGACCTCCAGGTTGTGTTCAATGACGATGACCGTGTTGCCCAGCTTCACCAGAGCGGCCAGGACCTCGAGCAGCTTGCGGATGTCGTCGAAATGAAGGCCGGTGGTCGGCTCGTCCAGAAGGTAAAGAGTCCGCCCCGTGCCCATCTTGCCCAGTTCGCGGGCGAGCTTGATGCGCTGGGCTTCCCCCCCGGACAGGGTGGGCGCCGGCTGTCCCAGCCTCACATAGCCCAGCCCGACTCTTCTCAGGACTCCCAGCTTGCGCTTCAAAACCGGATGGGCTTTCAGAAGTCCGTACGCTTCCTCAAGCGTCATCTCCAGGAAATCGTGAATGGTCCGTCCCTTGACCGTCACGGCCAGGGTGTCCCGGTTGTAGCGCTTCCCGCCGCAACGGTCGCAGGTGACGAAGACGTCGGGCAGAAAATGCATCTCCACTTTCTTGACGCCCGCTCCGCCGCATTCCTCGCATCGGCCGCCGGCGACGTTGAAACTGAAACGCCCCGGGCCGTAGCCGCGCATTCTCGCTTCCGGAGTGCCGGCGAAGAGCTCGCGCAAGGGGCCGAAGACGCCCGTGTAGGTGGCGGGATTGGACCGCGGCGTGCGGCCGATGGGCTTTTGATCGACGGAAACCACCTTGTCCAGCTGTCCGACGCCCAAGATGCCGGAATGGGCTCCCACGCGCCGCCGGGTTTTGTGGAGAGCGTTCGTCAGATGCCGAAAAAGAATGTCCTGGACAAGGGTGCTCTTGCCCGAACCGCTGACACCCGTCACGGCGGTCATGACTCCGAGTGGAATTCGGACGTCGATGCCCTTCAGGTTGTGCTCGGCCGCCCGCTTGATCGTGATCCAGCCGGTCGGTTTCCGGCGCTCGGCCGGGAGGGGGATTTCCCGCTCGCCGCGCAAGTATTCGGCCGTCAAAGACCGCGGGGAAGACAGGATCCGGGCCAGGTCGCCCTCGGCCACTTTGAATCCTCCGTCCTCTCCCGCCCCCGGGCCGAGATCGAGCACATAATCCGCGGCGCGGATGGTCTGCTCGTCGTGTTCGACAACGACCACCGTGTTGCCCTCGTCCCGGATGCGGCGCAGAAGGCCGATGAGCCGTCCGTTGTCCCGGTGATGGAGTCCGATCGTCGGCTCGTCCAAGACGTAGAGGACGCCCCTCAGTTTGGACCCGACCTGAGCCGCCAGCCGCAGGCGCTGCGCCTCGCCTCCCGAGAGAGAAGCCGCGCTCCGATTGAGATGGAGGTAGGACAATCCGAGATCGTTCATGACTCGAAGACGGCCGAGGATCTCCCTGATGATGCGGGCAGCGACGGGCTCCGTGTCCTGAGACGCGGGGAGAGAGGACAGCGCTCCCTCCAGGCGGGCGACCGGGAGCTCGCCCATTTCGAAGATGTTCATTCCGCCGACCGTGACGGCCAGGCTTTCTTTCTTCAGCCGCCGCCCACGGCATTCGGGACAGACCTCGTCCGTCAACTCGGCGCCGCCCCACTCGTCCGCCGCGGTCAGATACCCCAGGCCGTGACATCGGGGACAGGCGCCGTAGGGGCTGTTGAAGGAAAACGTGCGCGGCTCGAGTTCGGCCAATCCGACGCGGCAGAAGGGGCAGAGAAGCTTCTGGGAAAACACGGCCTCGACGCCGTCCTCCGTCACCGTCAGCAAGTCGCCGGAGGAAAGGTCGAGAGCCCGTTTGACGGCCTCCTCAAGGCGCGGCTCCGCCGCAGGCGAAACGTCCAGTTCGTCCACCAGCACTTCGGCCGTATGCGCTTTGGTTTTGGCCAGGGAGATCGGCTCATCGAGCTCTCTCATCCGTCCGTCAACCCGCGCCCGAAGATAGCCTTTCTTTCTCAGTCTTTCGAAAAGGCGCTGGTGTTCCCCCTTGCGCCCCCGGACGACGGGCGCCAGGATCTTGACCTTCCGGCCGGCGAAGGCCTCGCCGAGCCGGGAGAGGATTTCGTCCGGGGTCTGGGAGCGGACCGGGCGCCCGCATTCCGGGCAATGGGCCTCTCCGGTCTTGGCGTAGAGAAGGCGGAAGAAGTCGGCGATTTCCGTGACCGTGCCCACCGTCGAGCGCGGGCTGAGGGAAACGGTTTTCTGGTCGATGGAGATCGCGGGCGACAATCCCTCGATGGACTCCACTTCGGGCTTCTCCATCTGTTCGATGAACTGGCGCGCGTAGGCCGACAGGCATTCGATGTAGCGGCGCTGGCCCTCGGCATAGAGCGTGTCGAAAGCCAAGGACGACTTGCCCGAACCGCTGGGCCCGGTGACGACGATGATTTTGCGGCGGGGAAGCTCGACGTCGATGTTTTTCAGGTTGTGCTGGGCCGCTTTCCGGACCCGGATTTTCTCAAGCATGGGGAATCATTGTAACACGATCGGGCGCCGGGCCGCGAAGCCGCCAAGCTGCAGGAGCCGGCTCCTTCGGGGCGGCATCATGCTGCCGCCGGGGAAAGCGGCGACGCGTCGCCGCACTCCAAAAAAGACGCGCCCGGCGCGCAGACACCGACGTGTCCCCATCGCGAACCCGCTCTGGCTATGCCTCGGATTTCATTCGGACGCGCCGCACCAGTCGTCCGCAGTTTGAAGCCCGCTCGGTGATGCGGAGCGTCTCTCTGACGCTGTGGTCGGTGATCAGGACGCCCAAACCCGAGGATTTCAGCGACCGGATGATGCGCTTCAATTCCTGAATGGCCAGGGGGTCAATGCCGGTGAAGCCTTGGCCGGCCGTTTTTGGAGTGCGGTCGCATGAGGTCGCTTTGGATCGCGGCGACGCGTCGCCGCGACTTCAGCGCGGCGGCCGGGGCGGAGCACCGTCACAGGCGCCAGAGGTAGGAGACCTTGAAAAAGAACCCCCGTTTGGTCTCCAGGTAGCGGTCGCTGTCCACGTAATCCTGTCCGTCCCACTCCAGCTTCTGAAAGGCCGAGCCGTAGCCGGCATAGACGACCGTTCCGGGAATGTACGTGAAGGAGACGAGGGCGTCCGCGGTCAGCCGTTTGCGGTAGTTGTTGTACTCGAAGATGGCCCGCAGGAAAAGATACTTGTTGATCTGGTAGGTGTTCCAGCTGCGGGCGATGGTGTAATCGTAGATTTTTTCCCGTGTCGTCTTCCGGAAGAAGTCCGCATAGGTCAGATCCAGACTGAAGGCCAGCTTGTCCGTGGGCTGGAGATTCGCGCTCAGGGAGACGCGGTTTCCATATCCCTGGTAGGGATCGTCCGGATCGTAGTAAATGGCTCCCCCGTGCCGGGCGAAAAGGTACAGAAGGACGTGTTTGGTCAGCTGGGTACCCAACTGAGCGCCGAAGGCGCTTCGGTCGAAACGGCCCCCGGAGTAGACCTCGTTGCCCAAAAGGCCTTCCAGGCGGAACATCGTGCTCCGGGGCATCCAGAAGCGGAGGACGAAGATGTTCAACGTTTCGAACATCCGGTCGTGAGTGTCGTAGATATGGGAGCTCCAGTAGAAGGGCTCGATTTTCTGGAAAAACTTCGACTGCGGATAGAAGGAGTACATGCCGAAGACGGCCAGGCGCCGCATTCCCGTACGCATCAAGAACCCCGTATCCACGCGGAAATCCTTCGAGACGTCCTGATAGCCAACCCAAAAGTTGACCCGGCGCGTGCTATGGTTGTAGGCCAGGGCCAGGGCGTGGCCGGGCTCGACTGTCTCGGCGCCGTTCTCCTTCGTCAGCGAGCCGAAAAGGTGGAACGAGGCGACTGAGGTGTTGCTCAACCGGAAGCGGCCGTCCAGACCGCCGAAACGGTTGAATCCCCGGCCGTATTCCCGGCCGGTGTAAAATCCGCCCAGATAGGAATCGCCCTTCAGAGCATGCTTCAGGCGGAAGATGGCGAAATCGGGGTGGGCGTCGACATCGTCGCTCGGGAGGTCGTCCCGGGCGTAGATGGCCGCCAGGGTGTCCCGCGACGTGAGCTTGCCCGAAAGTTTGAGGCCGAACAGGGGATTGATGATCGTCCTCGTGTGGACGGCCAGGACCAGGGGGGCGTCCTCCGTGTTGCCGGCGAACTGCCACAGCTCATTCCCTTCCAGGAAGAAAGGCCGCTTCTCAGGAAAATAGAGATTATAGCGGAGGTTGACGTCGACCTGCCCGGCATCGGCCTCGACCTGGCTGAAGTCGGGGTTGTAAGTCGCATCGGCGGTCAGGTCCGAGGTGAGGCCGACTTTGGCCGTGAGGCTGAAATCCGTATCGCGTTCCTCGCGCGCCAGAACGCCCTCCGCGTGGCCGTAGCGGCTGCTGTGGGTCAGGGCGGGCAGGATTTCCACGACCCGATGGTACTTGAGGCCGGAAACCCGGATGGGAAGCATTTGTCCCAGGACGCTGCCTTTATCCGGATGCCAATCCGGATAGCTGCTCATTTCCGAATCTCTGATCAACTGCCGAAAGAAGCCCAGTCTCATGGAGATCTCCGGCCTGTTCGGGAAACGCAGGCTCTTGAGCGGCACCCTGATCTCGACGGTATAAGCGCCCTCCTCTTTGGAGATTCTGCCGGCGCTGGACCAGACCATGTCGTAATCGGCGGCCAGGTTGCCGTTGATATCCATCATGCCGTCGCCCTGGATGCCGAGGGGATTGACCAGAAACCCGAAAGCGCTCTGCGTGTCGTTGAAGGTGTCGATCAGAACCCCGGCGAAATCGTCCTCGAACATGGCGTCCCGCTTGTTGACCGAAGCCTTGATCTTGTCCGGCTCCCGGTCGAAGCAGCGCAGGGCGAAATAGAAGTTCTCGGCGTCGTAGGTCATATACCCTTCGCTCTTCTGCGCGGGGTCCCGGCCGAAGTCGGGCTGGAAGGTCTTGAAGCCCTCGGCCTTAAAGGCCGTCGTCCAGGCCTCGTCGTCCAGGATGCCGTCGATGACCGGCGGTTTGTCCGTCCTGGGCACAATCGCCGGCTCGGCGGCCTGCGGCGCCGAGAAGGCGGCCGCCCCAATGGCCAAGGTCATAATCAGGCCCGAGCCGATCAAGCTTCCGGTTGTATGTGATCTCATCGTTCTCCCGTATTTCCTCGTCAGACAAAGCGCTCCTCTTCGGGCCTTCCTGCCCTCTCTTTCTATACGCATTCCGTCGGCGCAAAGTTCACGCCGCCTTCTTCGGAGGCCCGTCGACCGGGACCTAACGGAAGAAAGTCGCGGATCCATGGAAAGGCGGCGAAGGACGGGCGAAATTGGCCGGCGCCGCGGTGTTGTGCTAGGATACACTACGGACGCCGCCGTGACAACGGACAGAGAAGTCGCGCTCATCAAATCCCTGGACCTCCTCCAGGAAATCGGCCTGAAAAATCATTCCCTGTGCGCCTTCAAGCGCCTGCCGGCGGCGGAAGGCCGATTCGAGGACTATCCGGACGCCGTCCATCCCGACCTCCGCGACGCCCTGCGCCGGAAAGGCTTCCCGAAGCTCTACAGCCACCAGCGGCGGGCCTGGGAGATGCTCCAGGAAGGCCGGGACATCGTCGTCGTCACTCCCACGGCCTCGGGCAAAACGCTGTGCTACAACCTGCCCGTGCTCGACGCCGTCCTTAAGGACCCCTCCGTCCGGGCGGCCTACGTCTTCCCCACCAAGGCCCTGGCTCAGGACCAGCGCGCCGAGCTCGACGAGACGATCAAACTCCTCGGCCGGGACATCCGCATCTTCACCTACGACGGCGACACCCCCCAGGACGCGCGCAAGGCCATCCGCGCCCGCGGCCACATCATCCTCACCAATCCCGACATGCTCCACGCCGGCATCCTGCCCCACCACACCAAGTGGGTCAAGCTTTTCGAGAACCTCCGCTATTTCGTCATCGACGAGCTCCACAACTACCGCGGCATCTTCGGCAGCCATCTGGCCAATGTTCTGCGCCGCCTGCGCCGCATCTGCCGCTTCTACGGATCGGACCCGCGCTTCATCTTTTCCACAGCCACGATCGCCAACCCGGCGGACATCGCCGGCAGGATGATCGAACGGGACGTCGCGCTTATCGACGACAACGGGGCGCCGCGCGGGGAGAAGCATTTCATTTTCTACAACCCGCCCGTGGTCAATCCCCATCTCGGCATCCGCCGCTCCTACGTCAATGAGTCAAGGCGCGTGGCCTCGATTTTCCTTAAAAACAGGCTGCAGACGATCGTCTTCGCCCGCAGCCGCCTCCTGACCGAGGTCCTCGTGACCTACCTCAAGGAGGACTTCGAGAAGTCCGTGGCCGAAGAGGGCCGCATCCGGGGCTACCGGGGCGGCTATCTCCCTCTCAAGCGAAGGGAAATCGAGAAGGGGTTGCGCCGGGGCGACATCCTGGGCGTGGTCTCGACCAACGCCCTGGAGCTGGGCATCGACATCGGCAGTTTGGATGTCGCGGTGCTCGCCGGCTACCCGGGGACGATCGCCTCGACATGGCAGCGGGCGGGGCGGGCGGGGCGGAAGTCGGGCCCCTCGGCGGCGGTCCTGGTCGCCTCCTCGACGCCCCTCGACCAGTTCATCGTCGCCCATCCCGAATACTTTTTCTCCCGCACTCCCGAGCACGCGCTCATCAACCCCGACAACCTGTCCATCCTGGTCAACCACGTCGAGTGCGCCGCATTCGAGCTCCCCTTCGCCGACGGGGAAACGTTCGGCCGGGCGAAAATCGAAGACATCCTCAAGTACCTCGAGGAAAGCGAGGTCCTGCACCACACCCGGGGCAAATGGCACTACACCTCCGAGGCCTACCCGGCCGACGCCGTCAGCCTGCGGAGCGTGAGCTCCGACAATTTCGTGGTCGTGGACACGACGGGCAAGCACCAGGTCCTGGCCGAGGTGGACTTCTCCTCGGCCCTGACGACGCTCCACCCCAAGGCCGTCTACATCTGCGAAGGCGAGCAGTACTTCGTCGAGAGCCTCGATTACGACGAGCGCAAGGCTTATGTCAAGAAGACGGACGTGGACTACTACACGGACGCCATCGACTACACGAAAATCAAGGTCCTGGACCGCTTCGATCACGACCGCCTGCCGGGCGGCGAAGTCTCCCGCGGAGAGGTCCACGTGGCCGTCCAGGTGGTGGGCTTCAAGAAGATCAAGTTCTTCACCCAGGAGAACGTCGGCGCGGGCGACCTGAAGCTCCCCGAGAACGAAATGCACACCACGGCCTGGTGGCTGACGATCCCCGCCTCGCTCATGGGGGAATTGTCTTTCTCCGCGGAACAGAAGATCAACGGCCTCTACGGCCTGGCGACGGTCCTGCACAACGTCGCACCCCTGTACCTCATGTGCGACCCGCACGACATCGGCGTTTCGATCGGCGACAACGCCACGGGAGAATCCCTGCCGCCGCGCGGCTTCGACCTCCGTACCGCCGGCGGCGAGGAAGCGCCCCGCTTCAACGACGAGGAGTTCTCGCCCAACATTTTCCTTTACGACAACTACCCGGGCGGCATCGGCCTGAGCCCGGCGCTTTTCGAACTGGGAGGGGAGCTTCTCGAGGCCTGCCGCCGCACGGTCGAGGCCTGTCCCTGCGCCGAGGGCTGCCCCTCGTGCGTCGGACCGGTCAAGGAAAGCGGCGAGCAGGCCAAGCCAGCGGCCCTGGCGATCCTCAACCGGCTCCTGTGAGCGACGGCTTCGCGGCCGGGCGGGGCGCGGAACGCGGCTCCCCCGTGGGGCCGGGGGACGGTTCGCGGGGGGCGAGCCGTTTTCGGCGGCATCCTTTTGACAGACGGCCGGTCGGCTGTGGTAGGATGGCCGGCGAAGCGTTTTTTGAAAGGACGACTGCCGACATGTCCTTCCCCGATGCCTCCCTCCCGCGGCGACGACGACGGCTCTTGTTCGTTCTCGGAACGGCTCTGGCTCTTGCGCCCTTCCTGAAATACGCGTCTTACGCCGCGGCTCAAGCGCCGGCGCCCGCCGACCGGGACGCCGTCCTCAACATCATCCCCCGGCCGTGGAACACCGAATTTCATCCCGGACGCTTCGTCTTCAGCCGGGACACCGTCGTCGTCCTGGAGGACCACTGGACGGAGACCGCTCCCGTGGCCGCCTATCTCGCCGAAAACCTGGTCTGGGGTTCCGGGGGCGGACTGAAAATCGGGGAAACGCGCTCTCTTCCCGGCGGCGCCGCCGGCGCAGCCATCCGCCTGTCGCTGCGGGCGAAAAAACCCGATCTCGGCGCCGAAGGATACATTCTCAAGGTCTTGCCCGGCGAGATTCGTCTTGAAGCCAACGCCGCCGCGGGGCTTTTTTACGGAGTCCAGACGCTGCGCCAGGCGCTGAGGATCGAACACGACGGAACTCTTGCTCTTCCTTGTCTCACCGTCACGGACCGGCCCCGTTTCGGCTGGCGGGGCATGCTCCTCGACTGCGGCCGACATTTTATGAGCAAGGAATTCGTCAAAAGATACATCGATCTCCTGGCCGTCCATAAAATGAACCGCTTCCACTGGCACCTGACCGAGGACCAGGGCTGGCGCATCGAGATCAAGAAATACCCCCTTCTCACGGAGATCGGCGCCTGGCGCACGGACGACGCCGGCAACCGCTACGGAGGGTTTTACACCCAGGACGACATCCGCGAGGTCGTCGCCTACGCCCGGAGCCGGTTCGTGACCGTTGTCCCCGAGATCGAGATGCCCGGCCACTCGGTCGCCGCCCTGGCGGCTTATCCCGAGTTGTCGTGCACGGGCGGACCCTTTGATGTCCCGACCCTGTGGGGCGTTTACAAAGACGTTTACTGCGCGGGCAACGACCGGACGTTCGCTTTCCTGGAGGATGTTCTCTCCGAAGTCATCGGCCTCTTCCCGGGGCCTTACATCCATATCGGGGGGGACGAGGCCCCCAAGGACCGCTGGAACGCCTGTCCCAAATGCCAAGCCCGCATGCGTGCCGAGGGGCTCAAGGACGAAAGCGAGCTCCAGAGCTATTTCATCCGCCGCATTGAGAGGTTTCTGTCATCCGAAGGACGCATCCTGATCGGGTGGGACGAAATTCTTGAGGGCGGCCTGGCTCCCAACGCCGTTGTCCAGTCCTGGCGAAGCTTCGACGGCGCCCTGGCCGCGGCGCGCTCGGGCCACGACGCCGTCGTCTCGCCCGTGAGCCACGCCTACTTCGATTACGACCTGAGCCGGACGGATCTGCGCCGGGTCTACGCGTTCGAGCCCGTTCCGCCGGGCCTGACGATCGAAGAGTCGCGGCACATTCTGGGCGGCGAGTGCAACATGTGGACCGAATACGCTCCTCAGGAAACGATCGACGGCAAGATGTTCCCAAGAATTCTGGCCATGGCCGAGGTCCTCTGGAGCCGGGCCGGAGACAGGGACTTCCAAGACTTTCGAAGCCGCCTGCGGGCCCATCGGCCGCGTCTCGAGGCTCTCGGCGTCCGCGTGGGCGAAGAGGCCCGGCCGCTGAGCATCGCAACGTCCTTCCAGGCCGAGTCGGACCGGCTGACGGCCGCCGTGCAGTCGAGAGAGCCGGGCCTCGAGATCCGCTACACGTTCGACGGAACACAGCCGACTCTCCGGTCGCCTGTTTACCGGGAGCCGGTCGAAATCACCGGCTCCTGCCGCCTGAAAGCCGCCGCGTTCCTCGAGGGACGGCCTTACGGCCGTGTCGAGGAGCGCGAGTTCGTCGGACATCGCGGCCGCGGGGGTCGCGTCGCCCTTTCCCCGTCCTTCAGCAGCCGCTACCCGGCGGCCGGCCTTTCATCCCTGGCCGACGGCGTGCGCGGAGCTCCCGATCATCTCGACGGCGCCTGGCAGGGGTTCGAAGGCACGGACGTCGAAATCACGGTCGATTTGGGACAGGTCCTTCACGTCCGCCGTCTTTCGTGCGGCTTCCTTCAGCACGCCAGCGTCGCCGTGACCATCCCGGATCAGGTGGAATTTTTCGTCTCGACCGACGGCCGGACGTTCCGCCATGCGGGCACGGCCTGGCCGAGGGTCCCGCGGAAAACCGCCGACCGTTTGATCCGGGACGTGTCCGTGGATCTGGAATCCGTGAAAGCCCGGCATGTCCGCGTCCGGGCCCGCAACGCCGGCCCCTGTCCGGCCGGCCATCCCCTGGCCGGCATCAAGACCTGGATCTTCGCCGACGAAGTCGTCGTCGACTGAGGGCGCCTTGGAAACCGGCCCGCTCAGCGGGAATTCATCCGGGCCAGGTCTTTCTCCTCGCCTATGAGGATGAGGATGTCGCTGTCCTTGATGACGAAATCCGCGGGCGGAACGAGCGTGGTTTTTTCGGGGATGATCTCTTTTATGGCGATGACCTGGATGCCGTACTTGTTGCGGAGGTCGAGCTGGCGCAGGCTCTTGCCGATGAACTTGTCGGGCGGGGCGATCTCCTGGATGCTCAACCCGGAGATCAGGGGCAGGCATTCCAGGACGTTGCGGCTGCTCAAGCGCTGGGCCGTGCGGACGGCCATGTCCTTTTCGGGGTAGATGACCTCGGTCGCCCCGACCGAGTCCAGGATCTTGCCGTGGTCCTCGGTCAAGGCCTTGGCGATGATCCGCTTGGCGCCCATCTCGTGGAGATAGAGGACGGCCAGAATCGAAGGCTCCATCTGGGGGCCGAGGCTGACGACGACGACGTCCAGGTCCTCCATCTGGAGGGCCTCCAAGTTCTCCTTGGAGGCGGCGTCCATATGGACCGCGTGCGAGACGAAATCCTTGACGGAATCCACCCTGTCGTTGTCGCTGTCCACGGCCAGGACTTCGTGGCCCAGCTTGAAAAGCGTATGGGCGATGTTCGAGCCGAAACTGCCCATTCCCAGAACGGCGAATCTCATTGAGGAAATTTCCTTTCCCTTTATTTTAACCGATCAGCACGTCCTCTTCAACATACTCGAACCGGCCGCGGGGCTTCGGCCGGCTGAAAGCGTAGAGCAGCACGAGGGGGCCGACGCGTCCGCAGTACATCGTCAGAATGAGCACGGCTTTGCTCATCGTGGTGAGCTTGGCCGTCGTCCCCAGGGACAGGCCGACCGTGCCGAAGGCCGACATGACCTCGAACAGGACTTCCCTGAGGCTGAGCTCCGGCTGGGCGGCGAGGAGGGCGAGTGAAGCGAGGGCCACGAGCCCCAGGCTCAGGGCGAGCAGGGTGAAGGCCTTGCAGACGATATCCATGGAGACCGAGCGGTTGAAAAGCCCCACCGACTCCCGCGACTGGAGCCGCGACCGGATGTAGGCCGCGACGACGGCCGCCGTGGCGGTTTTCACCCCTCCGCCGGCCGAGCCCGGCGAGGCGCCGACGAACATGAGGGCCATCAGCACCAGGGCCGCGGCGCCGCCCAGGGCGCCGAGGTCCACGGTATTGAAACCCGCGGTCCGGGCCGTGACCGACTGAAAAACGGAGGCCATCACCTTCTCGCCCGCGGGAAGGCCCTTCATGACCCGGCCCGACTCGAGGGCGAAGAAGAGAAGAGAGCCGATAAAGATCATGAACAGCGTGGTCGCCAGCACCACCCGGGTGTGAAGCGAGAACACGGGCTTCCGCCCCCGCCGCCAGCCGGACAGCCGGTCCCAGACTTCCTGGAGGGCCAGAAATCCGAGCCCGCCCAGGATGATGAGCAGCATGACCGTCACATTCACCCAGACGTCGCCCCGGTAGTCGGCCAGGCTGCGGCTGAACAAGGAGAATCCGGCGTTGCAGAAAGCCGAGACCGAATGGAATCCCGCGAGGCTCAAAGCCCGGAGCGGGGGAAAATCCCTGAGGAAACGCACGAAGAGCGACAGGCAGCCGACGAGCTCGATGCTGAAGGCGAAAAGGAAGATGTGGCGCACCAGTCCCCGGAAATCATGGAGGCGGCCGGGATGATACCCCTCCTGGACGACGATCTGATCGCGGAGCGAGATCTTCCGTCCCGCGACGAACAAAACGAAGGTGCTGAACGTCATGATTCCCAGGCCGCCGAGCTGAAAGAGGATGAGGATGAAGATCTGGCCGGCGGGGCTGAAATCGACCGGCGTGTCCTTGACGATGAGCCCCGTGACGCACACCGCCGATGTCGAGGTGAACAGGCGGTCGATGAAAGAGATGCGGCCCGAGGCGGAGCTGATCGGCAAGGAAAGGAGAATCGTCCCCAGGAGGATCGCCCCCATGAAGCTCAGGGCCAGCACCTGGGCCGGTCGAAATCGTTTTTCCTTCATTTTCGCCTGTTTTTAGACCCTTCCCCGTCGAATCAAAACTCTATCCCTCCCCCGGCGCGTTGTCAATCGGGGGCCGGCCGCGCTTCCTGACCGGCTTATTTAACTTAGGCGAATATCCCGGGTTGGAAGGCGCCGGATTCGTCCCGAGGCCGCCATAGCGGAAGGGGGGCCCCATCGGCCAGCCGATGGGGGGAACCGACGGGACGATCGGCTGCCGGCCGATCGTCGGGGGGTTCCAAGGGGGTATGCCCCCTTGGTCGCAGGACGAAGTCCGAGAAAAGGAGGCAGCGAGCGAAGCGAGCTCATGTGTTAGAAAGGCACCGCGCGGCCGCTGATTTGACAGCGCAAAAACACATGTGCTACCTTGACTTCCGAAGCCATGAACGTATTCAGACTCATTATCGACGCCAGCCTGGTGGTCAAGCTCGTCCTCTTGATCTTGATCTTCTTTTCCGTGTTCTCATGGGCGATCATCGTCCACAAGCGCCGGATGCTGAAAACCGCCGGCCTTCACTCGCGGAAGTTCCTCGCCGTCTTCGAAAAGAGCCGGAACCTGTCCGAGGTCAACGAATCCGCCAAGCGCCACCCTCAGAGCCCTCTGGCCGGCATCTTCCAGGCCGGATACAAGGAGCTGTCTTACCTGGCCAAGTCCAATCCCCGCATCACCCTCACCCCTTCGAACGTGGACAGCCTGAGCCGCGCCCTGAGCAAGGCGGCCAACAGCGAGATCTCGAAGCTCGAGCGGATGATGAGCTTTCTGGCCACGACCGGGAGCGTCACGCCCTTCATCGGCCTGTTCGGTACGGTGTGGGGCATCATGGACGCTTTTCACAAAATCGGCGTCGTCCGCTCGGCCAGCCTGGTCACCGTGGCCCCGGGCATCGCCGAGGCCCTGATCGCCACGGCCGTGGGTCTGTTCGCCGCCATCCCGGCGGTCATCGCCTACAACGCTTACCTGAGCCGCATCAAGGACCTCATCGGCGACATGGAGGACTTTTCCTCGGAATTCCTGGGTATCGTCGAAAAACTCTATGGCTCTTAAAGTCACTCCCTTGAGACGGGGACGCCGGGACATCGGCACGTCCCTCTCCGAGATCAACGTCACGCCCTTCGTGGACGTCATGCTGGTCCTGCTCGTCATTTTCATGGTCACGGCGCCGATGATGCAGTCCGGAATCGGCGTCGCGCTGCCCCAGGCCGAGACCGAGTCCTCGCCCGCCGAGGAGGGCGTCGTCCTGACCATCACCAAGGACCGCTACATTCACATCGGCGAAGCGGTCGTCAACCTCCAGCTCCTGGAACGGACCCTGAAAAACATGTTCTCCGGCCGCGAGAAAAAAATCGCCTTCATCCAGGCGGACAAGGACCTGTCGTACGGGTTCTTCATCGAAACCCTGGACGCGGTCAAGAAAGCGGGCGTCGAAGTCGTCGGCCTGGTCACCGAGCCCGGGGCGGTCAAGCCCAAGCCCGGGAGGAAACGGTGACCTCTCCTCAGACGGCGGGCCGGGCGTTCAGGCGGGCTCTGGCCTTCTCCGCCGTGGCCCACGCCACGCTCATCGTTCTGATCGCCGCCTCGCCACGGCTTCCTCTGGTCAAGAAACCTGCGCTGGTCCATTACATCCCCCTCAATTTCGGCGGACTGCCGGGAGGAGGGGAAGGAGGCCTCAGGGCCCGTTCCGGCCGGCCGTCGGCTGCCGAAATCCCGAAAGCCAGTCTCAGGGACCTGACTACGGTCCAGAAAATGCAGGACCGGCCCCGTTCCGATCTCCGCTACCCGACCGACAAGCCCAAGCGGGACAAGACGGCCGAAAAGAAGGCGTCCGTTTCCGCGCCCCAGCCCGGAGCCGCTCCCTCGGCCCAGGGCTCCGCGGAAAGGAGCGGAGGCGGCTCGGGCGTTCGGATCGGCATGGGCGAGGGCGGAGGCGGAGGGTTCGGGACGGGACTCGCCTCGCAGATCGGCCTTTCGGATTTCCCCTACACCTATTACCTCCAGATCATCACCGACCGCGTCTCCTCCAATTGGTTCACCTCGCTTGTCGACCCCGGAGTCAAGGGCGACTTCCAGTCGGTCGTTTATTTCCAGATATTCCGCGACGGCCGGATCTCCGACGTCCGGATCCATGAATCGAGCGGCCTGCGGTCGCTCGACCAGTCGGCCGTGAGATCGGTTCAGCGGTCTTCGCCCTTCCCGCCCCTCCCCAGGGACTACGACAAGGACTCTCTCGGCATTTTCCTCATTTTCGAGCATTCCCGATGAAAACCCTTCCCGTCTGTCTTGTTCTGGCGTGCTTCGCCGCCGCCTTCCTTTTTCCCCAACAGGATGTCGTCCTGACCATTCGCGAGGGTGTTCCGGCCATCGCCCTGGCCCTTCCCAATTTCCTCGTCCCGGGGAGCTCGGCCAAGGCCCAAAACGCGGCGGCCGCCCTCCACGAGGTCTTGGCGGCCGACTTGAACTTCAGCCGCGTCTTCCAGCTCCTGCCCAAGAGCTATTATTCCTACATCAAGCCGCTGGCGCCGGGACCGATCGCCTTCAAAGACTGGGCTTCGATCCAGGCCGCGCTTCTTCTCACGGGCGAAGTCTCCGAAGCCGAAGGCGGAAACATCGTCCTCGAGGGCAAACTCTACGACATCCGAGCGGAGCGGTTCATCATGGGCAAGCGCTTCCAGGCCGAACCGGATCTGCTCCGTCTCATGGCCCACCGGCTGGCCGATGACGTGCTCAACGTCTACGGCGAAAAGCCGATTTTTACATCCCAGATCGTATTCGTTTCAAACCGCGACGGAAACGATGAGCTGTACATGATGGATTACGACGGCGCGAACCAGACGCGCCTGACGTTCAATTCCGTCCGGGACTACATGCCCGCCTGGTCCCCCGACGGACGGCGAATCGCCTACACCTCATATAAAAAAGATTCCGCCGGCCTCTACATCCTCGATCTCGACAAGGGCCGTTTCGAAGCCGTATCGACGCGGGGAGTCAATTTCTCTCCCTCCTTCTCTCCCGACGGCCGGAAGCTGGCCTTCTGCTCAACCAAGGACGGAAACGCGGAACTGTACGTCGCCGACGCCGACGGCCGAAACGCCAGGCGCCTGACCTTCAACGCCGGGATCGACACCGCCCCGACGTGGTCCCCCACGGGGCGGGAGATCGCCTTCACCTCCGACCGGGGAGGCACCCCCCAGATTTACATCATGGACGCCGAGGGCGCCAACGTGCGGCGCGTGAGCTTCGGAGGCAACTACTTCGATTCCCCGGCCTGGTCGCCCACCGGCGACCGGATCGTCTGCGTCAGCCGCGTGGAGAACGTCTTCGACCTGTTTGTCCTCAATCTGCGCACGCGCCAATTCACGAAGCTCACGGAAAGCCGCGCCCGGAACGAGTCGCCGAGCTGGAGTCCGGACGGCCGGCACATCGTCTTCGCCTCCAATCTGCGCGGCGAGGCCCAGATCTTCTGCATCGATTACGACGGGGCCAATCTTCGCGTCCTGACCTCCCGGGGAGCCAACAAACTGCCGGACTGGTCGCCCTGAGCGCCTCCTGAGAGCGTGTTCTCCGCTGTTGACAGCCCCGAAGGGGGTCATGTATATAGGTTTTGAGGCCCATGGCCGAACCCCGTCAAACCAAGGAGGATTCATGAGAAAAGCCGCGGCAATCAGCCTGGCGCTCATCCTGAGTTTCGCATTCACCCTGTCCTGCCGAAAGAAAGTCGAGCAGGTCCCCCCTCCGCCGGAGGTCATCGAGCAGCCGACCGTGGAAAAGGTGGATGAGGGAGCCAAGGTCGTCGAGCCCGCCCTGACCGAGGAGGAAATTTACGCGTCCAAAACGCTGGATGAACTCAACCAGGAAGCCCCGCTGGCCATGATCCATTTCGACTTCGACAAGTACAACATCCGCGAGGACGCCAAACCCGTTCTTCAAACCAACGCCTCCTGGCTTCAGAAATTCCGCACGGCCAAGGTTCTGATCGAAGGCCATTGCGACGAAAGGGGAACCGAGGACTACAACCTGGCCCTGGGAGAAAAAAGGGCCAAGTCCGCTTATGACTACCTGGTTTCCCTCGGGATCGACCCCGGCCGCCTGAGAATCATCTCCTACGGCAAGAGCCAGCCTCTCGACCCGGCCTCGAACGAATTCGCCTGGGCCCGGAACCGCCGGGCGTATTTCCTGCTGATCGAAAAATAGGCCGGCGTCCGTTACGACCATGAAACGGAAAGGCGCGGTTTCGCTGGCGCTCATCCTGGCCTGCGGCCTGACGGCGGCGGGCCAGAGCAAAAAAGCCTATGAGCTGATCTATGAGGACGTGCAGATCCTGAAACAGCAGCTGCTCAGGCTCGAAGAGAAATGGAACTCCGCCTCGGCGGAACTCGCCGCCTTGACCCTCCAGGTCCGGGACCTCCAGTCTCTCTTGAAACTGCTCCAAACCGACCAGGCCGGCCTGAAACAGGGCATCCAGAGCCTCCCGGCCATGAACCAGGTCGTCCTCGACCGTCTGGAAACGATCAGCCGGCAGCTCGCCCGCCTGACCGAGGACATCATCGCCTCCCGGCCGCCTTCCCCGCCGCCTGAAGAGAGCGCCGAAACTCCGGAGACCGGCGCCCGGCCGCCCGACGCGCAAGGGGCGGCGATCCCGGACCGTGACACCGCTGCTGAGACGATTCCCGATCCCTCGACGTCTACACAAGCGCCGAAGGAAATATACGACATGGCCTACGCCGATTACCTCAGGGGAAATTACAGCCTGGCCATCGACAGCTTCAACATCTACCGGGAGCAATTCCCCTCCAGCCCCCTGGCCGACAACGCTCTGTACTGGATCGGAGAATGCCTCTTCAGCCAGAGGAAATTCGAAGAGGCCATCGAGCAGTTCAACCTTTTGCTGTTCGATTATCCCCAAGGCGATAAGGTGCCGGCCGCCTACCTGAAAAAGGGCCTGAGTTATCTGGAGCTGGGAAAAAAGGAGGAAGCGCTGTCGGTGTTCAAGCTGTTGATCACCAAGTATCCCAGCGAAGACGAAACCAGGATCGCCCAACAGAAAATCAAGGAGATTTTAGAAGATCATGAGGGACATCAACAGCCTTAACCGCGTCCTGCTCGTCGGCCGCGTGGGACGAAAGCCGGAACTGCGCTACCTGCCCCAGACGGAACGGGCCGTGGCCAACTTCACCCTGGCCACCAACGAGCGCACTTTTAATCCCACCACACGCGAGACGTCGGACAAGACCGAATGGCACCGCATCGTCGTTTGGGGAAAGCCGGCCGAATTTTGCGACAAATACCTCACCCAGGGAAGACAGATCCTGGTCGAGGGCCGGCTGCGCACTCGAAGCTGGACGGACAAGGAAGGATCGAAGAGGAGCACAACCGAAATCGAAGCCCAGAACATCGTTCTTCTCGGACGCCGGCCGGAGGCCGGTGAAGAGGAGCCGTTCCAGCCTCAGCCTCCCTCTCAGGCCGCCGTTTCCGATTTCCCCGCGGACGAAGAAGAGGCCGATATGCCCCGCGGCGGAGAGGACGAGGACATCCCCTTCTGATCCCCGAACCGGCCGGTACGCCGGCCGACGCCCGAAGACGCGGAGGGCACGATGAGCGACAAACCGGACGCGGAACGCCTCTTCCGAGAAGGCATCGTCGAGGAACACCGTCCCTGGGGCAAATTTCGGGCCTTTCCACACCGGATGGCGGGCGGAATCAAGATCATCACCGTCAATCCGGGGGCCGCCCTGTCCCTGCAGCTCCACCAACGACGGGGGGAATACTGGGTGGCCCTGGACTCGGGTCTGGAAGTCACGGTCGGAGACCGGCTGTTGAAGCCCGCGCCGAACGAAGAAATCACCATCCCCCCCCACACAGCCCACCGCCTGCGCAACGAGGGGAGCGTCCCCGCCCGTCTCCTGGAAATCTGGATCGGGGAGTCCGAGGAAGGGGATATCGTCCGCCTGGAAGACCTCTACGGCCGAACCTGAGCCGTCCGCGGCGGCGGACGAAACGCCGTCCTTTATTCCCCCCCGCTCAAGAGGAAGGCGCGGGGATGGCGGGCCAGGATTTTTTCTATAACGAATTCCTCCACATCCTGCGCGGTCCGCAATCCTAAGGCCTGGCCGATAATGCGCTGCACGAACCGCCGCTCGACCGAGCGCAGGACCTTCTTGATGCGGGGAATGAAGATGGGATTCATGCTGAATTCCCTCAGGCCGAGCCCGAGAAGGACCAGCCCCGAGAGAGGTTCGGCGGCCATTTCTCCGCAGACGGCGACGCGACAGCCGGCGCCGTCGGCCTTGTCGATGATGAATTTCAAAAGGCGCAGCACCGAGGGGTGGAGCGGTTTGTAGAGGTGCGCCACAAACTCGTTGGAGCGGTCGACGGCCAGATAATATTGGATCAGGTCGTTCGTGCCGATGCTGATGAAATCGACCTCCTTCACCAGGAGGTCGGCGATGGCCGCCGCAGCCGGCACCTCGATCATCACGCCTAAAGGGATTTTGTCGTCGAATTTCACTCTCCGGGAGCGGAGGTCGCCCTTGACCTCCTCGATCATCGCCTTGACCTCTCCCACCTCCTCCACCTCGGTGATCATCGGGATGAGCAGGTTGACGTTCCCCAAGGCGCTGGCGCGCAGGATGGCGCGCAACTGGGTGCGGAAAACGTCCGGATTCTTGAGCGACAAGCGGATGGCCCGCAGGCCCAAGGCGGGGTTGGGCTCCTGTTCGACATGGAGTTTGGGGAGGGCTTTCTCCCCGCCGACGTCGATCGTCCGGATGGAGACCGGCGCCGGATACGCCGCTCGGGCGAGCTGAGAATAGATTTGGTAATGCTCTTCCTCGTCGGGCAAGGAAGCGCTTCTCAGGTAGAGAAACTCGGAGCGGAACAGGCCGATTCCCTCGGCTCCCAGGGACAGGGCCTGGGACACCTCTTCGGGAAGCTCGATGTTGGCCATGGGGCGAAATCGGAAACCGTCCAGGGTTTGCGACGACAGGCGCGCGGTGCTGCGGAGTTCGCGCTGGTAGCCGTCGTAGCGGACTTTCTTGCTCTCGTATTCCTTTAGGATGGCCGGCGGAGGGTTGATGATGATCTCGCCTTCGGTGCCGTCGACGATCATCTGATCGCCGTTCTTCACCTTCCCGGTGATGTCATGCAGTCCGACCACGGCGGGAATGCTGAGCGACCGGGCCAGGATGGCTGTGTGAGAGGTCGCGCCGCCCATGTCCAGGGCCACGCCCATGGTCTTTCCCCGGCCCAGCAGGCCGGCCGCCTCGGAGGGCAGAAGGTCGTGGGCGACCAGAATCTTCGGCCGTTTGGAGGCGTCTCGCCTCTCCCGTTTCCGGCCGAGATTTTTATAGATCCGGGAGAGAACATCGGAAATGTCCAAATGCCTCTGGCGGAAATATTCGTCCTTCAGGGACTCGAACAGGCGACGGTAGTTGGCGTTGACCTGAGTGAGAGCCCATTCGGACCTGACACGCTCCGCGACAATGATCTTGTCCAGGCTGGCCAGCAACGAACGGTCCCCGAGAATGAGCAAATGGGCGTCGAAAATGACGGCATGCTCTTCCCCGACCTCCTTCCGGATCTTGGATCGCAGGAGGGCCAGCTGCCGACGGGTCAGCTTGATGGCCCGCGCCAGCCGGGCCTGCTCGGCCTTCACCCTTCTGGCGGGGATGGTCTCGCGCCGGGAAGAAAAGGCCGGCCGGGCGCTCACAAACGCCTCGCCCGAGGCGATGCCCGGCGCGGCGGGAATGCCCCTCAGCCGGATGAGTTCCATGGCCCTATTCTTTTTCCTCGAATTTGTTCTTGATCAGCTCGGCCAGCGCGCCGAGCGCTTTCCCTTCGTCTTGGCCGGTGATTTTCAGCGTGATGGTCGAGCCTTGGGTCGCCGCCAGAGTGAGAATGCCCAGGATGCTTTTGCCGTCGATTTCCGATCCGTCCTTGACGATCCTGACCCGAGAGCCGTAGCGGTTGGCCAGATTGACGAACTTGACCGCCGCCCGGGCGTGGAGCCCCAATTTGTTGCCGATGACCAGTTTTTTCTGAACCATCTTCCGTCCGACCGCGGCCTCAGCGCTTGGCGCCGAGCAGGGCGCTGGCCAGATGGATGTTCTTCTTGCCCTGCTCGACGACCTTGCGGACAACCTCCTTCAGGCTGTTGCTTCTCTGGAGGGAGACGAACTTGATGAGCATGGGGAGGTTGACGCCGGTGATGATCTCCACTTCCCCGTCCTTAAGGAAGCTGTAGCTGAGGTTTGAGGGCGTGCCGCCGAACATGTCGGTGAAAATGACCGCGCCGTTTTTTTGATTCACTCGTTTCAGGCTGTTGCTGATTTTTTTCTTGGATTCCTCGACGTCGTCGTACCAACCCAGGGAAATGGCCTCGATGTTGGGGGCTTCGCCCAGAATGATCGTCAGGGCGTTCAGCAGCTCTTCCCCGAGCTTTCCGTGCGATACGATGATGCCGCCGATCATGGCCGTTCCTCTCCGGTCCGCGCCGCCGGGTCGCGCGCGGCGTCACTTCCGCAGATCCCGATGATCTATGTTTATATCATACTTCGGCGTCCGAAGGGTAGAGGCCAGTTCCTCGGCGATGACCACCGACCGGTGACGTCCGCCCGTGCAACCCACGGAAATCCGCAACTGAGTCTTTCCTTCCTCGACGTACAGAGGAAGGAGGAAAGCCAGAAAGCGGCGGAGCTCCGCAAGAAAGGCGGCGGCCGCGGGGGGCTGAAGAACGAACTCTCGGACACGGCGGCTGAGACCCGTCAGACGTTTGAGCCTCTCGACGTAAAAAGGGTTGGGCAGAAAGCGCGCGTCGAACACCAGGTCCGAGTCGAGCGGCAGGCCGTATTTGTAGCCGAAGCTGACGACCATGATCCGCATCAGGCCCTTGGGCGACTTCAGGAAACGCGCGGCCAACAGGGCCTTGAGCGCCGGGAGGGGCGTGGCCGTGGTGTCGATGACTTCGTCCGCCGTCTTCCGCACCCGTTCGAGCCGCCGCCGCTCGAGCTTCACGCCCTCCAGGACCGACCTCCGCCCCGCCAGAGGATGGGGACGCCGGCTCTCGCCGAAGCGCTTGACCAGCGTTTCGTCCGAAGCGTCCAAAAAAATCAGCCGGGGAGAGACGCGTTTTTTGATCTGCCGCCAAACCTTCGGGAATTCTTCGAGAAAACCGTGTTCCCGGATGTCGACCACCAAAGCCAGGCGGGGGATTTCGACCTTTTTGCTCCGCCAGAGATCGACGAGAACAGGGATAAGCTTGGCCGGGAGATTGTCGACGCAGTAATAGCCCAGGTCCTCGAGAAAACGGCTGGCGACGCTCTTCCCCGAACCGGACAAGCCGGTGATGATCAGAAACCGGTCAGCCCTGACCACGGGTTCTCCGGACCTTCGGCGTTTTTTCGGCCAGAACGCGGTGGAGATGTTTGACGATCTCCCGGGAGGCGTTGTATCCCCTTTGGCGCAGGAGGTGAACCTTGCACGCCACTTCGATCAGAGTGGCGATGTTCCGGCCGGGCGCCACGGGGAGGACGATCTGAGGCAAGGGGGCGCCCATGACCCGGCGATGAGCCGGCGCTTTGAGGCCCAGTCGATCGCCGTCCCTTCCGTATTTCCCCATGCGTCTCAGGGCGATCACGAGGTCGATGGGGGACCGCTCGCAGATGGCCCGCGCCCCAAAAATCTCCTTGATGTTGATGATGCCCAGGCCGCGGACTTCCATATAGTGGCGCCCCAGCTCGGGAGGCGATCCGATCAAGCGGCCGCCGGAAGCCCGCCTGACTTCAACCGCATCATCCGTTACGAAACCGTGTCCGCGGGCGATCAGCTCCAGCGCGCTTTCGCTCTTGCCGACGCCGCTGTCGCCGACGATGAGCACGCCCAGCTTGAAAATGCGGAGCAACCCGCCGGAAACGAGATGCCGCCCGCCCTTCGACGCCTGGCTTCGGCGTTCAGCATTCATGAAGACTCTCTTCCTGCTGCCGGATGATCTCCAGCACCCGGCCGGCCGTCCCGGCTCCGGCCAGCCGCTCCGCGAGAGCGGGCGCCTTGCGCAGGAGGTGGGCGATGGCCGCCAGAATCTGAAGATTCAGGCCGGGATTGTCCGGGTGGGACACAACGAAGAAAAACACCCGGATCGGATTCCCGTCCGGGGCTCCGAATTCCACTCCCTTCCGGGAGAGAGCCACCAGGACGATCGGCTTTTTGATGTCCTTGTGTTTTCCATGGGGGATGGCGACCCCTCCGCCCACGGCCGTGCTGCCGAGCTTTTCCCTCTGAAGCATTTTTTCATAGAGGGCTTTTTCCTTGGAAATGGCCCGCGACCGTTTAAGGGCGGCCACCATTTCCCGCAGCGCGTCATCGCGCGACTCGGATTTGAGGTCAAGGAGAACCAGCGGTTCGGTCAACAGTCCGGCGAGTTTCATGTCCGCTCCCTCATCCGATCCTCATTCCGGCTCCACGAGGCCGTAATGTCCGTCCCTGCGCCGGTAAACAAGAGCCCATTTTTCCGTCTTCAGCTTCCGGAACATGAACACGTCCCCCTTCCTAAGGTCCAGGTTGAGAATCGCCTCCTCCACGGTCATGGGCTTCAAAGAAAATTCCTCGGCGGAGACGACGCGCTTCGCCGGCTCTGCGGCCTCCTCCGGGGGCGGGGGGGCGGGCCGTTCCCGGCGGCCGCGGCGCCGGCGGTCCAGAAGTTTCTTCTTCTCTTTCTTCAGCTTCTTCTCCAGGCTGTCGAATGCCTGATTCAGGGCTCCGAACACGTCGTCGCTCTCCTCGCGGACCGTAACGTTCAGCCCCCGGCTTACGGCGCGCAACTCGACTCCGTGCCGGCGTTTCTCACGGGAGAAAAGCACATCGATCTCCGTGCCGGCATCCAGGCTCTTCTCCAACCCCTTCAGCCGTTTGGCGCAATAAAGCTTGATCTCGGGCGTCAACGTCATGCGACGGGCGGTCAGACGAACGTTCATGTGTTGTTCCTCTCCACCATGGATTTCCTTCTGCGGATGTGCGACGGAGCGAGCCTCAGCAGCTGGCGGTACTTGGCCACAGTCCGCCGCGCGATCTTCAGCCCCTGCCTGGCCAGGAGCTCTTCGATCTCCTGGTCGCTCAAGGGATGGCCCCGATCCTCGTTCTCGATGAGCTTCCGGATCCGATCCTTGACCATCAGCGAGGAGATTTCCTCGCCCATGTCGCCGGAGAGCGACTTGTGGAAAAAATATTTCAAGGAGAAGACCCCCTCGGGCGATACGAGGTGTTTGTTGGCCACCACGCGCCCCACGGTCGACTCGTGAACGCCGATCTCCTGAGCGACCTCCATCAGGGTCATGGGCTTGATGTAATCGAGGCCCTTCTCGAAGAAATCCTTCTGCTTGTCCACGATGGTGCGCGCCACCCGGCTGATCGTCCTGTCGCGCTGATCCAGGCTGCGCAGGAACCACAGGGCCTTCTTCAGCTTGTCCTTCAGAAACCGGTAGGCGTCAAGGTCGGCGCGGGAGGCCTGGCGGAGCAACCGGCGGTAGTAGGCGTTGAGCCGCAAGCGGGGCAGGCCTTCGTTGCTCAGACTCACCTTCCACTCCTCCCCTTCCTTGGAAACGATGATGTCGGGAACGACATAGGTTGTTCGGTCCTGGGAATATTTCCTTCCCGGTGCGGGATCCAGGCTCTTGATGACTTCTATGTGGACCCGGATCTCGGAAAAGGGGATTCCCAGGACCTTGGCCAGAAGCGCGTAATCGGACTTCTCCAGAAGGGCCAGGTGGCTGGAGACGATGGCCCGCGTGGTCTCGTTCCGCAGTCCGAGGTTGTCCATTTGGGCCAGGAGCGTCTCCTTGAGGTCGAGGCTTGCCGTTCCGACCGGGTCGAACATTTTGATTTGGTCCCGGACGCGGCGGACGCGTTCGAGGTCCGCCCCCGCGGCCTGAGCCACTTCCTCCTCGGTCTGGATCAATAAACCGTCCTCATTGATATTGCCGATGATGACCTCTGCGACCGTCTTGTCCAGAGGGTCGAAGAACGTCAGGTTGGCCTGCCAGGTCAGGTGGTCCCACAGAGACGGGCTGCGGCTCAGGGTGTTCTCCAGAGACGGCGCCTCCTTGCGCTCGGGGGCATAGGACCGGAATCCCTCATCGAAAAACTGCTCGAAGTAGGCCTCGAACTCGTCCCTCTCCGCGTCGCCGTCGGGCGCGGCCGGAACGTCGTCGGCCGGAGGGACGTGTTCCTCCTCCGCGGCCCCCGTCTCCCCGCCCCCCTCGTCCCCGGACGCGGCGGGCGCGCCGTCGTCGGTTTCCTCTTCGAGCTCGAGCATCGGGTTTTCGGCGAGCTCCTCGTTGATGACCTCCACGACCTCGAGGTTGGTCAGCGGCAGGAGCTTGATGGCCTGTTGCAGGGCGGGCGCCAGGATCAGTTTCTGGATCTGTCTCTGGTCCATTCGTTGTTTGAGCATGAGATTCTCAGCCCAGCGTGAAATGCTCGCCCAGATACCTCTTCCTGACTTCGCCGGAGAGAATGAGATCCTCGGGCCGGCCGGATTTGAGGATGGTCCCGCCGTGGATGATGTAGGCCCGGTCGGTGATGCGAAGCGTCTCCCTGACGCTGTGGTCGGTGATCAGGATTCCCAGCCCCGAAGATTTCAGCGACCGAATGATGCGCTGCAATTCCTGGACGGCCAGGGGATCGATGCCGGTGAACGGCTCGTCGAGCAGCATGAACCGCGGACGCGTGACCAGAGCCCTGGCGATTTCCAGGCGCCTTCTCTCCCCTCCGGACAGGGTGTAGGCTTTCGCCTTGGCCAGGCGCTCGAGTCCGAACTCACTCAGAATCTGCGCCGCGGACGCTCCGTCGTCGTTTGTCGACCCGGGCCGCATCTCCAGAACCGCCAACAGATTGTCCTCAACGCTCAACCGGCGGAAAACGGACGGCTCCTGCGGCAAGAGACAAACCCCCAGTTGGGCCCGGAGGAACATCGGCAGGGAAGTGATGTCCCGCCCGTCCAGGAGGATCCGGCCGGCGTCTCCGGCGATGAGCCCGAGGATGATCGAGAAGGTGGTCGTTTTTCCCGCACCGTTCGGCCCCAGCAAGCCGACCACCTCGCCGCCCCGGACATCGACCGAGATTCCGTCGACGGCCTTGCGTTCCCCGTAGCTTTTGACGAGGCCCCGCGCTTCAAGAATGGAAGTCATTGTTCAAGATTTTATGACGGTGACGGACCGTTCGCGACCAGTGTTTTCAACAGTGATCGTACCATCGCTCAGATGAAAAGTCAATTTGTCGCCCTCGACGCGGCCGCGGTCCTTGTCGGTCAACACGGGCCTCCCGGTGAGGACGACTTCGTCGCGTTCGTCGTCGTAGACGGCCAGGCGGCCGCGCCCTTCCCGGCCGGGCTGAGTGATGACCACGTCGTCTCGTGCGGTGATGCCCTCCAATCCCCGGCCGGCGCCGCCAAGGCGAACAACCAGACTCCCGGCTCGGACTTCGGCTCTCTCCAATCCCAGCCGGGCGTCGGACTCGAAGATCATGCTGTTCTCATGGGGGGACGATTCCAGAGTTCGAGCCGAGATGTCCACCTTCTCCTCGACATCGCGGTTCCTGGGCTGGTGGGGGAAAACCGCCCTCACTCCGCCCTTCCCCGAAGCGCGTCCCGTTTCCTCCTCGAATTCGAATTCCTCCGCCGTCAGGGTTTTCCCCTCCTGCCACAGGCGGACGCGGCCGCGAAAAAGAAAACGACCGTCCCGGCTGAAGCATCTCATCTCTTTCGCCGCGGCGAACAACGGGTGTCCCGGAGCGAAAAATCCGACCGCCTGTCCGTCGCCCCGGCGGGCGAAAACCGCCTTGGCTTCCCGCGCCTCAATGTTTCCGCCCTGAAGAGCGAAATCGAGCTCGCCGGCCTGAATCTCGGTCGCGTCCAAGGCCGCCCGCGCCTTCTCTCCCGGGCCGGGCCGGACGGCCACCCAGTCCGACCCGCCGGTCATGATCATGGATTCACCCGCCACGATGCGCGTTCCTCCCTCTCCGGCCTCCTTCTGGTCCATGCGGGCGCCGTGAAAAGACCGAAACTCCCGCAGACCGCCCCACCGGTCGAAAACAAAATCGATCTTTTCCGCCCGGAAAAGCGTCCGGCCGCCTGAGGAAGAGAAAAACCCCACGGAGGAGCCTCCGGAAGTCTCGAAGGAATGCAGACGGTCCGTGTCCTGAAAATATCTGATCTTGATCTCTCCGGCCTCGATGGTCTGGTCGTCGCCGAGGCCGGCGATCGAGCTGAGGCCGGCATCGCCGCCCGTCGGGAACAGGGGCTCCCCCCGCAAGGACAGCCTCGCTTCACCGCGCAAATACACGATGCTCAGCATGTCGGTCTTGGCGAACAGCTCGAAACTCAGGCTCTGACAGGCTCCCCGGCTCCTTCCGCGTTCGAGCGTCACCGGCCCCTCGATCTCGCCTTTCCTGACGTCCTGATGAAACACCAGGGATCGGCCGCTGACCGAGAGCGGCACATCGCTCTCCTCGGTCCGGAACGTGAAGGCCGGCTCCCCTTCCAGGATCAGCGCGTAGGTCTTGAGGCTGTAGGACAGGCCCACGGCGCCGCCCCGGAGACGCGGAGACCGGACATCGACCCGTTTCTCGGTTCGGAACGACTC
>JAFGAV010000097.1 GCA_016933515.1 Candidatus Aminicenantota bacterium
AGCTGTTCATAGGCCTGGGCGACTTCGATGGGATTCAGGTCCTCGCGCTGGAGATTTTCTATCAGGGAAATCTCGACCTGCCGGGCCTTGGGAACGTTTTTGATGAGCACCGGCACTTTTTGCAATCCGGCGCGCTGGGCGGCCCGCCATCGTCTTTCCCCTATGATGATTTTGTAATGCTCGGCTTCGGGCACGACGACGATGGGCTGAAGAATTCCCGAGGCTTTTATCGAACGGGCCAATTCCCGGATGGCCTCGTCGTCGAATTTCTTTCGGGGCTGCATGGGATTCGGCCTGACCTGACCGATGGGAACGTCCGCAAGTCTCTCGTCCTTAAGGATGCCGAATTCTTCCGGGACAAACGCCCTTATGCCCTTTCCCAATGCCTGCTTTTTCATTTCCTCTCCAGAAGCTCCCGGGCCAGCTCGAGGTATCCCTCCGCTCCCTTGGACTTGATATCATAAATGATGACGGGCTTGCCGAATGAAGGAGCTTCGGCCAGCTTGACCGTACGTGGAATGACCGTGCTGTAAGTCAGGGAGCCGAGGGATTTCTTCACTTCCTCAGCCACCTGCCTGGACAGGTTCGTGCGCTCGTCGTACATCGTCAGCACGATGCCTTCTATGCGCAGCTCGGGATTGAAAAACGTGCGGACTTCGTCGAGCGTCAGAAGGAGGTCCGGTATGCCCTCCATGCAAAAAAACTCGCACTGGACGGGTATGAGAATGGAATCCGCCGCGGCCAGGGCGTTGATGGTCAGAAAACCCAGTGACGGGGGGCAATCGATCAGAATGAAATTGAAGCTCTTTTTTATGGGTTCCAGGGCGGCTTTCAATTTCTTTTCCCGGCTCTCCTGGGCATAAAGCTCGGCTTCGATTCCGGCAAGCTCGGGAGAACAGGGACATAAGTAAAGATTGTTCAATTCCGTTCCCTGGACGCAGTCCATGATGCCTACGCCGTTCATCATGGCCTGATAGATTCCTTTTTTTGCGTCCCTTTTGGCTTTGCCGAGTCCGGTCGTGGCCATGCCCTGGGGATCGAAATCGACCAGAAGAACCCTCTGTTGCTTCAAGGCCAAGGCGGCTCCCAGGTTTATGGCGGTGGTCGTTTTCCCCACCCCCCCCTTTTGGTTGGCTACCGCAATCGTTCGTCCCATGGCTCAATGTTCCACGTGAAACATCATGCCCGGCTCCGGCCTTCATTTTTCGCGTTAATATGGACAAAAATGTTCATAACGGCCGCCGGAGTCATCCCCGGGATTTTTTTGACTTCTCCAAAAGTGGCCGGCCGGATTTTGCCCAGTTTCTCGATAGCTTCCCGTGTCAGTCCCGGAATCGAACTGTAATCGAGATTTTCTGGGATTTTCATCCTGTCGAGGCGCATCATCCGCGAAATTTCCCTCTCCTGCTTGGCGATATACCCCTCATATTTGACCTCTGATTCCACGTACCTGATCTCATCGTCTGAGAGGCCGTCCCTGAATTTTCCATATTCTAGCACAGCCGGCCACGAGATTTCAGGCTTTTTGAGCAATTCTTTCAATGTGGTTTTTTCGCCTGAAGGCAAAACGGTCTTTGTGTTTCTCAGAAATGAAAAGACGCCCCGGATACGCTCTTTTTTCTCCAGAAAGCGTCCGTAAGTTTCCTCATCGATCAAGCCCAGCTTCTTTCCGTAAGGCATAAGCCTGAAATCCGCGTTGTCCGCGCGGAGCATAAGCCTGTGTTCCGCCCGGGACGTAAAAAGCCTGTATGGTTCTTCGACACCCCTCGTGACCAGGTCGTCTATCAAAACCCCGATATACGCTTCGCTCCGTTCAAGAATCAGCGGTTTTTCCCCCTTGAGCTTCAGCGAGGCATTTATTCCGGCCAACAATCCCTGTGCCGCCGCTTCTTCATAACCCGAAGTGCCGTTGATCTGGCCGGCCAGATAGAGGTTCGGGACGGCCTGCGCCTCAAGTGTTCGATGAAGCTGCGTCGGAAGGACGGCGTCGTATTCGATGCCGTAAGCCGGCCTGAGCACGCGGGCGTGGTCAAGGCCGGGGATCGTGCTTAAAATTTCGAGCTGGACCTCGAAGGGCAGGCTCGAGGACAGGCCGTTGACATAGATCTCATTGGTGTCGATTCCCTCGGGCTCGAGATAGAATTGATGTCTTTCGTGGTGGGGGAATTTCACCACTTTGTCTTCTATGGACGGACAATAGCGTGTCCCGGTACCTGAAATTTTTCCGCTGTACAAAGGGGATTTATCAAGGTTCCTTCGAATGACTTCGTGGGTGTCTCCGCTTGTGTAGCCGCTGTGACAGGCGATTTTATTTTCGAGCCGCCTCCGGGTCCTGTAAGAAAACGGCACGGGCGGCTCGTCTCCAAACTGCGGTTCGAAACGGCTCCAGTCGATCGTCCTGGCATCGAGTCTCATGGGTGTGCCGGTCTTCAGCCGGAACGTATCGAATCCGAGTTTTTTCAGCTCATCCGCAAGCTCGATCGATGCCGGCTCGTTGGCCCGACCTGCGGGATAGCATTTCATGCCGATATGAATGAGGCCGTTGAGAAACGTGCCCGGCGTCAGAATCACGGCCCCGGCCTTGATTTCATGACCGTCGAGCGTCCTGACGCCTTCCGCCCGGCCGTCGCGCGTCAAGATCTCGGCCGCGATTCCCTGCATCAGGACCAGGTTGGGCATGTTTTCGAGGCGAGCTTTCATGGCCTGCCTGTATCGCGCCTTATCGCACTGGGCCCGCGGCGCCTGAACGGCTCCTCCTCGGCTGCGGTTGAGAATCCTGAATTGCAGACCGGTTTCGTCCGCCAGGAGGCCCATGACGCCTCCCAGGGCGTCGATTTCCCTGACGAGATGTCCCTTGGCCAGGCCTCCGATGGCGGGGTTGCACGACATTTGAGCGATGTTTTCGAGCTGAATCGTAAGAAGGCAGGCGGTCAAACCCATCGAAACGGCCGCCGCCGCAGCCTCACACCCGGCATGGCCGCCGCCGATGACCACCACATCGAATCGGTCCGACATGATCGCAGGCCTATTTCCCCACGCAAAACCGTCCGAATACGGCTTCAAGGACCTCGTCGGACGCGACCTCGCCTGTCAGCCGGCCGACATGGCCGAGCGCGGCGCGAACTTCTTCGGCGCAAAATTCCTCGGAATACCGGGCGTCCATCCTTTCAAGGGCAAGAGTCATCGCCCTCTCGATCTCTCCAAGAAGAAGCTTTTGCCTGAGATGAAGCACGATCTCCTCAGTGAATTCCCTCCCGGGCGAGAAAACGCCCGACATCATCTCTTTCAGCTCGCCGACTCCCGATCCGCGCAGGGCCGAGACATCAAGATGCGGAACGCCCGGCAGATGGGACAGAATCCGTTGCCGGTCGATGTTCACGGGAAGGTCGGTTTTGTTGAACACCAGTATCAATTTCCTTCCCCTGAATCCGGAGACGAACCGCCGGTCGTCCTTCGTGTCCGGCCGGGAAGCATCGAGAATTAGCAGGATTCCGTCGGATTCATCGGCCAAAGCGCGGCTTCTTTTGACGCCCTCCTCCTCCAGAGGATCCCGAGCCTCTCCCAAGCCGGCCATATCGGTCAGGACGATATTCGTCCCGCCCGCTGGAAGCCTCTCCGAAATGTAATCCCTCGTCGTCCCCGGGAGGGGAGCGACGATCGCCCGCTCCCGTCCGAGGAGCGCGTTGAAGAGCGTCGATTTTCCCGCGTTCGGCTTCCCGGCGATCGCGACCCGGATCCCCTCCGTAATGGCGCGTCCGGTCTCATAACTCGCCGCGAGCTTGCCCGCCGCTTCCCTGCAGTCCAGGATCAGCTTCCGGATTTCCGCACCGCCGCCTGCTCCGGCCTCTTCCGAAAACTCGATTCCCGCTTCGATGAGCGCCATGAGCTCCACAAGCTTTTCCCTGAGCCGGGCGACGCTCCGGGAAAGACTGCCCCGGACCTGCCCGATGGCCGCCTGCGCCTGTTCGAGCGTCACGGACTGAATCAGGGATTGAACGGCCTCGGCCTGCAGGATGTCGATCCTTCCCCGAAGATACGCCCGGAGAGTGAATTCCCCGGGAAGCGCCGGCTTGGCCCCGGCCGCGACTCCGAGCCTTACCGCCTCTTCCAGGACGGCGGGGCTCCCATGGCAGCTGATTTCCACGACGTCCTCGCGCGTGTAGGAACGGAGTGCGGGGAAATAAACCATGAACGCCTCGTCCAAGACCCGGCCCTTGCCTCCCTCTCTGACTTTTCCGAAAACCGCCGTCAGCGGCGGGAAGGGGTGCGTAATTTTCCTTGCGGGAAAGAATATCTTGCGCGCAACCGCCAGGGACTCGGGCCCGCTCAGCCTGAGGACGCCGAGCCCTCCGATCCCGGGAGGGGTCGAGACGGCGATGATGGTGTCCTGAAGACGGGCCCTGTCCATGGGGCCATTTTACCAAAAAGAGCCTAAGACCTGCTCGTCGGCCTTTGACTCCCCTTGACGACGAAAACTTTGACTTTCTTGAGAAACCCGTCTCCGAGGCTCTCGCTGGCGAGATCGGGAAACTGGTTGATGGTCATATGGATGATCCGGCGCTCGTAGGGATTCATCAGATCCAGGACTTCTTCGCGCCCCGTGTCTCGGACCGCGCGCCCGACATCCTGAGCCAGGTCCTTGAGTTTCTTTTCTTTCCTTTTTCGGAAAAACTCGCAGTCCACCTGAACTTTCTGGTCGGAAATCTTGTTGAGGACATGCTGCAGCGCCAGGAGCAGCGCTCCGTCCTTCCACAGGAGAAGCTGCTTGTCGTTGCCGTTGAAAATTACATAAAGATGATCGGACTTCTGCTTGACCTGGAAGCCGATCTCCAGCGGAAAGACGGGAAGGAGGGCATTGAGAAACTTCGTGACGGCGCTTTCCTCGGGGGCTTCCTTCGGCCAGGCGCGGATGACGATCTCGCGCCCCTTGATGCCGAAGAGCTTGGTCTTCTCGGTGACGATCTCGTAGTTGAGCTGGTTCCGCTGGAGCTTCAGGACATGCTCGGCATGCGAGACGGCGTCCTCAAGGTTTTTGCCCTTGAACTCCGGGCGTTCATTTTTTTCTTCTGGTTTCATTTTCTTGCCTCTTTTTCTTGGCCTGGAGGCGGTTCATGATGTGCTGCTGGGCGATCTGAAGAACGTTGCTCATCAGCCAGTATAGCACCAGCCCGCTGGGGAAACCGAGAAAGAAGAAGGTCATGATCACGGGCATGATGAGCATCATCCGCGCCTGGGACGGATCGGCGCCCGAGGGCGTCATCTTCTGGCTGATGAACTGGGTCACGCCCATCAGGATGGGAGTCACGAGGATCGGGTCTTTGACCGAAAGATCCTTGATCCAAAAGACGAAGGGGCTGTGACGGAGTTCGATGGCCGCGCTGAGCATGCTGAAGATGGCCCAGAAAACCGGAAGCTGAATGAGCAGCGGCAGGCAGCCGCCGGCCGGGTTGACCCCATGCTCTTTGTAGAGCTTCATCATCTCCTCGTTCATCTGCCGGCGCATGGCCACATCGGTTTTGTGCTTTTTGTACTTCGACCGCAGGGCTTTGATCTTCGGCTGGATCTCCTGCATCTTGGCCATGGATTTGGTGCTGGAATACGTCAGGGGGAAAAACAGGATCTTCAGGATGACGGTCAGGACGATGATGACCAGCCCCCAGTTGGGAACGACTTTGTAGATGGCCCGCATGACGACGATCAGGATCTCGACGATGCCGCCGAAAAAACCGAGCTGGATGAGTTTCTTGGTCCTTCCGGCGGGATCGAGGGCTTTGAGCCGGTCGAGCTCCTTGGGCCCGACATAGGCGGACGCCGCTCCGGAAACGGCCAGGTAGTATTGGGGAACGTTGTCGAACAACTTCTGCTCGAAGACCGCCGTGCCCTGGCCGCTCGGCACGAGGAACAGGGCCGTGAAGTATGTCTCCTCATAGGCGGCCCAGCGGACGTAAGGCCTGATGCTTTGTTCGGGCTTGTATTTACGCTCGTTTATGCGGAAGGCTTTGCCCGCCGAATAGGCGGCCAGCCCCCGGTTGGAAAGTCCCCGCTGCCTCTTGGCGGCCAGGGAGGACGGCCCGATGCCGGGTCCCCACAGGATCCTGTAGTCCTGCGCGACGCCATTCAGCCTGACGTTGATGAAGATGTCGAATTCGTATCCGTCGCCTTTGAAAACGAATTTCTTTTCCACGAACAGGCCGGTTTCGTCGGCGTAGGTGAACGTGAGCTCGGAGCGGCCGCCGGCTCTGACGTTGACCGAACTCACCGAGGGTTCGAAAAGCGCGGCGGAGTTGATTCTCTCGTTGAGCTTCTCCTCTCCCTCCCGTCGATTGAAATCGGCGTCCAGGGCGAAAGGATAGCGGTTCGATGTTTTCAGGTCCTCGGGTTCGGTATTGACCATTTCAAGCCAGTCGCCGTTCTTGCTTTCCTCGTCGTAATTTTTGAGCTTCCAGCTCCTGAGCACGGCGCCCCGGTTGCTCCACTCGGCTCGATAGAGAGGCGTTTCGACGACGACGATCTGCTCCCTCTCCAGGGAAACGGGGCTCGGCGTTTCCTGGACGTCGGGGGCGGCCGCCGGGGGAGCGACGGTCTCCGCCGGCCCGGCCTGCGGTTCCTGAGGGACGGTCTGGACGGGCGTTTGAACGGGCGGAGGCCCCGGCTCATAAACCGGCGCGGGCGCGGGCTTGTTCAGGAAAAAGATCCAGTAAACAGCCAACAGGGCGAACGAGAGGACAATGGCCAATATCAAGCGTTTTTCCATAGATGCGTCCTTTAGGGAACGGGGTCGAACCCTCCTTCATGGAAGGGATGGCATTTCAGCAGACGGCGGAAGCCGAGCCCCGCCCCCTTGAGGAAACCGTATTTCACAATGGCCTCGCGCGTGTATTGCGAACACGTAGGCTCGAAGCGGCAGTTCCGCCCCAACAAGGGAGATAAAAACTTGCGGTAGACGTCGATGAGAAACAGGGCCGCGGCTTTCATCGCGGCCGCCGCTTTCTTTTTAATGAACGAAGGGCAAAGAGAAATTCCTCCCTCAAAGCGGCCAGGGGCGCTTCGGCGGTCTCCGGCCTGGCGACGACCACAACGTCCGCGGCGAACGGAAGACATGTTTTATTCCTTCTGAACAGATCCCTTATCCGTCTTTTGGCCCTGTTGCGCTTGACGGCACGCCCCACCTTGCGGCTGGCCACGACTCCCAGCCTCGAAAAGGAAAGGCTGTTTTCAAGATAAACCAACGTGAAATAGCGCCCTCGAAATCGGAATCCGTTTTTATAGATATCGCCGAATTCCTTCGTCCGGCGAATCCTCTCTTGAGGACCGAGGCTCTCCCTCATCAAGCCGAAAGTCTCTTCCGCCCTTTTTGCCTTCGGCGCTTGATAACGGCTCTTCCGTTCTTTGTTTTCATCCTGACACGGAAACCGTGCGTCTTTTTTCTCTTGCGAACGTTGGGGCGGAATGTCGGTTTCATCTGCGGCCGTATCCTTTGTTTTGAGAGGGGTATGTTATCCGAGAGAGGGCCTCCTGTCAAGCGGAGGATGCCAGGACAGGGGACCGAAACCCTTCGCCTGCCCTAATGAAACCGGAATCGGATATTTGACGAAAAGGCGGCGATGCGGTATAATGCCCGCTCATGGATTCCTTCAAGGTTGGGGATAAAGTCATTTATCCCAATCAGGGGCTGGGAGTCGTCGAGGCCATCCGGGACGAGGCCATCAACGGCGAGCGCTTCCGCGTCTACCACATGAGGCTCATCTCCAACAACACTCTGGTCATGATCTCCTCCTCGAGCGCTTCGGAGATGGGCATTCGGCGGCCGATCTCCGAGGACTGCATCCGCGACATCTTCGGCATGATTCGCAAAGGCGGCGTGGAAGTCACAAAGAACTGGAAGGGCCGCTACAAAGAGCACATCAACCTCATGAAAACGGGCTCGCTCCCCGACCTGATCTCGGTCCTCAAAGGGCTGTACTATCTCAGCCTGATGAAACCGCTTTCCTTCCGCGAGAAAAAAATGATGGAGAGGGCGCGCGACCTGATCGTCTCCGAGATGTCCCAGGCCTGTTCCCTGTCCCCGGAAGAAATCGAAAAAAGAATCCAGAAATCCCTGTCCGCGTGTTTCAAGGACATCAAGACGGAAATGGGGCTCTGACCCTTCATCTGATGTTCTCGAGAATCCTGCTGTTGTTTTTCATTTTTCTCTTTTGCGTGATGTTTTCCGCCTCGGAGACCGCGTTCATCGCGACCAATCCCTACGCGCTGGCTCACCTGGAAAAAAAAGGATCGATACGCGCCCGGATGATCCGGCGCATGCTCGAGCGCATCGAAACGCTCCTCGCCACCATCCTCATCGGAAGCACCCTGGCCAATGTCGCGACCGCATCCCTGGCCACCGCGATCTTTGTCTCGCTCCTCGCCGACGCAAACCAAGCCGTCCTCGTGTCCACACTCGTCACCACCGTGATTCTCCTCTTCTTCTCCGAGTTCAATCCCAAGCGGATCGCGGCCGCCAGGCCCCTGCAGGTCTCGCTGCTGCTCGTCCATCCCATCCGCCTGTTCATGATTCTGTTCTATCCCCTGGTTAAGGTTTTCACGTTCCTGTCCGACATCTTCATCCGGCCCGGCAAGGACGGCTCCTCCCGGGACAGGGGCGCGCTCAGCGTAGATGAGACGAAAATCTTTCTGGCCTCGGGCGTCAAGGGCATGTCGAGCCTTCGGAAAAGAATGGTCACCGAAACTCTGGACATCGGCTCCCGGCCGATCAAGGACATCATGACCCCCCGTCCCAAAGTCGTGGCCTTGAACATCGAGGCCTCGCGCGAGGAGGTGTTGAAAACGATACGCTCCTGCGCCTTCACGCGTTTCCCCGTCTACCGCGGACGGCTGGACAATATCGAGGGCATCCTCCATGCCCGGGATATAATCCCATATTTAATTGATAATAAAGACTTTAAGCTCAAAGACGTCCTTCGCCCGCCGTACTTCGTTCCGGAATCCGCCTCTCTGGAAAAAGTTATGCTCGGCCTGCAGGAAAAAAATCTTCATCAGGCCGTCGTTGTCGACGAGTTCGGCAATGCGGACGGCATCGTCACGCTCGAAGACATCCTCGAGGAGATCGTCGGAGAAATCGAGGACGAATACGACGGCGAGAGGAAAGACTGGCTGACCCGCGTCGACGAGCGCACCTACCTTCTCATGGGCGCGGCTCCGGTCAAAGACATCAACCGGCGCCTGCTCCTCGGCTTGCCGGAGAAAAAAACCTACTCCACCCTGGCCGGATTCCTGCTCCACGAGCTCGGAAGGATCCCCCGCGAACAGGACAGTCTCGTCTACCAAAGCCACGTCTTCACCGTGATGAAGATGTCCAAGCGGCAAATCAGCCTCGTCCGGGTTCGCATCGGGGCCGACGAGGACGGCCGGCCATGAAAGTCGCGGCCGTCAACCGGAAGGCGTCCTTCAATTTCGACCTTGTCGAGACGTTCGAAGCGGGAATCGCCCTCCTGGGCAGCGAGGTCAAGTCCGTCCGCGAGGGCCGGATCAGCCTCAAGGAGAGCTTCGCCGAAATCAAGAACGGAGAGGCGTTCCTCATCGGCGCCCACATCAGCCCTTACGAAGCGGCCAACCGCTTCAACCACGATCCTCTTCGCGAGCGCAAGCTTCTTCTCCACCGCCGGGAGATCAAGCGCCTCCTGGGAAAAATCAAGGAGAAGGGCTACACCCTGGTGCCCGTCAAGGTCGTGATCAACGACAAGGGGCGGGTCAAGATCGAGGTCGCGCTGGCCAAGGGCAAGAGGCTCTACCAGAAAAAAGAGGCCATCAAGGCCAGGGACATCGATAGGGAAGTCCGGGCCGAGCTAAAGCGAAGCCGCCGTTAAGCGGACCGCAAGCCTAAGGGCCTCGACCAGACTGGCGGGATCGGCCGCGTTCCGGCCGGCGATATCGAAGGCCGTGCCGTGGTCGGGGGACGTCCGGACGAACGGCAGCCCCAGGGTGGCGTTGACTCCGGTCTCGAAGGCCAGAAGCTTGAAGGCGATCAAACCCTGGTCGTGATGCAGGGCGACGGCGACGGTCTTCGGACGATCCAGGGCCATGCGGAAGACCACATCGGGCGGAAACGGGTCGCTGAGGATCATGCCTTCCCGCCTGGCCCTCCGGACGGCGGGAAGAATTTCAGAGAGTTCCTCGCCGCCCAAAACACCTCCTTCCCCGGCATGGGGATTCAGGCCGGCCAGCAGGAACTCCGCATCGGCCAGGCCGGCCGATCGGAATCCCTTTCTGAGACGAATAAAAAAATCGTAAAGATGCTTCTCCCGGACAAGATCCAGGGCTTCCCTGAGAGGCAGGTGGTGGCTGAAGAGCGCGACCTTCAGCCTTTCCGACCAGAACGTCATGATCGCTCCGGGGTAGAGATTGTCCAGGTACTCGGTATGGCCTCTCCATTCCACTCCCGCCGACGACCAGGCCGCCTTGGAAATCGGCGCCGTCACCACGGACTCGAGTCTGTCCTTCCCGGCGTCCTCGACCGCCTCCTTGAAATAAAGGAACGAGAGACGCCCCCCCTCGGCCGAAGGAGCGCCCTTGGAAAACGGCGCCCGCGGTTCCTCGCCGGGCACGAGGCTGACCCGGCCTTCCCGCCCTTCGGCGAAAACGGCCCTTCCGCGGGCCGGGGCGATTCCCAGAGCCTTCTCCTCCGTCTCCAGGACGCTCCGCGGGGCATAAATCCTGTATTCGGCCGCGGGAAGACGTTCCGGACGGGAAAAGGCCTTGATGATGATTTCCGGCCCGATGCCGGCGGGGTCGCCGACCGTGACCCCGATGCGGGGCAGGGTCATTTTGTGCGTTCGGGGCTCCGATCGGCTTCCTCCCGGCTCTCGTCCAGTTTGAGGATGTACTTGATGTTGCTCTTGTAGACCAGGAGGTTGGGAGCGTCGTCGCGATTGACCTTTATGCAGTTGCGGTCATACCACTCGATGGTGCCCTCGACCCTCTCGCCGTCGATGAAAACGACGGCCACGGGGGTCTTTTTGTTCATCTGCTTGAGGTAGTAATAATTCTCGGCGAACGTGTCGAACGGAGGATGGAGCTTTTTTTTGATCTGCTCGCTCTTCATTTTCTCTTTGATTTCGGAAAGATTGGGGCGGATAAGCCTTCTGTTCATTGCAGTTCTCCCTGAATGGACTCACTTGTCAGGTGATCAAGAGTTGGATCAATGATAGCACCGTCCGCGGCCGACTGCAAGCCTTCCGGCCAAGCCGTCAGCGGGGAAGATGGGGCTTGAGGGCGGCATGCCACGAGACGGCCAGGCGACGGTAGCCTTCGGGCGTGGGATGGACGTCGGGCAAAAGCTTGGGCTCCTCCGTGAAGAGCGTGAAGTTGTCGACCAGGTCAAGCCCCAGCTCGCCGGCCAGGCGGAGGAGGAGGGGATTGATCTCGGCCTCGACTCGGACGGACGATTCGTCGGCGAACGGGTATGCGACCCCCGGGGGAACGGGCGGCACGAGGGCCAGGAAGATCCGCGGGGCCCGGCCCCTCCGGCTTCTGAATCCTTTGAACATTTTGATGATGCGGCGCATGTTCCGCTCGAACTCCGCGGCTCCGGTCCGGTCCCCGTCGATGCGGACGTCGTTCGTTCCAAGCTGGAGAAGGATGAAGTCCGGCTTTTCCGCCGCGAGACGCCGGCCGGCCCTCTCGAGGAAGCTGAGGTATTCTCCCGACGTGTTGCCGCTTCGCCCGTAGTTGAGGACCCGGGCGCGGACGCCGCCTTTTTCGAGAAGCCGCCTCAGGTAACGGGGATATCCTCCCTCCGTCAGACTGTCTCCGGCGCAGAGAACGATGACGTTCCCCGGCCCCGGCACGGAGGGGCGGCAGGCCGAAAGCGCAACCGCGGCCAGAAAGCCGGCCAGGAGAAGAAAACCCGCAGTCGGAAGACAAATTCTCCTGGGCATGAGGGCCGCTTCAATCCCTGCTCATCAGTTCGACGATGTTGATGTTTTTCTCCTTCAGATTGACGCCCTTGACCTGGGCCAGCTTGGCCAGGGACAGGTTGTAGTCGATGAGGGCCCTGAGTTCAAGAGTTTGACGGTCGGCCAAGTCGCGCTGGTACTGAAGGACGAAGTAATTGGTGGTCAATCCCACGCGCAGCTTCTCCTCCTCGGCCTCCAGTTTTTTCTGGGCCAACTCGCGCGCAACCCGGTAAGCCTGGACGCGCATGAAATTCGTCCGGACGGCTCTCACGGCGCTCCGCACTTCGATGTCGAGCTGCTGCTCGCGGCTCTTGAGCAGGGCCTGGGATTGATCGAGCGCCACCATAGCCTGCGCCGCGGCGGCCCGGGAGAAGACCGCGTTCAGGGGGAGGGACAGCGTCAGGCCCACCGACCAGTTCCGGTACTTGAAATTGAACGTGTCCTTCATGGCCTCGGATACGTCGCCGGGGACCGTGCCGATGATGCCGCCGAAAAGGGGGTTCCCACCCTCGTAAAGGATCTGAGTTCCGGACACGCCGGGGCTCCAATACTGGGCGGTGAGATCGAGGCCGGGCAGGAGCTGGTTGCGGGCGTAGGTCAGGTTCAGCTCCTTGTTGCGGATGTCGATTCGGCCGGAAGAAAGCTCGGGGCTGTTGGCCAGAGCGGCCGCGAGCGCCTCGTCCAGGTCGACCGCGACTTCGTCGAAGATGGGCCTGTCGGTGGGAAGAATCTTCAGGCCGGCGGCGGCGGGCGTGTCGGCCGCGAGGTTGATGACCGCCCGCAGCACGTCCTCGGAGTTCTTCACCAGGGCCTGGGCGTCCAGGACGTCGGCTTCACGGGAGGCGACGTCGGCCTGGGCGTTGAGCACGTCGATGGGGGCCAAAGTTCCGATTTCCACAGACCTCTTGTTCTTGTCCAAGAGGTCCTCGGCCAGCGCCAAGGACTGCTTCCGGACCTCGAGGCTATCGATGGCGTAAACCAGGTTCCAGTAGGCCTCCTCGACCCGGTAGACGAGGCTCTGCACGAACTGGGCGAAGTCCTCCTCGGCGATCCGGAGGTTGTTCTGGGCGACGATGATCTCCCGCCGGCTCATATCGAAACCGAAATTGCGCAGCAGGGGCTGGGAAAAAGAAAAGTTCAGCTGGGTTTCGAAACGGGGGTTGATCGTCTGGAAGCTGGAATTGGTGTCGGTCTTGGCGCCCGACAGGGTCATTCCCAGGCTTCCGCCGAAGGGGAGCTGCTGGTTGAGCTGGACCGAAGTGTTGTCCCGGAGCACGGTCACCTGGTCGGCGGCTTCCAGGAAAGAGAAAGACGCCTGGGCCGTGTCGCGGCGGTTGTAGGCGAAGGCCAGGGTCGGGATGAACTTTTCTCCGGCCATGGAAACGGCGATGTCCGCCGTTTCCGGGGTCATGACCTGGACGGCCAGGTCGAAGTTGTTGCTCAGAGCCTTGAGGATGCAGGCCTCAAGGCTCAGCGACAGGGTTTTCTCCTGGGGAGCCTGCGCCTCGGGCCCGGCGGCCGCGGAGACGGCCAGGCCGAGGAGGATCAAGCCGACAATGCCCGTCTTTTTTCTGTTCATGTCAACGCACTCCTTAGTCTCAATACGCTTGACGCCGGAAAGGGCGGAATCGTCGCAGGGCGAAGCTCATTCATAACGCAAGGCTTCTATGGGGTCGAGCTTGGAGGCCTTGCGGGCCGGATAGAACCCGAAGACGATGCCCACCGAGGCGGCGAAGACGAAGGCCAGCAGCACGGATCCCGGCGAAACAACCGTCGTCCAGCCCCCGATCTTGGACATGAGCTTCGAGGCCCCGATGCCGAGGGCGATGCCGAGCAGGCCGCCCATGACGCTCAGCGTCACGGCCTCGGTCAGGAACTGGAGAAGGATGTCCTTCTCCTTGGCCCCGACCGACATGCGGATGCCGATTTCCCGGATGCGCTCCGTGACCGAGACGAGCATGATGTTCATGATCCCGATGCCGCCGACGATGAGCGACACGAGGGCGATGCCGCCCAGAAGGTTGGTCAGGATGCCGGTGGCCTCCTGGGCCCCCTGGGAGATGTCGGCCATGTTGCCCACGGAGAAATCGTCCTCCGCTCCGGGGGCGATCTTGTGGCGGACCCTCATCACTTCCTCGATTTGCCGCTGGGCTTCGCCCGTCTTCTCGGCGCTGACGGCCGAGACGTCGATGGAGCTGATGTAGTCGATGCCCCGCAGCCGCTTCTGGACCGTGGTGTAGGGCATGGCGATCATGTCGTCGCGGTTGAAGAACCCGCCCGACTCGCCCATGGACTTGAGCACGCCCAGAACCCGGAAGGGCATCTTGTTCACGCGGATGACCTGGCCGACGGGGTCCTCGAACTCAAAGAGGTTGGTTTTGACCGCGGCGCCCAGAACGCAGACCTTAGTCGCGGCGCGGACGTGGGTCTCGTCGAAGAACGTCCCCTCGGTCACCTCCCAGTTGCGGATTTGAGGATACATCTCGCCCACGCCCTGGATCGATGTGTTCCAGTTCTTGTTGCCGTAGACGACCTGGGCGCGGCTCGAAACCGAGGGCGAAACGTATTTCACCGCGTCGCACTGCTCAAGAATGGCCTGGGCGTCCTCGGCCTTGAGGTTGGTGTAGGAACCGGAACCGGAGTGCACGCCTCGGAACTCGCGGCTCCCGGCCCGGACGAAAAGCAGATTGCTGCCCATGGCGTTGAACCGCTCCTCGACCGCCGTACGGGCGCCGTTGCCGATGCTGATCATGGCGATGACAGCGCCGACGCCGATGATGATGCCCAGGGCGGTCAGAAACGACCGCATTTTGTTGCGGCCGAGGGCCCGGAGCGATATCTTGCTCGTTCTCCAAATGTTCATGTCAATTTCTCTCTTCACGGACGATCCGGCCGTCTTTCAGATGGATCCTGCGGCCGGAGACGGCCGCCACGTCCGGGTCGTGAGTGACCAGAATGATGGTGATGTCCTTTTCCCTGTTGAGCCGTTTGAAGATTTTCATAATTTCTTCGCCGGTCCTGCTGTCCAAGTTGCCCGTGGGTTCGTCGGCCAGGAGCAAGGAGGGGTTGTTGACCAGCGACCTGGCGATGGCCACCCGCTGCTGTTCGCCTCCCGAAAGCTGATTGGTCTTATGGTGCTCCCGGCCTTCCAGCCCGACCAGGGACAGGGCCAGAAGGGCTTTCTCCCTGGCTTCGGAGGACGAGATGTGGGGGGCGTAGAGGAGGGGGAGCTCGGTGTTTTCCAGCGCCGTCGTGCGCGACAGAAGGTTGAAGCTCTGGAAAACGAAACCGATTTTCTGGTTCCGGACGCGGGCCAGCTCGGTCCTGTCGAGGCCGGAGACCGGTTCGCCCTCGAGGATGTATTTCCCCGCCGTGGGCTTGTCCAGGCATCCCAGGATGTTCATCAGGGTGGACTTCCCGGAACCCGAGGGCCCCATGACGGCGATCATCTCGCCCCGCTTGATCGAGGTGTTCACCTCGCGCAGGGCGTGGACCTGGGTCTCTCCGACGTCGTAAGTCCGGCCCACGTTTTCCAGCCGGATGATGACATTGTCTGTAGGCATTTTCACTTTTCCCGATGTTCTTTTATACGGAACCCGGTCCGCAGCGGTCAGCGCATGATGAAGCGCATGCCGCCCGGAGCCGGCGCCGAACCTGAGCTCCGGCCGCCCGAACCGCCGTTCAGGCCGACGATGACTTCCTGGCCTTCCTCGAGTTCGCCGCGCACGATCTCGGTGTAAGCGTTGTCGGAAACGCCCGTCCGGACGAACACCGGACGAAGCTCGCCCTTGGACTCGATCCAGACCCGAGACATCTGCCGCGACCGGCTGGAGGAGCCGGCCTGCCGGAATCGGGCGATCATTTCCTGGCCCGGGGCGCCGCCGCCGGAATTGCTTCCGCCGGAGGCCGCCGGTCCGCCGCCCGCGGCGCCGGCCGGGCTTCCGCCTTCGGCCTGGCGCTTGGCCATCATTTCCTCACGGACTTTTTGGGTGATGGCCGCCATCTGCTCGGCCGTCAGGTTCGGCTGGAAGCGCAGCGCCGCGTTCGGCACGCGCAGCACGTTCTCGGCCTGTCCGGTGATGATGGACACCGTGGCCGTCATTCCCGGACGCAGCTTGAGCCCGGGGTTTTCGACATCCACCAGGGACACATAGGTCACCACGTTCTGCTCCACGACGGGCGAGTAGCGGACTTGGGTGACCCGGCCCTCGAACTGGTCGTTGGGGAAGGCGTCCACGGTGAAGCGGGCCTTTTGTCCCTCCTTGACCCGTCCGATATCGGCCTCGTCCACCGAGCATTCGACTTGCATCCGGCTCAGGTCGTTGGCGATCTCGAACAGCTTGGGCGCCTGGAAGCTCGCGGCCACGGTCTGCCCGACATTGACCGCGCGGTTGATGACGATGCCGTCGATGGGCGATCGGATGACCGTGTATTCCAGATCGATCCTGCTCGTGTCGCGCTGGGAGCGGGCCTGCTCGAGCCGGGCCTCGTTCGATTTGACGTCGGCCTGGGCGTTCAGGTACTGGGTCTCGGCATCCTCCTTCTCCTCGAAGGAAATGAGGTTCTTTTCAAACAGACTCAAGGCCCGCTCATGTTTCTTTTTCATGCTGTCCAGGGTCACCTTGGACTTCTCCAGGGCGGCCTGGGCGCTGCGGTAATTGGCCTCATTCTGGTCGAGGCGGGTGAGAAAACTCGACTGGTCGATCTTGGCCAGCACCTGGCCCTCCTTGACCGGCGTGTTGAAATCCACATAGATCTCCGCCAGCCGGCCCGACACCTGGGTCGAGACCTCGACGATGTCCACGGGATTGAGCGCGCCCGAGGCCACGACCACGGCCTCGATGTCGCCCCGGCCGACGGCTTCCTTGCGGTAGAGGGCCTGACCGTCGCCGTTGCCCCTGAAAACCGCGAGCCACAGGACGACGGCCGCAACGACGAGGACGGCCGCGCCGATGATGACGAACTTATTGCTCAGCTTCATCTTCATCTCGTTTTTTCTCCTTCTTCTTCTTTATAGTCTTTCGGATCGACGGTAGGACGGTCGTGCCCGCCGAAGCTTCGCCGTTCGTATTCGCGGCGGGCTTTGTCTTTGTGCCGGGCGATCATGTCTTGAAGCTTTTTGATCTGTTCCGGGGTCAGGACGGCGTCGATTTCGCGCTTGAGCTGCTCCCGGATATCGTTCAGGTTCTTGCGGATGTCTCCCCTCAGGCAGCGGAAGCGCTCCTCGTTCCTCTCGAAAATCTCCTTGATGCGGGCCTGCTGATCGGCCGTCAGTTCGAGCTCCCGGGCCAGCATTTCGAGCGACGGAAAATGGTCGGGGGGCCGCCGATGGCCTTCGCGCGGGGACAGGACGAGCCGCTCGAAAAATATTCCGGCCGCGGCCCCGGCCAGGAAGACGAGGGCCAGGGCGGCCGCAAGCCACGCCGTCGGTCGTTTTTTCATGGAGTCACCTATATTCCTTAAAGTCTTCTTCAACGCATCCAGGGTTCATCCCCGGATGAAGCGAAGATCAGCATCATGTTCCTGTCCTCCACCCGGTTCTCCTCCAGGAGGGCGCGGGTCTCGGTCAGGGGATTGTCGTTGCGCAGGAGCAGGGCTTCGCTCGAAGTCAGCTCATCCCGGCGGCCGGGGGAGAAGACGAGGAGGACGGCGAGCAGCGCGGCCGTCACCGCCAGGGCCGCGGGAACGGCCCGCCGGCACCACCGCCGGACAGCACCCCACCCGTTTTCCCTCTCGCTCTCCGCCATCCGGACCTCGAGCCGCTCCCAGAACCCGGGCTGCGGACGGGATTCGGCGGCGCGCGCGAGCGTGTCGAAAAGAAGGCCGTATTCGCTCTCGATGCCCCGGCATTTCGGGCAGGAACGGAGATGGAGGGCGAGGCGCTCTTCGTCGACGGCCGACAATCGGCCGTCCCGCCGGCGAAGGATCCGGCGTTCAGCCTGGCGGCAGTTCATGGCGACCTCCTTTCCCCGGAGATCCGGGATTCGACCCTCCGGCGCAGCATTTTCCGCGCCCGAAACAGCCGGGAATCCACGGTCCCGGCCGAAAGGCGGAGCGTCCGGGACAGGTCCTCGTAGGACAGGCCCTGAACGTCCCGGAGCGTCAGGATCATCCGGAACTTTTCCGGAAGTCCGGCCAGGCAATCCCGGACGAGTTCCGCCCGACGCTCCTTTTCGCCGGCTTCCCTATCGGCGGGCGGGGCGGTCCGGGACGCGGCCCGGACGCTGTCTTCCTGGAGCGGAATCTCCCGGGAAGATGCCCGTTTCCTCAGATGGTCCTTGACGTGATTGACCGCGATGCGGTAGAGCCACGTCCCGAAGCCGGAGCGGAAACGGAACTTCGACAGGCCGAGCCACGCCTTGAGGAATATATCCTGGGCCAGGTCGTCGGCCTGGGCGTCGTTGCGCGTGAAACCGTATGCCAAGCTGTGCACCTTAGCCTGATAATTCCGGACGAGCGCGGTAAAAGCCTCCCGGTCCCCGTCCTGGGACCGCCGGACAAGCTCGTGTTCTTCCATTGAGGTCTTTCATCGCTCGAAGTCCTGCGTCTATGATTTGGACGCGGACTTCCCGGAAATCTTCCTTAAATCCGCTCTCGGGCGCCTCTGTGAGGCCTCGCTCGCGCCGGAGAGCCTTTCTGCCTCAAACACAGGGACGCGGCCGGGCGTTGCGTCCGAGCCGCGGGAGCAGGCGTTGAGCCTCTCCCTTCCAGCCCGGAATGTCGGCTCCCGATCCGCGATAGGACGGTGGTAATATAGACTGAGTGATAGGGGGACACAATACCCATTTGCCTTATTTCCAAATAGCGGCCAATAAGACAAATAGGGGAGAAATAAGGGGACATCATACCTGTTGACCTTATTTCCCGGGCGACAATCCGACTTGTCCTTAAGAGAACACCCTCGTCCGCAGGGAAAGAATATCAGTCCGCCCTTGTCCAATAATTGGGAATCGAAAACACATTCCGATCCCGGCTCTTCTTTTAGGAGCGCTCTTCTTTTTCGGTCCTCCCTCCTTGGCCGCAGCAACGGCTTGGCGCCGCTCCGGTATCTTCGGCTTTCGGCCTGCCTGTTTTCATCATCAGCAGGTGAATCGTCACTCCGACGGCGACAACGAACAGCGCGGCCTTGCCCCACCAGGGCGTCACGAAAAAAAGCGCTGAAACGCCGATCGTCAGCCACAGAAGGGCGATGGTCAGGGCTTTCCTCCGGCGCGATATCCCCGCGCCCTCCCGATAATTTCTTATGTACGGCCCGCACAGGCGGTTGTTCAAAAGCCGGTCGAGGAACCGCTTCGAGCTGCGCGCGAAAAACCAGGCGGCGAGAAGCAGGAAAGGGGTGGTCGGCAGCAGGGGCAGGAACATCCCGATGACGCCGAGGGCTGTGAAGAGCGCGCCGGCGGCGACGAGCAGCGCCCGGTTCACGCTTTTGGCGAGCGGCATTACGACAACTTCGCGGCAGACTTTGAATGATCCGTTTTTTTCACCGGCTCGATTCGGTTGATTCTCCGATCGGCACATTTTATTCCAGCAGCCTCCGGAGAGGCAAGGACCTCCAATTCACGCCGGCGCATGGGGAAGAGACCGTCGCCTGGATTTTCGGCGGAGGCGTTTTCCTCCGGCCGCCCTCCAATTTTTTGCGGCCGTTCCGGAAGAACAGGACTCCGAGGAAACTCTTTTGTCCCCTAAAACGTATTAACGAATGAAGACCGTGAAAGACATAAGGAGAACGGCAATGAGCTTCAAGGCGAAAATGGCGATCTTCTTCGTGGCCCTGCTCATCACCTTCGTCGGGATGGAAATCTTCGTCCGGGCGTTCTCGGCCGACGAGATCCTGAGGATGGCCCGGCAGGCGGGCGACCGCCATCTGTTCTACACCCAGGCGCCCATTCACCACATCATCGAGGTCATGTGAGACGGCCGGCCACGGCGTTGAGATCGCGCTCCGTGAACGAAATCCAAGCGGCGGGATTGGCGGCCCAACGGGCGAGCCAGGGACTTCCCGAGTTCTCGGCCGAAACGCATCGGCAGCCCGTTCGTCAATCCCGCCCTTCCCATATCGGGACACAATGCCTCCCTTCGATTTTCGCGGCGCTTAAAAAGCTTTGTGTCCCGCTCCTTTTCCCGCTCATTCCCCTCCGGCTTTCATTCCCCCTCCGCCATGCGGCGCTCCCGGCAACCCTCTAACACGTTCCCCAGTCGCTGCGCGCCGGAAACGCATTTCCTTATCGGCTCTTTCGAAATTTTCTATTGACTTTTGCATTTAGAAGAATACAATAAGCCCATCAAACTTATGGAGGGATCCATGAAGCGTATTGTGTCTCTTTTCGTGTGTCTCGGAATCCTCGCCCTGTTCCTGCCGTCGACATCTCAAGCCCAGATGAAGTTCGGGTTCAAGGCTTACGGCGGCCTGAACATGCTCAACGGCGGCGACCTCAACGCTGGGGCGGAAGGCTGGTTTGATTTTTGGGATTTCATTACCACCGCTTATGGCTATTCGACCGACGGTGAATTCGCAGCGGCCAAGCTCGGCATGAACTTCGGCGGCGAATTCCTCCTCATGTTCAACCCCAACATGGGCGTGGGTCTGGGAGTGGGAATGCTTTCCGCTTCCAAGAGCTCCCTGATGACGGCGACTGCAGGTTCCTATGTCCTCGATTTCGATCACACCGTCAAAGCGAGCGCCATTCCGATTCGCTTGAGCTTCTACTATTTCATGCCCGCCGGCGCCAATATGAATGTCTTCTTTAATGCCGGCGCCGGCTATTACCTGGCCAAAGCCAATTACACCTATGTCCTGACCAACAGCAGCACGGAGACTACGGAATACGATATGTCGGGCGGCGGCCTGGGATTCCACGGCGGATTGGGATTGGAGTATGCCCTCTCGCCGATGTTCGGCATCGTAGCCGAACTTCAGGGCCGTTTCGCCTCATTCGCCGGTTTCGAGGGCGAACAGAGGAACGGCACGACCTATTCCGGCACTCTCTATTACTTTGAGGGCGACTTGGGAACCTCGACATTTCCCCTCATCACCATAGACGACACGATGCCCTCCGGATCCGGAGTTTCCAACGCCCGCGAGGCCAAGGTCGACTTTTCGGGCTTTTCGTTCGTCGTGGGCTTCTTCGTCCGCTTCTAAGATTTAAGAAGCAAGCGGGAGGCGCTCCGCCTTTTCATCCGTGAAGGGGCGGAGCGCCTTTCTATATTTTATTCCCTCTTCAGGCTGCAAGCCGCCGGCCTATTCCTTCCCCCCGCATCACCGCGTTAGAGGCCGCGCCAGGCAAAAGCCGGTTTTCGGCTCTTTTTTTTAGGCCATTGGTCATGAGGGGGACACAATACTTATTCATCTCATTGCCCCGGTTGAATGAAACACCTTTCTTCCACCTTGTATGGCTCAGCCGGCCCAAGCCACAGGGAATGGAAGAGCGCCGATGAAGATCAATAGGTATTGTCCCCCTGTTCATCAATCGCCCTTGGGACCGGAGAGCCCCCTCTTCTCCTCGATAGCCACCTGGGCGGCGGCCAGGCGGGCGATGGGCACGCGGAAAGGGGAGCAGCTCACGTAGTTCAGCCCCGCCTTATGGCACAGCTCGACCGATTCCGGGTCGCCGCCGTGCTCGCCGCAGATCCCGATTTTCAGGTCCGGCCGCGTCCGGCGGCCGCCCTCGACGGCGATGCGCACGAGCTTGTCGATGCCGCAGATGTCCATGGTCTGGAAGGGATCATCGGCCAGGATCTTCTTTTCGAGATAGACCTTCATGAAGGCGCCGATGTCGTCGCGTGAGAACCCGAAGGTCATCTGAGTCAGGTCGTTCGTGCCGAAGCTGAAGAATTCCGCCTCGCGCGCCATCGCGTCGGCGGTCAGCGCCGCGCGCGGCACCTCGATCATCGTGCCGTAGAGGTAGGCGATCCGCTTCAATCCGTATTTGGCCCGCACCTCGGCCTCCACCCGCCGGCAGATCGCCTTCTGGTGGGCAAGCTCGTTGACGTGGCTCGTGACCGGGATCATGATCTCCGGCAGGCACTTTTTCCCGCCGGCGCAGAGCTCGGCCGAGGCCTCCAGGATGGCCCGGAACTGCATTTCCGACACCTCGGGATAGCTGATCCCCAGGCGCACCCCGCGGTGGCCCATCATCGGGTTCGATTCGTGAAGCTCTTCGCCGCGCTTCCGCACCTCCTCGACCGGGACGCCGAGTTCGCGCGCGAGCTCGGCCCGCTTCTCGTCGCTTTTGGGAACGAATTCGTGGAGGGGCGGGTCGAGGAGCCGGATCGTGACCGGCCAGCCCCCCATGGCCTCGAGCGTGCCTTTGACGGCCGACTTGACGAAGGGGAAGAGCTCGTCCAGCGCCTTCCGCCTCTCGGCTTCGTTCTTGGCCAGGATCATCCTGCGCAACAGGAAGAGCGGCCGGTCGCTGCCTTTCCCATAGAACATGTGCTCGGTGCGGAAGAGCCCGATGCCCTCGGCGCCGAACGAGCGCGCCAGCCGGGCGTCCTCGGGCGTGTCGGCGTTGGCGCGGACGCCGAGCCTCCGGTATGTGTCCACGATCTTCATGAACTTTTTGAAAAGCGGGTTCTCGGTCGCGTCGCGCATCTCGAGCGCGCCCTCGTAGACGTACCCGCGCGTGCCGTTGAGCGTCAGGACGTCGCCTTCCTTGTACGTCTTGCCCCGCACGGTCATCCGGCCCGCCGCCGCCTCGACCTCGATGTCGCCCGCGCCGACGATGCAGCACTTGCCCCAGCCGCGGGCCACGAGCGCCGCGTGGCTCGTCATCCCGCCCCGGGCGGTGAGAATGCCGGCCGCGGCGCGCATGCCCTCGACGTCCTCGGGATTCGTCTCCTCGCGCACGAGAAGGACCGTCTTTCCTTCCCGAACGCGCTCGACGGCCGCGGCCGCGGTGAAGACGATCTCGCCCGCGGCCCCGCCCGGCCCGGCCGGAAGGCCCCTGGCGATCAAGCGGTCCGCCTCCTGGGCCTTTTTCTCATCCTCCGGGTCCACGACGGGGTGGAGGAGCTCATCGAGCTGCGCCGGTTTGAGGCGCAGCACGGCCGCCCTCTCCGTGATGAGCTTCTCGGCCAGCATGTCCATGGCCATTTGCAGTGCGGCTGTGCCTGTGCGTTTTCCGATGCGGCACTGGAGCATCCACAGCCGCCCCTCCTCGATCGTGAACTCGATGTCCTGCATATCGCGGTAATGCCGCTCGAGCCGCCGGCGGTAGCCGTCGAGCTCGCGGTAAATCTTGGGCATGGCTTTCTCGAGCGAGGGAAGGTCCCTGTTCTGCTCGCTCCTCGTGGCCTCGTTGAGAGGATTCGGCGTGCGCAAGCCCGCCACGACGTCCTCGCCCTGGGCGTTGACCAGCCACTCGCCGTAGAATTTATTATCGCCCGTGGCCGGGTTGCGGCTGAAAGCGACGCCCGTGGCCGACGTCTCGCCCATGTTGCCGAAGACCATGGCCTGAACATTCGTCGCCGTGCCCCACTCGTCGGGAATGTCCTCGATGCGCCGGTAGGAGACGGCGCGGCGGCCGTTCCAGCTCTTGAACACGGCGGTGATGCCGCCCCAGAGCTGCTTGCGCGGGTCGTCGGGAAATTCCTTGCCCAGCACCTCCCTGACCTTGGCCTTGTAGATCGCGACCAGGCGTTCGAGGTCGTCGGCCTTGAGGTCGGTGTCGTTCTCGGCGCCCCGCTCGCGCTTCATCCGCTCCATCTCCCGCTCGAGCTGCTGTCGGACGCCCCGGCCCTCTTTGTGCTCGATGCCCTCGGCCTTCTCCATGACCACGTCGGCGTACATCTGGATCAGGCGCCGGTAGGCGTCGTAGACGAAGCGGGGGTTGCCGGTCTTTCGGATCAGGCCCCGGCATGTCCGGGAGTTCAGCCCGATATTGAGCACGGTCTCCATCATGCCCGGCATCGAGGCCCGGGCGCCCGAGCGCACCGAAAGGAGAAGCGGGTTTTCCGGGTCGCCGAGCCGCAGCCCCATGATCCGCTCGACCTTGCGCAGGGCGGTCTCGACCTGCCGCTCCACCCCCTCGGGGAAGCGGCTGCGCCTCGCCATGAAATGGGTGCAGACCTCGGTGGTGATCGTGAAGCCGGGGGGAACGGGGATGCCGAGCGAGGCCATCTCGGCCAGATTGGCGCCCTTGCCGCCCAGGAGGTTCTTCATGTCCTTGTCGCCGTCGGCCCGGCCGTCCCCGAAAAAGTATACAAATTTCTTGGCCATCGTCTGACTCCTCTCTGTGGAACCCCGGGGCAATCCCGGAGTCAGGCTAAGAATTCAAAACGGAGTATACCGCCAACCGCGGCCGGAATTCAAGCGCCGGCATTTGGAGGGCGGCTTGGGTCTACAGGCCGGCACGACGCCGCTTTAGGCTGCGGCGCCACACCGGACAGCCGCTCAGCGGTCATAGGCTCCCCCGCGGAGGCGATGGGCCAGCGGAAGGAGGCGCCTCTCGAAGCAGGGGACATGGACGTTGCGGCGGGCGAGAAGGCGGAACTTGAGCAGGGAATACGCCCGCAGGCCGCGCTGGGCGATGCCCATGATGTTCCAGGCCGTGTCCTCCACAATTCTTCTCTTTCGCCCCGTGAGCCAGGGGATCCGAAGCGCATGCCAGTCCATGTCCGCCCAATCCTCGAGGCGCGACGGCGGCTCGAATCCCCGGCGCAGGCTTTCCTCGAAGAGCCCTGTCCCGGGGTAGGGTGTGTAGAGCGAGGGACCGTTGATGTGGCCGAAAAAGGGATTGTTCCGCATGAGACGATCCATCAGGCTGACCGTCAGCCGGAGGTCGTCGTCCGTCTCTCCGGGGAAGCCCATCATGAAATGGTAGTTCTGGACGATTCCCGCCCGGGACAGCCTGTCTTTGACCCGCAGGACCTGCTCCCGGGTGATCCCCTTGCCGATGCGCTTCAAAATCCTGTCCGAGCCGCTCTCGACGCCCAGGGTCAGGGCCCGGCAGCCGCTCTCCTTGAGAAGCTCAAGGAAGTCCTCGCCACAGCCGTCGAGATAGTCGACCCGGCAGTCGGCGTGCCACCGGATGCGGAGTTTTTCCCGGATGAGGCCTTCGCAGATCGCCTTCACCCTCTCCCGGTCGACGAAAAAATCATCCTCCCTCCAGGTCAGGCCGTCGATTCGGAATTCGTCGATGAGGCGGCGAACGCGCCCGAGGATGCGCCCGACGCTCATCGTCCTCCAGCGCCGCCGCGAAAAAACGGGGCTGTAGCAGAAGGCGCAGTTGTGAGGGCAGCCTCGGCTCGTGCACAGCTCGAACGACCGCCGGGCGCCGAATCTCGTCCCGACGTACCGCTCGACGTCGATGAGGTCGAAGGGCGTTTCGGGGAGCGAGTCGAGGTCGAGGAACGGCCGGTCCCCGTTGACCTCCGGCCGGCCGTTTCGCTTGAAGCCCAGGCCGGCGATCCCGGCCCCGTCCCGTCCGCCGGCCAGGGCCCGGGCGAGCTCGACGGCCGTCTCTTCGCCCTCGCCCGTAACGACGAAATCGACGCTGCGGTCGGCGAGAGTCTGTTCGGGGAGAACGCTGGGGTGGATGCCTCCCCAGACGACGGGCGCCCGGGAACGGGCCTTGACGAACCTGGAGACGCGCAGGCCGTATTGGATCTGCCGTCCGGTCATGACCGAGACGCCGAAAAAAACGGGCTTCCCGGCGAGCGCCTCCTTGAGCGGACCCGCCCAGTCCGGGAGCGCGAGCTCGTCGACGATCCTGACGGCCAGCCCTGCGGTCCTGAGAGAGGAGGCGATGCTGAGCACGCCCCAGGGCAGGGGAAAGGCGGTCACGCTGTAATCGGAAAATCTCGGGCGGAAGAGAACGACATCGGCTGCGGCGTCGCTTTTCCCTCGGTGGGCGTCCACGCGACCATTCTAGATTCGCCGCGCTTCCTTGGCAAGGCGCCTCGGGCCGCGGCGGGCGCCCCCCGTCTTGACAGCCATCCGGCGCCGAACATATCCTACCCTCACGCCACGCTTGAAATTCAAGATCGAAGACGGGTGGGGAGCCGGTGCAGAAGAACATCATCTACGTTTACAATGACGCCGGCTATCTTCTCCGCCTGCGGGGGAACCTTCTCCGGAAGATGAAGGACGACGGCTGGCGGGTCCTGGCCGCCGCGCCTCCCGGCCCGGCCGCTGCGGTGCTCGAGGACCGCGGGTTCGGCTTTCGCCGTCTCCCGTTCCCCCGGCGGGGGATGAATCCCCTGTCCGACATGCTCCTTCTTCTCCGCCTTTACCGGCTCTACAGGCGGGAGCGCCCCGCGATCGTCCACCATTTCACGATCAAGCCCGTCGTCTACGGCACTCTGGCCGCGCGGCTGGCCGGCGTCCCGGGAATCGTGAACGGCATCCCCGGCCTGGGCTACGCGTTCCTGCGCGGCGGCCTCCTGAGGTTCACGGCCGAAATCCTCTACCGCCTCGCCCTTCCCCGGCGCGGGGAGGTCGTCTTTCAGAACCCGGAAGACCGCGACCATTTCCTCTCCCGCGGCATGGCCGCCGCCGGGAGGACGCATGTCATTTGCGGCTCGGGCGTCGACACGCGCGAGTTCGCGCCTTCGCCCGGTCCTTCGAACGGGCGGCCGCGACGCAAGGAGAGCCGCTCTCCGGACGGCGCGACCTTTGCCTTCATCGGCCGCCTTCTTTGGGACAAGGGCCTGTCCGAGTTCGCTTCGGCGGCCGAGGCGGTGAAGAAAAGCCTGCCCGAAACACGCTTTCTCCTCGCCGGCGGTCCGGATCCCGGGAATCCCGCTTCCGTCCCCGTCTCGTGGATGAAGAGGCGATGCGCCGAAATCCCCATGGACTGGATTGGGCGCGTGGAGGACGTGAGGCCGGTCCTGGCCGCCGCGTCGGTCGTCGTCCTGCCCTCCTACCGCGAAGGGGCGCCTCGCTCGCTTCTCGAGGCGGCCGCGATGGGCAAGCCTCTCATCGCCTCGGACGTCCCCGGATGCCGGGAGGCGGTCCGGCACGGCGAGAACGGGCTTCTCGTCCCGGAGAAAAACGCGGCCGCCCTGGCCGAGGCCATGCTGAAGCTCGCCGGCGATCCAAAGCTTCGCCGCCGCATGGGACGGGCCGGACGGGAGAGGGCCCTCCGCCTTTTCGACGAGCGCATCGTCGTCCGCCGGACGCTGGAAGTTTACGGGAGAACGGGTTGCCTCTGAAAAGACTCGCCCTCCGCCGGTCCCTCCTGATGGCCGGCGACCTCCTCACGCTCTTCCTCTGTCTCCAGGCCGCTTTCCTGCTCCGCCATCACCGGCCGCTCTTCTCTCTGGGCGCGGGCCCCTCGCTCATCGTCGTCTCCTGCACCCTGGCCTTCAGTCTTGCGGCTTTCTACGTTTTCGACCTCTACGACATCCGCCAGGAGTTTAGGACCGTCCGCTTCGTCATCGCCCTCCTCGAATCCCTGGCCCTCGCCGCCCTCCTGACCCTGGCCGTTCTCGTCGTCTTTCCCCTTCAAGCCTGGAAGAACATCCTCCTCATCGAACTGGCCCTCAAGGCAGGGGCCGTCTTTCTCTGGCGGCTGTGCTTTTCCCTTGTCCTGAAAGGAACGACGCCCCAGCGAAACATCCTGGTTTTGGGGAGCCGGGACCAGGCCGAAGTCGCCCGCTCCGTCCTGTCCCCCTATCCGGAGTACCGCATTCGGGCCGTCCTCAGCTGCGGCCGCGGCGGGAAAACGCCCCCTTCCGAAGCCGAGGTCAAAAAAGACTCGGCCCGCTTGAAGCGGCTCGTGAGAGAGAAGGAGATCCAGGACATCATCCTCGCCGGCCCCGCCTCCGGCACGAGTCCTGTCGACAGCGCCCTCGTCGGGCTCAAGATGCGCGGCCTCAACGTCTACGACATGATGACCCTCTACGAGGCCTTTCTCTTCAAGGTCCCGGCCGCTTACATCGAAAAACGGTGGATTTTCGAAAGCCGCGGGTTCCAGAGGCTCAACAGCCGGGCCTTCGAAAGGACGAAGCGGTTGCTCGACGTCCTGACGGCGGGGGCCCTTCTTCTCATCCTCGCTCCCCTGGGCGTCGTCGCCGCCGCCGCGGTCGCACTCGGCTCGCGCGGACCGGTGTTTTACGTGCAGGAAAGGGTGGGGAAGAACGGGCGGCCCTTCCGCCTGATCAAGTTCCGGACCATGGTCCGGGACGCCGAGCGCCGGGGACCGCGATGGGCCCTGGAGAACGACCCGCGGGTGACGGCCGTGGGGAAATGGCTGAGAAAGACGCGGGTCGACGAATGGCCGCAGCTCTGGAATGTCCTTCGGGGCGAGATGAGCGTCATCGGTCCCCGCCCGGAAAGGAAACACTTCACCCGGAAACTCAGCCGGGCGAACCCCGTCTATTCCCTGCGCTTCGCCCTGAAGCCCGGCCTCACGGGCTGGGCCCAGGTCCACTACCGCTACGCCGCCTCCGAGGGCGACGCCCTGGAGAAGCTGGAGTACGAGCTCTATTACCTCAAGAACATGTCCTTCGTCCTCGACGCCCTGATTCTTCTCAAGACCGTGAAAATCGTTCTCTTCAGGTCAGGGAGATGAATTGAGGATTCCCGCCGTCGCGGCTTCGGGCGTCTTCCTGGCGTGGTTTTACGTCAAATACGTCCCGTTGGTCGTGACTTTTCAGCTCGCCCTGGCGCCGCTCTGCCTGGCCGCCCTGGCCCTCGCGGCTTTCAACCGCCGCGCGGGAGTCCTGTTCTTCGTCTTCGCCTTTCCCCTGGTGAACGGCCTGCCGTATTTCTTCGGCATCGCCGAGCCGACGCCCCATGCCCCGGCGGCCCTGGTTCTGTTCCTTTTTTTCTTTCTCGGATGGCTTCTTCATGGCTTCATCGACACGCCTCCCCCCTGGGGGGACATTCCCGTCCTCCGGCCCATGCGGTTCTTTGCGGCCCTCGTGGCCGTCTCCGCCCTCATCGTCATGTTCCGCGCCGCCGGCTTTTTCCCCTTTCGGGCCGGCGGGCTCTACGAGCTGGCGGTCAACGTCGAAGGCGTCCGCTCGGGCGGCGCCGTCATGAGCGCGCTTTTCTTCTCCTTGAACCACCTCACCGGCTTCGCTCTGTTCCTCATTCTTCTTAAAGCCCTCGACGCGGCGGCAGACGCGCTGAAGCTCTCTTTCGTCCTCTGCCTCAGCGCCGCGGCGGCCATGGGATTCGGCCTCGTCCAGTTCGCCTTCGACCCGCGCCTGGGGAACAATCCGACAAGCATCCGCGAGGGGCTGCTGAACGCCACGTTCAAGGACGGCATATCGCTCGGCGCCTTCGCCGGGCTCATCCTCCCTCTCGCTCTCGGCCTGGGTCTCTCTTCCCGGGGCGCCCGGCGCGCCGTCGCCTTCGCCGCGGCCGCGCTCACGGCCTTCATGGCCGTCGTCGGAGGATCGCGGGCCGGCCTGCTCTCCTGCGGGCTGGCCGTCATCATTTTTGTCCTGTTTGCGGCTCTGAGAAAAAGGCGGGCGGCGCCGGGGCGGGGGAGCGCCCTGCTTTCCAAGAAAGGAATCGCGGCCGCGGCGGCCGTCCTGGCCGTCGCTCTCGTCGCCGCGGCCGGCATCCTCGCCCTGCGCCGGAGCGCGGCCCCTCCCCGGACTCTCGAAAGGCTCGATGCCCTGGCGGAGAGGGGATGGGAGGGATTTAAGTCATCCCAGCGGGCGAGCCTGTGGCGGATCGCCGGGCGGACGATGGTTGAATATCCGCTCTCCGGGGTGGGCGTGGGCGGCTTCATCATCGAGGTCTCAAACCTATCGAGGCTCACCGGCATTCCCATCCAGTGCACGGAGTCGGCGGAAAACTACTTCCTCCAAGTCGGAGCGGAGACGGGGTGGATCGGGCTGGCCCTCGTCCTGTGGATGTTCTGGGAGATCCTGCGGGCGGCGCGGCGGGCCCGGTCCGGAAAATCCCATCTTGTCGCCGGGGCCGCGGCGGGAATCCTCGCCTTCCTGGTCAACATCCAGTTCCACAGCTACATCGGAAGCTTCGAGGTGATCTACGCCTTCTGGCTCCTGGCGGCGGTCGTCGTCCGCACGTCCGGAGCAGAGGCCGGTGCGGAGGCCGCGGCGCCGAAATCCGCGGGGCGCGGCGGCCGCATACTCCGCCTTGCCGCACTGGCCGCGGTCGTTCTTTCATGCGTTTCGCTCCTCTGGTGCTCGACGCGCTCCCTGTCGCTCGAATCCCGGTCCGCGCGGCTGGATCTCGACCCCGCCTTCGGGTTCTACGAGCGCGAGAGAACTCCCGAAGGGAGGGAATTCCGCTGGACGAGGGAATACGGCGGCCTGAGGCTCCCGGCCGGGACGCGCGAAGTCGCGTTCCCCATCCATGCCTCGCACCCCGACATCGCCCGGCGGCCCGTCGCGGTGAGGGCGCGGCTGCTCGAGGGGTTCTTCGGCCGCACGGCGGCGAAGGAGGAAATCACACTCGGCGACGGCTCCTGGAAAACCGTGACGCTCCGCGCCCCGGAGGGATCCGGGCCAAATCTCACCCTGCTCATCGAGGTCGGCCGGACCTGGAAGCCGCTCAAGGAGACGGGAGCGCCCGATCCCCGGAGACTGGGCGTCGCCGTCGGCGCGATGGAAATCCGCTGAGGGTCCGCTTCCGCGGCGGCGCGCGGTTCGATCCCGCTCGTTCCGCCCCGGAGCGGCAGGGGCGGCCGTCTCAGAGCGAAAGCAAGGCGCGGTATCTCCGAAACAGCACCGGTCCGGGCACTTTGTCCGGCATCGTCGAGCTCTCGGTCCGCGGACGGTCCTGATAGGGATGGATGGACAGCCGCCCGAAGTCGAACTCCCGGGCCAGCGCCGCCGAATCGGCGAAGTCCCGGTCGGTCTCGCCCGGAAAGCCGACGATGAAGTGGGTGTTGATGACGAGTCCGGGGGTGTCCTTCTTCAGGGCGCGGAAGCACTCCCGGATGTCGCTCGCGGTGTAGGGCCTCCTCATGAGCTTCAGGATGCGCTCGCTCCCGGACTGGACGGGCATGGAGAGATAGGCGATTTTGGAGGCGTGCCTTCTCAGGAGCGGCCGCCACCGGTCGAAATACCGGACGAGCCAGCGGGGGTTGAGGTCGATGAGCCGGATTTTGTAGTCGCCGTCGAAGTCGAGGAGCCTCTCCAGGAGCGTGACGATGTCGGTGTCGATGTCCTGGCCGTAGCTTCCGATGTCCTGATTGATCAGCACGAAGGTCTTTTCCCCGAGCCGGAGCCCGCGGGAGAACTCCTCCACGACGGCCTCCGGGGCCTTGCTCTTCACCCGCCCCCCGGAGAATTTCAGGGCGCAGTAGCTGCAGTTGCCGAGGCAGCCGGTGGCGATGCGGATGTTCCACGTCCCCCGATATTTCGTTCGGCCGAGAAAGAGGGACCGGACCTTTGAGGCGAAAAGCGAAGTCAGCTCGAAATCCATCTTGAACTTCTTGACCAGGAAGTCCCGCGTGGAGATGAGGTCCCCGATGGGGTGGATGCGGTTCGCGTCGGGGACGGAGGCGAGCTTGACGCGGGCGTCGATGAGGCCGTCGAGGGCGTTGATGCCCTCAAGGGGCAGAAGATCATAGTCGCCTCCGAGGACCTCGGGATGGATTTTCATCAGGCAGCCCGTGACCACGAGCCGGGCGTCTGGCCTTTTTCGGGCCAGGGCCTGACGGATGGTGTTGAGCGTCCGTTGCTCGGAAGAGTTGAAACAGCCGCAGGTGTAAATGAAAATGAGGTCGGCTTTCTCCATCCGACGGGTCGGCCGCCATCCGTTGGCCAGGAAATAATTCCCGTAGCGGCTCGTCTCCAGGCTTCGCCGCGGGCAGAAGTTGTTGACGAAGGGGAGGTAGGTCCTCGGCCGGGAGCCGTTTGACGGAGGCGATCCGGAGCTCAGGACGTCGCTCACGGCGCGCTCCCCGCGAACGCGTAAAATCGGCCCTTCATCCCTCCGGCCATCGGGAGCCATCTTAGTGTCCCCGCCGGAGGATGTCAATGTCTGTCAGGTGCAGAAGCCGCTCATTTTCCTCTCATTTGCCGGAAGGGCAGCAAGAATTATCCCGGCAATGAGAGGGGAGGCAAAGCAGGCCATAAAAACCAGAGGATCTTATGAATGATTTGAATCTCGCGAATCCAGGGCGTTTTTTTTGAGCGCGGTCGCATGAGACCGCTTTTTAACGGCGGCACGATGCCGCTCTTCCGGAATCGGTTATCCTCCGCTCGTTCATTTGACAGGGCCCGTTCCGGGGTTTATGCTTTGGTCAATGGTCAGACGGGGACGATTGGATCGAGGTGCGAAACCGTTGACGCGAGGACGAAATGCATTCCTCGGACCGATGACCGGATCAACACCCTTTATCCGGAGGTGACCATGAACGCCAAATCCTTTGCCCTGGCATCAGCCGTCCTGTTCGCCGCATTCGCCGCGGCCGCCCACGGCCAGCTCGACAAGGACGTCGTCACGACGAGCGAAGGGGACCTTCACATCGGCTTCCTCGGCCACGGAAGCCTGATGTTCACTTTCAACGACATCGTCGTCTACGTCGACCCGCTCTCGGGAATGGCCGACTATGCCGCCCATCAAGCCGACCTGGTGCTCATCACCCATGAGCACGGCGATCACCTCGACCCGAAGGCGATCGCCCTCCTCAGGAAAGACGGCACGGTCGTCATCGCCCCGGAGAAATGCGCGTCCGCCGTCGGGGCGTGCGTCGTCATGAGGAACGGCGACACGCAAACCGCGGCCGGCCTCAAAATTGAGGCGGTCCCGGCTTACAACATCGTCCATCTCCGCGGCAACGGGCAGCCCTACCATCCCAAAGGCGTGGGCAACGGCTACGTCGTCACTTTCGGCGACAAGCGGGTTTACATCGCCGCCGACACGGAGAACATCCCGGAGATGAAGGCCCTCAAGGACATCGCCGTCGCCTTCCTGCCCATGAACCTGCCCTATACCATGTCGCCCGAGATGGTCGCCGACGCGGCCCGGGCCTTCCGGCCGGGTATTCTCTACCCCTACCACTACGGCGAAACCGATACCTCGCGCCTCGTCGAGCTTCTGAAGGACGAAAAGGACATCGACGTCCGCATCAAGCGGATCTATCCCCCGCCGGCGAAGAAAAAATGATGCTTGGGGTCGGGCCCAGGCTGTTGCATGATTATCCGGCAGCTGGCCGCTTATGGCCTTTGGCATCGGGCCAATTGACGGCGACGTGCTCATTGCTCGCAGAGATCTTCAGCCCCCTGTCGATCGGCGGCTTCCGTTCCTGAGCACGGCTTCTCAACGGCTGTCACGCCTCCCGGCCGCCCCTTTCGATCAGCGCCTTCCATTTGTGCCTGTGCCGGCTCTGCCTGCGGTCCATGGCCTCGTCCCGGCGCCTCTTCCAGTCTTCGAGGGCCAGACTCAGCCGGGCCAGGAATTCGTCGCGGTTTTCGGGGGAGATCCGGATTCTCGCCCCTCCCCGCCGGGCGATTTCGATCTGGTTCCGGTAGGAGGTCACGGAGCTGCGGACGCCCGCGGGAGGGATCCCCTTGGCGGCCGCCGCCGACTCGATCGTCTCGAATCCGACCGTCCAGTAGAAGAACCGCCCGAACCTTATCCTGATCCTGTCGGCATGGATGGCGATCCGCGTCGGGAGCGTGAGCCAATAGACGAGCAAAATGAACGCCGCGCCGGCGAAGAAGACCCAGGAGACGAGCCGCGCTTCCTCTCCCAGCACGGAAGGGTCCAGCCCCGGAATGCGGACCGTCCCCGACAGGACCAGTCCCGCGCCGGCCATGAGGACAACCGGCAGGCCCAAAAAAAACTTCACCCAGCCTTCGTATCTGACGCCGGTTTCATAAACGAGCATGTCCATGGACGTCCGCCTTCCTTTCTTATTACTTTGCGCCGCCGGTTCAAGCCCGGCCGGTTCGGCGCACGCCGCCAGAATCTCCCCATTTCCTCCGCGGGGGGATCGGCCTCTAAGGCTGCGCCCGGTAAACGTCGGCCTCGAAGCCGGATTCCTTGTTTTTCGCCCGGTAAAGGAGCGCGTCGGCTTGGGCCAGCACCGAGGCCAAAGAGGCCCCCGACCGACCGGGGACCGCAACCCCGCCGCAGGAGGTGCCGACGCGGATCGGAGTCCGACCCGCGTCCTCCGATCCCCGCCTCGAGGCGATGCGCTCACACACGGTCCTGACGGCGGCCGGATCGGCGCCCGGCAGAACCGCCAGAAACTCGTCTCCGCCGATGCGCCCCAGGAAATCCGTGTCGCGCAGACAGGACTGAATGTGACGGGCGGCCTCCCGGAGCGCTTCGTCGCCCGCGGCATGGCCGAATGTGTCGTTGACGCTTTTGAACCGGTCGAGGTCGATGAGGAGGCAGCCGATCTGGCGGTTTTCCCCTTTGGGCGGCGAGACTTCCGCCTCGGCCTTTTCCATGACGGCGCGGCGATTGAGCAGCCCGGTCAGGGGATCGAAGGTCGCCAGAAAATTCAGCCGGCTGTTGGCCTGACGGAGATCCTCGGTGCGCCTGACAACGACCGCTTCGAGCTCCCGGTTTCTCCGGCGGATGATCGCCGTCCTCCAAAAATACGTGCCCACGGCTCCGGCGAGCAGCAGGACGACGGCCGCGGCGTTGAAGAGGGGGGTCCGCCAGAACGGAGGCCGGACGCGGATGGGAATGCGGACGACGGGGCCGGCGACGCCGGATTCATTGACCGCCTGGAGGGCCAGATGGAAGCGGCCCGGCGGCATGTTCGTATAGCGGAGCTCGGACAGCCGGAGCGGGGGCGTCCATTCGTCCTCGAGATTTTCCATTCGCGCCCGGTAGAAGACCTTCGACCGGTCCCGAAAGGAGAGGAGGGCGATATGAAAGTTCAGGGTTCTTTGGTCCCATCCGAGGTCGAGGGAGCGGGGAAAAGGGATCGTGCCTCCGGCGAGGTCGACCGCCTCAAGACAGATGCCGGGAGGGACGAGGTTTTCCCGGGCGCGGCCGGGCGCATATTGGGTCAGGCCGCTGATGGTGCCCAGATAAACTCCGTTGCGGCCGTCGGAGTAAAACCCGTACTGGTTCATCTCCCAATTCGCCAACCCGTCTCCGGGGCTGAAGCATTCCACTTCGTCGTTGGGCTTGAAAAGAAAGGCGCCGCGGGCGGTGGCGACCCAGACGATCCCCTGGTCGTCTTCGCCGACGGCGAAGATGTGGCGGCTTTCGAGGCCCGGTTTTTGGTCGAGAATCGTCCACCGGCGGTCCCTCTCCAGACGGACAAGGGAGGAATCGGTCCCCAGCCACAGGCGGCCCTGAGAATCCTCAAAAACGGCGTTGGTGATGGGACCTTTTCTTAGAGGGGGTTGATCCCTGAGGGCCGCGAGGGAATCGCCGTCGCAAAAAAAGATCCGGTTGTCCATGACCGCCCACACGCCGCCGCGGCGGCGGACTGTGACATGCTGGCAGCGCAGGAAGTCTTCGCCTTCTTCCGTCCGGCTCCAGGCGCGCCACCGGCCCCGACGGTCGAGAGCGGCGAGCCCTCCTCGCGGGCCCTCGCCGCAGAACCAGATCCGGCCTTCAAGATCCATGACCATATCCCAGGGAATGGAACTCGGGATCGGGGCGTCGGCGCCCGGGGCGCGGGAACGTTTCTCGCCGGGCCGTCGGCGGAGAACCGCCGTGTCGGTGAGGATCCAAAGCGTTCCGTCCGGCGCCCGGAAGGCCTTCCACACGAGCTCGTTGACCAGGCCGTCGGCCGAACTCAGGGTTTCCAGGACCTTCGGCTCGGGACGCACTCTGTAGTGGACGGCGCCCCGCAGCGTCCCCAGCCACAGGCTGTCGAGCGTATCGCCGGGGGCGATGCCGAAGACGCACGAATCGGGGAGTCCCTGGTCGGCCGTGTGATTATACACGGACGCCCGGCCGAGGAGCCTTGCCAGACCGCCGATGTCGGTCCCGATCCACAGGTTTCCCTCCCGGTCCTCCTCAGCGAAATTGACGATATTCGAAGGGAGGCCGTTTGAGGCGTCCCACTTCAGAAAATCGGAACGCTCGGGGCGCTTGAGATACAGCCCGTTGCCGTTGGTGGCGACATAAAGAGTGCCCGAGCGGCCCACCGTCAGCCTGTAGACGGATTGGGCCGAAACGTCTTCCCGGAGGCGCCAGCGATTTTCCTGAAAAAGCCAGAGCCCTTCGGAGAAAGTCCCGAGCCAGAGCCCCTCGGCGGTGTCGGCCAGGACGCGGAAATCCTGTTTGTCCAGGCCGGGCGGCGCGGGAAGCGGGCGGGGCTCGGCGCCCGGCAAGAAAATCCATAGGCCCGCCTCGCCGCAGACGGCCAGACCGTCCTCGGCGGCCAGGACATCGTACACGACCTTCTGCTCCGAATTCTCCCCGAGACCGATCCGCGAAAATGCCCCCTCCCGGCCAACGACGAGCCCCTCGTCCGTTCCGACGCAAAGACGGCCCTCCCCATCGAAGGCCAGGGCCCGGCAGCGGACATCGGCCACGAGCGGGTCCTTGATGTCACGGAACGAATCATTTTCATAGACGGACAGGCCGCCGGCGGTCGCGATCCAGATCTTCCCGTCCGGGCCGATGAGAAGCTCGTGGATGCGCTCGCTGGGAAGGTCTCCCTGCTGAACGAAGCTCGAAAACCCGAAACCGTTGTAACGGGCCAATCCCCCCAGGGTTCCGATCCAGAGGAAGCCGGTCTCGTCCTGGGCGAAGCAGGTGACCTGGGACTGGGGCAGACCTTCCCGGAGACCGAGGACTTCAAACGGCAGCACCTGTCCGAATGAGGCAACGGCCGGAAACAAGGCCGTAACAAGAAAAAACCTCAAAATCCGGAGCGATCGCTCCATATCTTGCCCCTCCCTCCGGCGAGTATAAAAAATGGCTCAGGGAGTGTCAATAAAATTCGCCTCGGTTCGCCTTGTCCGTCCCCGGCAGCCCGGTGAGGAGGATGTTCTTTTCCCCGCCGTCCATGTGACCTAAGATTTATTATATCGCTTCTCTCCTTCTCCTGCCCGGTCGGCAAACGGTCTGCTCTATGACGCATTGTGTGGTGAATTCCAGTCTGAGGGCCAAGGGTCTGGGGGAGGGTTGAGGTGCCTAAAGCGGTTTAACTCGGAATCGACGGGTTTCGACGCGCCAGCGAGCGTATCGCGAAGCCGACTGAGAAACCCGGAGATTCCGCGGCGTGAAAAACCGCGGCCGGGCGCCGAAGCCCTCCCCCGGGCCCAATGCTCACGCTGAAGGACCGCACAAAACGTCATGGAGCCCAAACGGTCTTGACTTTTTCCCCCGTCGGCCTAAAAATCGGATTGAGCTCTCGGTCTCAAAGGACATCCGCCCATGGAAAACAACACCCCGTCCCCGGCAAGTCGACAACCGGGCAAAAAATCCGCCGCCGTCAGGCCGTCGCCGCTGACTTCGATCCTCGGGATCGTAGTGGGAGTCGTCGGCCTGATTTTCGGCATCGCCTTTGTCTCATCAACGTCAGGCGACTCGGAAGCGCAGGGGCCGATAAACATCTTCTTTCTCATCTGGTTCGGCGTCTGCATCGGCGGGATCATCTACAGCCTCGTCAACCTTTCGTCGTATTCCAAGTCCGAGAGGAGGAAAATCCCCGCCACCTCAATGGATGTCGTCACCATGATTACGGACGATCCCGGACCGGAAAATCTCGATTTCGAGGCCAAGCTGCGCAAGCTCGAGGCTTTGAAAAGAGACCATCTCATCAGCGAAGACGAGTACGACCGAAAAAGAAGCGAGATCCTCGAAGACAAATGGTGATCCGGCGAAGGGGATGCCCTCGCCGATCATTCCTTCTATTTTCCGGCCATCATGGCCGCGACATCCTCCTCGACCGAGCCGACAGGCTTGATGTCGAACCGCTTCACCAGGACGTCGGCCACACGGGGCGAAAGAAAGGCCGGCAGGGTCGGCCCCAGGCGGATCCCCTTGACGCCCAGCGCCAGCAGGGCCAGCAGCACGGCGACGGCCTTTTGTTCGTACCACGCGATGTCGTAGGAGACGGGCAGCTCGTTGATGTCTTTCAGCCCGAACGCCTCCTTGAGCGCCAGCGCGATCACCGCCAGGGAATACGAATCGTTGCACTGCCCCGCGTCCAGGACGCGGGGGATGCCGCCGATGTCGCCCAGCGCGAGCTTGTTGTAGCGGTATTTGGCGCATCCGGCCGTGAGGATCACCGTGTCCTTGGGCAGTTTTTCAGCCACTTCGGTGAAGTAGCGGCGCGACTGCTGCCGGCCGTCGCAGCCGGCCATGACCACGAAACGCTTGATCGCGCCCGACTTCACGGCCTCGATCACCTTGTCCTTGAGGGCGAGAACCTGGTGGTGGGCGAAGCCGCCGAAGATTTTTCCGGACTCGATCTCCCGGGGAGGCGGGCACCGCTTGGCCAAGTCAATGACCGGAGAAAAATCCTTCATCCCGCCTTCGGGCCTGTCGGCGATATGCCGGGCGCCCGGATAGCCGGCCACGCCGGTGGTGAACAGCCGGCTCAGATAGGTATTGTCCTTCTTCAGCGGGACCAGGCAGTTGGTGGTCAGAAGGATGGGGCCGTTGAAGGATTCGAACTCCGCATTCTGGCGCCACCACGAACCTCCGTAGTTGCCCGTGAAGTGGCCGTACTTCTTGAACGCCGGGTAGCAGTTCGCCGGCAGCATCTCCCCGTGGGTGTAAACATCCACGCCCGTCCCCTGCGTCTGCTTCAGCAGCTCTTCCATGTCTTTCAGGTCGTGCCCGGAAATGAGGATCCCGGGGTTTTTGCCGACGCCGATGTTGATCTCCGTGATTTCGGGATGGCCGAAGGCTTTCGTGTTGGCCTCATCCAGCAGGGCCATGGTCTTCACCGCCGTCTCCCCCGCTTTCATGACCAGACCGACCATGGCCTCGACCGAAAGATCCTTGGTCGTGGAGGCCAGGGCCTCCATCAGGAAACCGTAAATCTCGTCGCTTTCATGTCCCAGAACCGCCGCATGGTCGGCGTACGCCGCGATCCCCTTGCAGCCGATCGTCAACAGCTCCCGCAGGGAGCGGACATCCTCGTTCCGGGCCGCCGTGATGCGGATGTCGTCGGACTTCGCCTTGGTCGTGATTTCATCCCTGTTCTTCGGCGCCCAGACGGCGCAGTCGGGCAGGGGACCGGCGATTTCGGCGCCCGCTTTTTCCCTGGCTTCATCCCTCACCTCGAGACCTTTCTCGATCCGTCGGACGATGGCTTCGTCGTCCCAGGCGGCATTGGTGATTGTCGTGAACAGGGCTTCGCAGACGAAACGGCCGGTTTTCCGATCCAGAGCCCCCCGTTCCTTGAGCTTTTCCCCATAGATGGCGATGCCTTTGCAGACATAGATCAGCAGGTCCTGGAGATCGGCCGTCTGTTCCGGTTTGCCGCATACGCCCTTGACCGTGCATCCCTGGTTTTTCGCGGTTTCCTGGCACTGAAAACAAAACATCATCCGTTCTCCTTACTTTCGGTGTTTTCCGAGCGGCTCTCCAACGCCTTCTTGAGTTTCCTCATCGGATCCTTTGAATCATGAATCGATCTGAAATCCGGCCCTTCCCCCGGAAACATGAGCGAATCGGCGGTCAAACCCTCTCACGAGAAGGCATTATAGGTCATGATCACAACCGCGGCAACGGCCGTCGCGGCAAGAAGAACCTTCAGCCGGCAAGCCCTACATCATCCGCCAGACCATCACCCCCAGGACGGCGAGAAAGCGAAAACGGGCGACATGACCTTCCTTTTGCTTTCGGCCGACGCGTCGTGTATAAAATAGGGCGATGATCGGGGCGATCGCGGGCGACATCATCGGGTCGGTGTATGGGGCAACGGCTCGGCCATGCAAAAACGGGGCCGCGTCTCCACTTTCCACTTTTTTGAGCAGCCCGCGCCCCTCACCAGCCGTGCGTTCAGCGGC
>JAFGAV010000098.1 GCA_016933515.1 Candidatus Aminicenantota bacterium
CCGGAGACAGCTTCCTTTTTCCCTCCTGATTCCCCAGGAGGGTCAGGGAGGTTGATATTAGGAAAATGAATTTGCAGCTGTCTCCGGCCGGGCGAAGGCCGGCCGGCAAGAAGAGGCCGGAATCCTTCGAAACCCGTCGATTCCGGCCTAAACCGCTTATGGCACCTCAACCCTCCCCCAGACCCTTGGCCCTCAGACTGGAATACACCACACAATGCGTCATAGAGCCTGGCGGTCCTTGACATCGCCGGAAGGCCGATTTATGGTTGTTCGCGAGGCAAGATTGGGTTTCGGGAAGGAAAAAAGCCCAAAACCAACATCGAAGGAGGTCATCCATGACAGTCACATTTCCTAAGCCGAGAATTTTCTCTTCGTTGATACGGCCGGTGCTCATTTTGGCGGCGCTTTTCTTTTTTCTGACCGCGGCGGGCGCCGGAGATCTCGAGTATCTCATGCGCTTTCCCGACGTCCACGGCGATACGGTCGTGTTCGTTTGCGGGGAAGACATCTGGACCGCGCCCGCGAGCGGAGGCGTGGCTTCCCGGATCACCATTCACGACGGAGCGGAGCAGTATCCGAAGTTTTCGCCGGACGGAAGCCTGATCGCCTTCACGGGGGAATACGACGGGAACGCGGACGTGTACGTGATGAACCGATACGGCGGCCATATCCGGCGCGTCACCTTCCATCCCGGATTCGACCAGGTCGTGGGATGGCATGCCGGCAAGAATAAGATCCTTTTTTCCTCTTCCCGGGACAGCCACGGCCGCTTCACCCGGCTTTATCTGATCTCACCGGACGGAACAGGCCTCGAGAGGCTGATCTTGAACGAAGCGTCCCAGGGCAGTTTTTCGCCCGACGGAAAGCGGATCGCCTACAACAAGGTCTCGCGCGAGGAGAGGACCTGGAAGCGCTACAGGGGTGGGCTCGCCCAGGACATCTACCTCTACGATCTGGAACAGGACACCGAGAAGCGGCTCACGACCTTTGAAGGCACGGACCGCATCCCCATGTGGTGCGGGGAGAGCATCTATTTCACCTCCGACCGGAACCGCGTGCTGAACATCTATTCCCTCGATCCGGTCACCGGCGCGACCGAGCAGCTCACGAGCCACACGGAATACGACGTCCGACGCCCGAGCCTGGGAGACGGCAGGATCGTCTATGAGCTCGGAGGAGACATCTGGGCCCTCGACCTGGCGACGAAGTCCGCGGCCCGCATTCCGATCGAGATCCGAACGGACGCGCCCGAGGTTCGCCCGGCTTTTCAAGAGGTGTCCGGATTGATTACGGATATCGACGTCTCTCCGGGCGGGGAGCGGGCGCTGATCACGGCCCGAGGCGAGATTTTCACCCTCCCCAAGGAGAGCGGACCCACGCGGAACCTGTCTCAGGATTCCGGTTCCAGGGAAAAGGACGCGGTCTGGTCCCCGGACGGAAAGAGCGTGGCCTGGTTCTCGGACAGGAACGGAGAGTACGACATCTGGATTTCCGATGCGAAGGGGGACAAGCCGCCCGTCCGGCTCACGCAATTCACGGACGGATACCGGCACACGCTCCGGTGGTCGCCGGACGGCAGGAAGATCGCCTTTGCCGACCAGACCCTGTCCCTGTACGTCATCGATGTCGCCGCGAAAAAGATCACTAAGGTCGACAAGGCGCTCTACGAAAACGTGGACATTTCCCTCGACGTCAAGGACATCTACGACTTCGCCTGGTCGCCGGACAGCCGGGCGATCGCCTATTCCAAGATGGACGAGGACCTGGTGACCAAGGTGTACATCGCCGATCTCGCGACCGGTAAGATCCATCGGGTGAGCGAAGGGCTGTTCAACGATTTTCATCCGGTCTTCTCGAAGGACGGGAAGCGGCTGTTCTTCGTCTCCCTCCGGCATTTCGATCCCACGTTCTGCGATTTCGAATGGGAGATGGTGTACAAAAAGGCTTCGAGGCTTTTCTCCGTCGCCCTCACGAAGGACGCCGGATCGTTCTTTCCGTTCGAGAGCGATGAGCCGGAGGTGAAGGAGGAAGCGCCGGCGAAGGAAGAAGGAAAGAAAAAGAAATCGCCCCCCAAAGCCGGGAGCGAAGCCGCTATCGATTTCGAGGGGATTGCGGAGCGCATCGAGGCGTTCCCTCTGCCCTCCGGAAATTACCGCAACCTCCAGGTTTCCGAATCCGCGCTCTTCTATTACAACGCCGAGGAGGGCGATTTCAACCGATTCGAGTACCGGGTCCCGGGAAGCCAGCCCCTGCACGCCTTCGACTTCGAATCGAAAAAGGATCGGCTGATCCTGGAGGGCGTGGAGGACTACCGGCTGTCCGCGGACGGAAAGCACATCGTTTACAAAAAAAGAGGGAAGGTGGGCATCGTGAGCGCGGCGGCCGCGAATTCCGAGGGCAAGACGCTCGATCTCTCCGACCTCCGGATCCGGCTCGATCCCCAGGACGAATGGAAGCAGATTTTCAACGAAGCCTGGAGAATGGAGCGGGATTTTTACTATGAGCCCGGGATGCACGGTCAGGACTGGGAGGCGATGAAGAGGAAATACGCCCCCCTCATCGAGCGGGCGACATGCCGCCAGGATGTCGTGTTCGTCATCGGGGAGCTCATCGGCGAGCTCAACACCTCCCACACCTATGTCTACGGCGGCGACCGTTCACGGACGGCCGATCGGGTGAATATCGGAATGCTGGGCGCGGACTGGACCGCGGACGTCTCCGCCGGCCGGTATCGTTTCGGCAAGATCCTGAAGGTTCCGGACTGGACGCGGAACGTGATGCCGCCCCTGGTCAAGCCGGGCGTGGACGTGAAAGAAGGGGAGTATCTCCTCCGGGTGAACGGCCAAGAGGTGACGACGGACAGGAACGTCTATTCCTATTTCCAGAATCTTGCGGGCGAGCAGGTTACTCTCCTCGTCAACGGCGCGCCCGAAGTTGTGGGCGCGCGCGAGGTCGTGGTCAGGCCGCTCGGCGCGGAGAACACGCTTCGGTACCTGGACTGGGTGGAGCACAACCGCAGGGTCGTCGACGAGGCCTCCGGGGGAAAGATCGGGTATATCCATCTGCCGGATACGTATCTTTCGTCCGCCCGCGAGTTTCCGAAAACCTTCTATGCCCAGACCCGCAAGCGAGGGATCATCGTCGACGGCCGCTTTAACGGCGGCGGGCTGGATCCGGACATCTTTCTCCAGCGCCTGGACAAGAAGACGCTGGCCTACTGGACGAGGCGCTATTCGCATGACCAGACCACGCCGGCCGTGGTTACGCGCGCCCACTTGGTTTGCCTGACCAACCGGCAGGCCGGGTCGGGCGGGGACATGCTCCCCATGGAGTTTAAAATGAAAAAGATGGGCCCCGTCATCGGCACCCGTTCCTGGGGCGGCCTGGTCGGCGTGTCGATGTTCATTGCGCTCATCGACGGCGGCGGGCTCACGGCCCCGGATTACCGGATCTACGATCCCTCCGGCAAATGGATCGTGGAGAACGAGGGCGTCATGCCGGACATCGAAGTCGATCTGCATCCGGCCGAGGTGGAACGAGGATACGACGCCCAGCTCATGAAGGGCGTCGAAGTCCTGATGGAGATGATCAAGAAGGATCCGCGGCCCTGGCCCGAACACGAGAAGTTCCCCGCGGATCGCTAGGGCCGGGGAAGGGCGCTCAAACCGGAATCCGCGGGTCCTCCTTGACCGTGTTGAGCGCGATGTGGGTCACGCTTCGGACGACATAGGGCTGGGACAGCAGGTGCTTGATGAAGGCGTTGAGGTCGTCCCGTCCCCGGAATCGGCCGATGACCAGAGAGTCCCACTCGCCGGTGATGTCGTAGACCGCTGAGACGCGGGGATCCTTGGCGATCCGGGCCTGGGTCTCGAGCAGCCGGCCCTTGGATATGCGGAGGGCGATAACGGCCGTCAGATCGAGTCCGAAGGCGGCGGGATCGACCCGGGGGACGTAGCCCCGAAGCGCTCCGGCCGATTCCATTTGCTTGACCTTGCGGCTCACGGCGGTGACGGACGCGCCCGCCTTTCGGGCGATCTCCCGATAGCTCAGGCGAGCGTCGTTGTTGAGAATCCGGATGATTTTTCTGTCAAGATCGTCGATCACTCCGATCTCCTTTCGGCTGCTTTCGGCCAGGACCTATCCCCGGCGCCAAGCCGGCAGATAAAAAACTTCAGACCCAAGATTCATATGTATTTATAATAGATAAATATAGCTACAATTGTCAATAAATATAACTAATTACTTGACAATAATCATTATTTATGGTAATAAATTGGCCTAATGTGAAAACCGTGACGCCCGCCGCTTCCGGAACGTGCTCCCCCGACGGGCGCTCTGCCCACCCTTTTATCGAGAAATCCGGACCGAATGAGAAAGGAGGCCGCTATGCCCGCCCAAGCGCACATTTCTTCCCAACCCTTCGGTTTCAACTCCGAGGAAGATGTCCTGCGATATGTCCGGGAGCCTGAGCAGGGGATCGAATTCATCCGGGTGATGTTCCCTGACATTCTCGGCCGTCTTATGGACTTCACGTTTCCCCGGGAGGAGTTGGAAAAGGCCTTCCGCGACGGAAAGGGATTCGACGGATCCTCGGTCGAAGGACTCGTCCGCATCGAGGAGAGCGATCTGGTTATCCGTCCCGAGGCCCGCACGTTCCGCGTCCTGCCCTGGCAGTACGTGGGATTCGCTCCCGAGACGCGCTGGCGGGAGGCGGTCATGTTCGGAGACATCCTCACCCCGGAAGGCAAGCCGTGCGAGGCCGACAGCCGCGGAATTCTGAAACAGGCCCTCCTCCGGGCCAAGAACGCCTTCGGGATCGACGCCTTCAAGGTCGGACCGGAACTGGAGTTCTTCGTGTTCCCGAACAAGCGAGAGCCGCGTCCCCTGGACGAGGGGGGCTACTTTTTCTCCGGTCTCCACGGCGAGCTGCGCAAGGAGATTCAGCTCCTTCTGAAGAAGATGGGCATCGCCTCGGAATACGACCACCACGAGGTGGCCCACGGCCAGCACGAGATCGACCTTGAGTACGACGACGCCCTGGACATGGCCGACACGGCCATGCTTTTCCGCTACCTGGTGAAAAAGGTGGCCCGGATGCACGGCCTGTACGCGACCTTCATGCCCAAGCCCCTCAACGGTCAGAACGGCAGCGGGATGCACGTCCACCAGTCCCTGTGGCGCGAGGGCAGGAACATATTCTTCGACCCCGGGGACCGGCTCCATCTCTCGGCCGAGGCCAAGCACTACGTGGCCGGACTCATGGTCCATGCCCGGGAGATGTCCTGCCTTCTCAGCCAGTGGGTGAACTCCTACAAGCGGCTCATCGAGGGCTACGAGGCGCCCGTCTACATCGCCTGGGGACAGCGCAACCGATCGGCTTACATCCGCATTCCCGAGTACCAGCCGGGGAAGGAAGCCGCCACCCGCATCGAGCTGCGCTCTCCCGACCCGGGATGCAACATTTACCTGGCCCTGACGATCATGCTTGAGGCGGGCCTGCGCGGCATCCGGGACAAACTGCCTTTCGCCTCTCCGGTCGAAGACAACATCTACCGCCTGAGCGGCGCCCGGCAGAAACAACTGGCCATCAAGACCCTGCCGCGCAACCTGGAGGAAGCGTTGAAAATCGCCGAGAAGAGCGGCCTTGTCCGAGAGACGCTGGGCCCGGTCCTTTTCGAAAAGTTCCTGGCCAACAAAAGGCGTGAGGTCGAGGAGTACTCCCAGAACGTGTCCGGAGAATTCGACAAGCAGGTCTCGGACTACGAGGTCCGCCGGTACCTGCCCGTCCTGTGAGACGGGCCTCCTCCACGGCCGCAGGGAGAATGTCCCCGGTTTTCATGCCGAGAAGTTCGGTCTCTTTCTCTCGAGCAGCCTTTCCGAGTGTTTGACGGCTGGAAGTCAGTCAAGATGTGATTCCTTATGGCGGGTTGAGAGGGAGAGAATCATGTTCATTTCCCCCGCTTCTCAAGGCGGCGTTTCCGTGGCCGTTCCTTGCTTTTTTTGATAGAATTGTTGTTGATGATCCGGGCGGCGCCGCTTCTGTTGTGTTTTGCGGCCGTCCTGCCGGCCTGGACGGGGGAATTCATGGACGATCCGAAAGAAGCGCTTGCGTCCCTCCTCCCGGACGAGATCGAGGGCTGGAGGTCTGCGGCCTCCGACCGGCTCTTCGACCCGGAAACGATCTTCGATTACATCGACGGCGCGGGCGAGGTTTACAGGTCCTACAATTTCCGGATTCTCCTCTCGCGTCGCTACGAATGCCAAGACCGGGCCGCCCTCGTGGCGGATTTGTTCGACATGGGCTCGAGCCGCGACGCCTTCGGTGTCTTCACTCACGACCTCGAGGGCGAGGATGCCGGCCTCGGACAGGGCTCGAACTACAAGGGCGGATTGCTGTCTTTTTGGCGGGACCGGTATTTCGTCTCACTCTACGCCGAGGAGGAAACCGAGGAGACGAAACGGACGCTTTTCGCTCTGGGCGCGGCCGTTGCCGAGGCCGTGGGTCGGGACGGGGCTGAGCCCGGCCTTCTTCGTCTTCTGCCCGAGAGGTTCCGCCGTCCGGGTTCCGTCCGCTATTTCCACACCCATCACGTGCTGAACTATCATTTCTTTGTCGCCGCCGAGAACATCCTCAACCTCGGCCCCAAGACAGAGGCCGTGCTGGCCGGCCAGGCGGCTCCCGTTGAAGCGGCGCCGGACTCAATGCAGGATCCGGGCGGCGGTGTCCTCCTTGTCGTCCGCTACCCGACCGCCGCGGAAGCATCGGAAGCATTCTCCGGCTTCCTCAACGCCTATATGCCCGGCGCGGGCCCGAGACGCGCGCCTTTGGAAGGCGCCCGCCTCGTTCGAACCGAGGACGGCCGGTGGACCGGGATCTTCGCCAGGGGGGATGTCGTCGCGATTGTCTTTCAGGAAGCGGAGGCCGTCGATGTCCTTGACGCCCTGGATCATATCGCCGGAGCCCTCGAGAAAGGGCGTTGATCCGCGCGAAACACGGAGTTTACCGCCGGGGAAGCGCAGAGAGAGTGTGAGAGAGAAGATCAAGGAGAGGGAGATGAATCGCAAGCCGTTCACCCGGCGTGATTTTCTTCGCGCAGCGGCCTTGGCGCCGCTGGCCGGAGCCTTTGCGGCACACAGGCCGTCCGGCGGCTCGACGCGCGCGTCCTCCGCTCCCGCGGCGACGGCGCGCGTCGTCCTCATCCGGGACAAAGACATGCTCGGGCCGGACCGCCGGATTGTTCCCTCGGTCGTCGAAAAAATGCTCGACGACGCCGTATCGGTTTTCTTCGGGACAAAGACTCCGCAGGAGGCATGGAACGGAATGATCAGGCCCGACGACATCGTGGGCATCAAGTCGAACGTCTGGAGCCCGCTTCCCACCGGGCCGGAAATCGAAGGGCACCTCAAAAAGAGGGTCATGGATTGCGGCGTCCCGGAAAGCCATGTCGGCGTCGCCGACCGCGGCCTGCTCAAAAACCCCCTTTTCACCGGGGCCACGGCCCTGATCAACGTGCGGCCGGCCCGGACCCATCACTGGGCGGGCGTCGGGAGCTGCATCAAGAACATGATCACTTTCGTCCCTCAGCCCTATCTCTGGCACGGCGATTCCTGCGCCGACCTGGCCAAGCTCTGGGAGCTGCCCCATGTCAAAGGCAAGGTCCGGCTCAACATCCTGGTCATGCTCACCCCGCTCTTTCACGGCATCGGACCTCACCACTATTCCAGCCGGTATGTCTGGGATTACCGGGGACTGCTCGTCGGCACGGATCCTGTGGCCGTGGATTCCGTCGGGGTGCGCATCCTCGAGGCCAAAAGGCGGGAGTTCTTCGGCGGGGATCGGCCGCTCCAGCCGCCGGCGCACCATATCCGTTACGCCGACACGCGGCACGGCCTGGGCGTAAGCGACCCGGCCCGGATCGAGCTTGTCCGGCTGGGATGGCGGGAAGGAGCCCTGATCTGAGCCATGCCGATCTACGAGTATCGCTGCCTCGCCTGCAAGCGGAAAAGCAGCTTTCTCTTTCTGCATCCCGGGAGAACGCCCGAGCTCGTCTGCCCCCACTGCGGCGGGCGCGAGCTCGAAAAGCTCGTCTCAAGGGTGGCCGTCCTCCGCTCCGAGGAAGGCCGGCTGGAGCGGCTGGCCGACGCGGCCGAGACGGCGGGCGTCGATGAGAACGATCCTCGGAGCGTCGCCCGCTGGATGAAGAAAATGGGCCGTGAGATGGGGGACGAAATGGGAGAGGACTTCGACCGGTCGCTCGAGGAAGCCATGGCGAACGGAACGGCCGGCGAAAGCGGCGGGGCTGCCGATGAAGAGAGCTTGGGACCGGGCTCCGGAGAAGACATGCCGCCCGATCCGCCTCCGGAAGAAGATTGATGGCGCGTCTTGGGCGCACAATCACTGAGGAGCGAAGAGGGGCGGCGATGACCCTCCCAGGGGGACCATTCAAAGCGATGTGCCGGGGGGAATCCAGATTCTCCCGGGGAAGTGCGCCGTTTCCAAGGAAGGCCCGGAAAAAGCGCATCCCCGTAAGCGGCATGATGTCGCTTCGAAAAGCGGAGACGCGTCGCCGCACTCCCATAAGGCGTCTGTTTTCATCATATGCAGGCATTCCGGATGGCCGTGACGGTTTTTTAGATAAAGGAAAGGCATGACCGGAGACTAAGAGAGTCTCGGTCCGAAAAGCTTGGTGCCGATGCGGACGATGGTCGCTCCTTCCTCGACGGCCGTCCGGTAGGAGTCGGACATTCCCATGGACAGGCGGGCGACGGCCGAGCCGGGTATCTCCTGACGCCGCAGCTCCTCGAACAACAGCCGGGTCTCGCGGAAAGCGGGCCTCACTTCCTCGGGGTCGGCCGAGAAAGGTCCCATGGTCATCAATCCCTCGACCCGGAGATGCTTCAGCCCGACGAGCGCACGGACGAGTCCGGGGACGTCCTCGGGAAAGACGCCGAACTTTTGAGGTTCCCGGCCGCTGTTGACTTCGATGAGGACGGGCATGACCTTGTCCGCCTCGGCGGCGCGTTTGTCGATTTCCTTCGCGAGCTTGAGCGAGTCCACGGTTTCGATCATGTCGAAGAGCTCGACGGCCTTGCGGGCTTTGTTCGTTTGGAGGTGGCCGATGAAATGCCACCGTGCTCTTGCGCCCACGACGGCCTTGGCCGCGACGGCTTCCTGGAGGTAATTCTCGCCGACGGCGGCGACGCCCGCCTCGACCGCTTCCAGAACTTCCTCCGGCGCGCGCGCCTTGGCCGCGGCCACGAGTTCCACTCCCGGCGGAAGCTCAGCCAGGAGTCGCTTGACGTTTTCGGCGATCGAACTCATGATCCGATTCTCACTCTTCCTATTATAGCGCCGTTTTCATTCTCGACTCCGGTTTCGACGCGTGAAAATGCCGAGGAGCAGCGTTCCCTCCTTGATTCTCAAGACAAGCGAGAGAAGGATGTATGTCGAAGCCGCGGCCAGGAAAAGCCCGAGCGTGTAGGCCGCTCGCGTCAGGAGCGAAGCCCGGCCGAGTTCCGGCGCCGCCACCTTCTGGAGTCCGAAAAGAACAAGCCCCATAGCCGCGGCGCAGGCCAGAATGCTGAAAAACGTTCGAGCGAGATCCCGGGTCCCGAGCGGCCCGAATTTCCTGTCCATGGCCAGAACGAGAATTCCCATGTTGACCACGGCCGCGACCGAGGCGGCCAGGGCCAGGCCCTTGAAGCCCAGGGGCCGCATCAAGGCCAGATTGAGACCGACGTTGACCGCCACGGAGGCGATCCCGGCCCGGACGGGGATGCGGGCGCTTCCCAGGGCGTAAAAAACAGGAGCCAGAACGCGCACGGAAGCGATGGCGAAAATGCCCAGGGAATAAAAGAGAAGGGCCTGGGCCGTCAGGAGCGTGTCCTGGTGGCTGAAGCGGCCGTGCTGGTAGAGGAGGGCGATGACCGGCTCGGCCGCCAGGGCGAGGAAGACGATCGAGGGGAGAGTAAGGAAAAACACGAGCTTGAGGGACGAGGAGGCCGTGGAGCAGACGCCGGGCGTGTCCTTCCGGGCCGCGTAGGCCGCCGCCACGGGCAGGGTCACCGTGGCCACGGCCACGCCGAACATGCCCAGGGGAAAATGCATGATCCGGAAGCTGTAGTTGAGGTAAGAAACGCTCCCCTGGGGAAGGAACGAGGCGATGAGGGTGTTGACGAAGATGTTGACCTGGGTCGAGGCCAGGCCCAGGATGGCCGGGGCCATGAGGGCCATGATGCGCCGCACGCCCGGGTCGCGGAAAGAAAGGATGGGGCGGTAGCGGAAGCCTTCCCGCCGGAGGACGAACATCTGGACGAGCCACTGTCCCA
>JAFGAV010000099.1 GCA_016933515.1 Candidatus Aminicenantota bacterium
ACGTCGCGAGACAGTTCGGTCCCTATCCACGGTAGGCGCAGGAGATTTGAGGGGGGCTGTCCCTAGTACGAAAGGACCGGGACGGACAAACCTCCAGTGTGCCAGTTGTCCCGCCAGGGGCATCGCTGGGTAGCTGCGTTTGGAAGTGATAACCGCTGAAAGCATATAAGCGGGAAGCACGCCCCAAGATAAGATCTCCCTCCCCGCAAGGGGCTAAAGGTCACCCGAAGACTACGGGTTCGATAGGCTGGATGTGTAAGTCCGGAGACGGATTGAGCTTACCAGTACTAATAGACCGTGAGGCTTGACCATAAAGTTTATCAAGGCAAAAATGTGCCGCTTTTTGAATGAAGACAACGATACGAATTCCCGGCAACTCTAACGAAGGGGAAACACCCGTTCCCATTCCGAACACGGAAGTTAAGCCCTTGTGTGCCGATGGTACTGCCAGGGAAGCCTGGTGGGAGAGTAGGTCGTTGCCGGGTTTTTTTTGCTTGATTTTGCTACGAAGCGAATGGAGGCGGAGGGGCGAATTGCCGTCGGCAAAGAACTCCTTGCGGAAATTCGGCTTAAAAATTTTAAGGAGAAGAGTGTGGTCAACATCTATGTCGGCAATTTGTCCCGGGACGTCTCTGAGTCGGAACTGCGCGCGGCCTTCGAGCCCTACGGGCAGATTCAGTCGTGTTCCATCATCAAGGATAAGTTCAGCGGCGAGAGCCGCGGATTCGGTTTCGTGGAGATGCCGAACAAGGAAGAGGCGGACAAAGCCATCGCCGAAATGAACGGCAAGGACCTCAAGGGCCGCAACCTGACGGTCAACGAGGCCCGCCCGCGGACCGACGACGGTCGGCGGAGCGGCGGCGGACGCGGCGGTTTCGGCGGGGGCCGGGGCCCCGGCCGGGGCAGTTTCGGCGGCGGACGCGGCCGTTACTGATCCCTTCACCAACTTTTAGCCCGGTTCAAGCGGATTTCACCAAGGGTGGAGTCCGCTTTTTTTTAAAGCTGTTTCCCTCCTTTGGCATTGTCGCATTTCATGACGGAATCTTATGAATTCGTAGTGCCGGCGGCGAAGCGGTCCGTGATAGAATGAGCCCGCCATGAAAATCCTGGTCACCGGCGCCTCGGGGTTCATCGGCGGGCATCTGGCCGAGGAGCTCGTGCGCCGCGGGCACGAGGTCCGCGCCCTCGTTCGCTCCTCCTCGAAAACCGGCCGGCTCGAGCGGGCTGGGGCGGCTCTCGTCCCCGGCTCCCTGGAAGACAAGGCCTCCCTGGCCGCCGCCGCATCCGGAGCGGACTGGATTTTTCATCTGGCGGCTGTCATCCATGCCCCAAGCTGGGAGACGCACCTCTCGGCCAGCGTCGAGGGGACGAGGAACCTCCTCGAGGCCTGCGCCCGAACCGCGCCCGGCCTGAAACGCTTCGTCTTCGTCTCCAGCATTTCGGCCTCCGGGCCGAGCGGCCGCGGCGTCCTTAAGAAGGAAGACGACCCCTGCCGTCCCATCTCCGACTACGGGCGCGGCAAGCTCCTGGCCGAGAAACTGGTCAGGGATTTCGAGCCGAAGCTCCCCTGGGTCATCCTCCGCCCGCCCAACGTTCTCGGCGCCCGGGAGAGGGAGGTGAAATTCGTCCTAAGCGCCCTGCGGGCGAGAGTGAAGCCCGTCCTCGGGCGAAAGGAGGCTCAATCAAGCTTCCTCATGGTCGAGGACCTGGTGGAGGGGCTCATCCTGTGCGCCGAGAAGCCCGAGGCGGTCGGAGAGATCTTCAACATCACGGACGGCGTTCCCCGAAGCTGGAGAGAACCCGTGGACATCCTCGCCCGGCTCCTGGGGCGGAGATGCCTGACCCTTCCCCACGGCCTGCTTTTCGCCTTGGCCGGCGCGGCGGAGCTGGGATTCAAGCTGGCCGGGAAGCGGCCGCTCGTCGGCCGCGGTGCTCTGCGGCACATCCGCGATTTCTACTGGCTGTACGACGGATCGAAAATCGAAAGAACGCTCGGCTTCAAACCGTTCCTGACGTTCGAGGAAGGATTGACGAACATCGTCCGTGAGAGCGGGCTCGAACGCGGCTCGCGCACCAGCGCGAAGTGACGACGCTTAGGGAAAGGGGAGCGGCGCTTGAGCGAAAATCCGCGGTCCCGTTGTTCCCATTATCCGGGCGCCGAAGCCCTTCCCCAGGCCCGATGCTCACGCTGAAGAACCACTCAAAACGTCATGGAGCCCCCTCCGCCTTGACAGCGCCGGTGCCGTGATTTATGCTGAGTCCATCTTAAGGGAATCCCCGGGCGACGCGGCATTCTGAGGCCGGGGATTCCGCGTTGCATGGGAGGACGGCATGTCGAAAAAAGCGATTTTCGGGTTCTTGGCGGCAGGCGTTTTCTTGACGACGGTTTCTCTCTTTGCTCCTCCGCTCCTGCCCCGGCCACACTTGACCGTTGAGCCGGCGACGCATGACGGGCCCTGCCCGGTCACGCTGAAATTCGAAGCGGATATTCTCCCCCCGCCGCTGCCCGGACCGGTCAAATACAGGTTCGTCAGAAGCGACGGGGGCCGGGGGCCGATTCAGGAACTGAAATTTTTGACTCCCCGCAAGAAAAAGGTGTCCACCACCTGGACGTTGAGCCGAGATTATGAAGGCTGGGTCCAGCTGAGAATCCTGTCGCCCGGCAACGTCGAATCCAATAGAGCCCATTTCAAGGTCCGGTGCCGGACGAGCGCGGCGGTGGAACGCGGCTCCGCAGCCGCGGAGGAATCGGGAGCGCCCCAGCGGTTCTTTCTGGACTTTTCCGACGCCTATCTCGTTTATTCTCCCGATTCGGACAGCATCCAGATCGTCACCGAAGGCATGGCCTTGTCCTACGGCGGCGGTTGGGAGAAATGCAGTCTGAAGCCCTATCTCTATCACCTGCGCCGCAGCGACTGGGACAATTTCTTCTGGCAGGTGAACACCAGCCGCCGGGAAGTGATCCGCATCCGGGGCGGCGAGTTTTGCGCCATTTCCGAGGGGACGGACCGGAAGAAGCTCGATATCACCGTTGATGTGGTCGGCGGCGAAGGATCCGGCCGGCCGGATCGTTTCTTCCTCCGATTCTCCGATTCCTACCTCGTCTATCTCCCGGCCGGGGACGAAATGCAGATCGTCGGCCGGGGCCACGTCCTTTCCCGGGGCGAGGATTGGGATCGGTGCCGCATCTATCCCTACCTTTACAACTTCAGGCTCAAAACATGGAAGGGCTTTCACTGGAAGGTGAACACCTCCCGGAAACAGGCCTGGAAGACGACCGGCGGCTCGTTCTGCCGGATCGGCGGCTCCGATGAGGAGCTCCGGATGGGCGTTCGCGTCGTCGATTGATTCGGCCGGATTCCGGACGGCCGCTCGTTGCGGGGATTTTACGTTTTGATATAAATGTGAAAATGGCGGCTGGGCGAGGGCGAACGGGCGAAACCCAGGCCGAGGAGAACGAGGGCGATGTCATCCCCCCAGGGATTGGAGCGCGTGACGGCGACGCTCCCGATGCGGAACTCCTCGACGGCCCAGGCGAATTTCGTGTTCATCTCCTCGGTCGGGAAGACCCTCATCGCCCCACCGACATAGAGGAGGAGGGCGCGGCGGGCCAGGAGCTCTTCCTTTTTCATTCTCCCCCAGAACTGCTGGAGGAACATCTGCCGGGAGCCGATGGCGGCCGGATGGCCGGGAATGGTCGGGATCCAGGCGGCCACGGTCTCCGGGGCGAGGATGAGTTTCCCTTTCGGCGTCGATTCCGCGAGCTTTTCGGCGACGGCGTAAAACGTCAAAGGGACTTTCAATCCGGGGCGGGAGATCCGGGCATGGTTCCAGGAAGAAAACGTCCATCGCGCCGGGACAAAAAAGGCGAAGGCCAGGAGTGCGGCGGCGAAGAGCGCCGCTCGATACCGCTCCGCTCGGAACCGCTCGAAGGCAAAAACGAAGCCGGCCAGAAGCGCGGCGAGGAAATAGGGCAGCGGCAGCGCCCAGTACAGCCTGAAAAACGTCACCACGCTGGTGATGTGCGCCGCCCAGAAGGAAGTCAGAGCCGGGTTCATGCAGAGCAAGACAAACAGGAAAGAGAATCCGAGCATCCAGCGCCGTCGGGGCCGGTCTTTGAGAAACGTCCAGCCGCCGAGGAGGGCGGTGAGCCAAAACGCCGTGAAAGTCCGCCAGCCCAGGACTTTATTCAAGCTGCGCTCGGCGACAAATTTCCACGAGGGGGCCGAGACCAGGTAAAAATTCTCGGGCACCGATCCGGTTTTGAGAAACAGGCCGAGGACGAGAGGATAAAGGCAGGTCAGAGCTCCGGCCGCCAGCCGAAGTGAGGCGCGCACGTTCGGACGCCAGGCGGCGGCCATGGACAGGCCGGCGGCAAGGGGGCCGATGAACAGGGCGTTGGTGCTGAAGCTCAAAGCGGCGGCCTGGCCCAGGAGGAGAAGCCCCCAGACCGCTCCGGCCGGCCGGAGCCCCGTCATGAATTCCAGGCCGTAAGCCGCGAGGAGGGGAACCATAACCGTGACCAAAACTCCGCGCCCCTGGAAGAGGAGCACCAGGCCCGAGTTGCCGTAAGTCGTTTCCACGTCGCCGTTCGCCGCAAGAAAAATCACCACAGCCGCCAGGCCGTAGAGCCAGGCCCGGCCCAGGAGGAGCCGAAGAAACCTGGCCGCCGCGGCGAGAAAGATCAAGGCGAAGAGACAGGGGAAGAGAAGATGGGCGGCGGCGATGGGCTTGATTCCCAGCCAACGTGCGGTTTGGCCGACCAAGATGTCGTAGGTCCGGAGCCGGTGCTGAGGCGCCAGGAACGGCAAGCCGGGAATGCCGTGAATGGAGTCCCGGCTCATCAGCCGGATTTCGGGATGATCGTGGACGTCCACGGCCACGCTGAGATAGAGCGAGTCGTCGGGGTGGGGGCGATGGACGCACAGCGAGAGGAAAAGGACGACGCAGGCGAGCAGGGCGAAAACGGCGATTTCCACCGCGCCCGTTCCGATCGAATGCGGACGAATGAGCGGAGCGCGGAGATGGAGGGCGTAATAAACACCGAGGAAAAGAAGGGTGCCCGCCCAAAAAAGGATGTATTGCAGCGTCAGAACGTAGAAGAGGGACAGAAGAACGGCCCCGGCAAGCGCCGGAAGATCGGGGGAGGCTTCCCGGGGTTCCGGAAGCGGCGTCCGTCCGTCCGGCGGGGCCGGATCAGGAATGCGGCGGGAAGAGCGTGAGATCAGGAACAGGATCGCGGCCCCCAACACGGGAACCAGGACCGACAGCCGGCCGAGGACAAGGCCGTTGCCTCCGAGAAGAACGACCGTCTGACTGAGGACGGCCCACAGGCCGAAGAGAACGACGAAACCGTCGCATGTCCAGTCCAGATAGGCGTCCAATCCCCGCCCGGGCCGTTTCATGAAACGAAATTATAGCCTCGCCGCATTTTCAGTGTCAACGCGGGAAGCGCAATGACGGCTTTGAGCATGCTTTTCATGCCGCGACGAGGAGAGCGGCGCGGGACATCAACCGGGATGGGAATATCAGGCTTGAATGAAATGCCGTTTTGCCCATAATGAAGGTTCAGAAACAATATTTTCCCTGGGCCTGTATCGGATAATAAAGTCCCGGGGGAGAGTTGAGGCGCCATGCGCGGTTCGGCGAGGAAGCGACGGATTTCGAGGGGCTTCCGGCATATTCTTGCCGGCCGGCTGAGCACAGCTCGCGTCAGCGAGCGTATCGCGAAGCCGACCGAAAAATCCGGAGCTTCCGAAGCGATTCGAACCGCGCCGGGGGCCGAAGCTTTCCCCAGGGCCTTGACCGGTTCTGTCCTTGTGAACTTAGGGAAGATGCGCACTCCCGGCGGGGACGAGACATGAAGGCCGTCATCCTCAACACGGATTCGATTCTCAATCCCGGCGACGCAGGCATCGTTCTGGCCCAGATAAGGCTTTTAAGGAAGATCTTCCCCGGCCTGATCCTGTCCCTTACCTCCCGAACTCCGGATCTCGACCGCCGTCATTATGCGTCGCTCGGAGTTTCCTGCCTTTCCCCTCTCATCCCCGCGCCCAGCCTGTGGCGGGGCGCAGGCCGCAAGATCGTCAGGAGCCTGATCGGACTTTTCGATGTGCCGTCTCAGGCCCGTCTGCTCAATGAGCTCCGGACCAGCGATTTTGTCCTCAGCACCGGCGGCGGGCCGTTCTATTCGAACCGCCTGACGGCGCCCGGACCGACGTTTTACCAGAACGTCCTTCACGTCCGGTTGGCCCAGGCCTTGGGCAAGCCCGTCTTCTTTTTGCCCCAGTCGTTCGGCCCCTTCGGTTCCTCCGCCGCCCGTCGATCGGTCCTGCGCCTCCTCGATAGTCCGCGCACGGCCGCGATTTTCGTGCGCGAAGTTGAGTCCCGCGACGTTTTCGACTCCCGTGTTCCGAAGCGCGTCCGGGACAAGCTCGTCCTCTGCCCGGACATGGCCCTTTGGCTCGAGCCGGAACAGCCGGGAAAGGAAGATCCCGCGCTGGCCGCCGTTCCCCGGCCGCGGCTCGTCCTGACCGTCAGAGACTGGGATTTCCCCGAGGCCGGTAGCCGAGCGGAGCGTGAAGCGCTGAAAATCCGCTATCTCCTCGCCGTGCGCGACGCGGCTTTCCGTTTCATCGGCCGGAAAGGGGGGACGGCGGTCGTGGTGCCGCATACGCGCGGACCGGGCGATTTCGAGGACGATCGACTCCTATCCGGCCGCCTGTGGGCTCTCCTGAAAGCCGGGTTGCCGGAGAAGCGGCGCCTGTATCTGGAACCGCCGGCCGATGCCCCCCCCGCCCGTTTCCTGGACCTCTATGCCTCGGCCGACGTCGTCCTGGCGACGCGGACGCATTCGGCCGTCTTCGCTCTGTTGAGCGGAACGGCCGTCGTTTCGATCGATTACCAGCCCAAGGGCCGGGGGATCATGGGCATGCTGGGATTGGGTGATTGGTCCTTTCCCATCGACCGGCTGGAGACGGAACCGCTGGCGGAGGCGGTCGAAGCCGTTTTCGACAGGCGGTTCGAGACAAGGCTCCGTCTCGCCGCGCGGCTCGCGTCCCTAAGAAAAGAGATCGAGGCGAAAATCCGGGCCGCTCTGAAGGATTTCACCTGAACGGACATGAACATCCTGTTCATCAACAAGTATCTTTATCCCCGGGGCGGGTCGGAGACGGTTGTTTTCAATGAAATCGCGCTTCTGGAGAAGAGGGGCCATTCCGTCGCCGTCATGGCCATGGAACATCCCCGGAACATCTCCCCCCGCTGGCCCGCGGCCTTCGTCTCGCCTGTCACGACCGAAGGCCGCCCGTGCCCGGCCGAAGCGCTCCGAGCCGCGGGCCGGATGCTGTATTCCTTCGAGTCCCGGAGTCGCCTGGAGGAGCTTTTAAAGCGCTTCCGGCCGGACGTCGCCCACCTTCACAACATCCACCACCAGATCTCGCCCTCGATCCTCCACACCCTCCGCCGCCGCGGCGTGCCGACGGTCATGAGCCTTCATGACATGAAACTGGTCTGCCCCGTTTACACCTGTGTCAGCCGCGGCGGGATTTGCGAGCGGTGCCGAGGGGGGCGCTTCTACCAGTGCGTTCTTCGGAGGTGCAGCCGAGGATCCTTGGCCAAAAGCGCGCTGGCCGCCGCGGAAATGGCGCTTCACCGTTTTGTTTTCCATTTCGAGAAAAAGATCGATGTGTTCCTCTCGCCGAGCCTGTTCCTGAAGAAGAAGCTCGAGGACATGGGTCTCAGGATTCCCGTCATCCCTCTGCCTCATTTTCTGCCCGCCGAGGAATTCCGCCCCGAATTTCGGGGGCCCGATCCTCCCGCCTGCGTCTATTTCGGCCGGCTCGAAAGGATCAAAGGCCTGGCGACGCTGGCCGCCGCCGCGTCCGCTCTTCCCCTGAAATGCAAGATCATCGGCGATGGTGCGTTCCGGCCGGAACTTGAAAAAGCCGCGCGGAGGGCGGAACCGGGCCGTCTCGAGCTTCGGCCGCGCCTCGACCGCGAGGAGCTCCAAGAGGAGATCCGCCGCTCGACCTTCGCCGTCCTGCCCTCGGAATGGTACGAGAACGCGCCGCTCATGGTCCTCGAGGCTTTCGCCCTGGGCAAGCCGGTCGTGGGCGCCCGCATCGGGGGCATCCCGGAGCTCGTGCGCGACGGCGAGACGGGTTTTCTTTTCACGCCCGGCGACGCGGATGATTTGCGGCGAACAATGTCGATGCTGGCCTCGGATCCCGGCCGCGCCGAGGACATGGGACGGCGGGCGAGGCGTTTTGTCCTCGAAAAGTTGAATCCGGACGGCCATTACCTTAGACTGATGGAGATTTACGGGAATCTCAGGAGAGGCCGGAGCTGACATGGAAGCGGCCGTTGTCGTCACCTATCGCTGCCAGCAGCGGTGCGTCACGTGCCGGACCTGGGAGCATCCCACACGGCCGGAAGAGGAATTCCCTCCCTCGCTGCTTCGAAAATTGCCGCGCTTGGCGTTCGCCAACATCACCGGCGGCGAACCGTTCCTCCGCGACGACATCGAGGAGATCATCGGCCTCGTCCAGTCCCGGGCCCGCCGTGTCGTCGTCTCGACGAACGGTCAACTCACCGACCGCATCCTTGAGGCGGCCCGGCGGCATCGCCGCCTCGGCGTGCGGGTCAGTCTCGAGGGCCTGTCCCGGGCCAACGACAAGCTGCGGGGCGTGGAGGGCGGGTTCGATCGCGGTCTGCGGACCGTGCTCCGGCTGCTCGACCTGGGAATGAAGGACGTGGGTTTCGGCATCACGCTCTCGGACGAGAACACGGACGACCTTCTCGACCTCTACCGGCTGGCCAAGCGGCTGAAAGTTGAGTTCGCCACCGCGGCCGTCCACAATTCCTATTATTTTCATGCCGAACACAATCTTTTGGCTCGGCCCGAAGCCGCGGCCCGGAGCCTGGAGAGACTCGTCGAGGAGCTCCTTCGCTCCCGGCGGCCGAAAGACTGGTTCCGGGCCTATTTCAACCTGGGCCTCAGGGACTACGTTCTGGGACGGCCGCGGCTCCTGCCCTGCACGGCCGGCACGGACATGTTTTTTCTCGATCCGTTCGGGGAGATCTATCCCTGCAACGGACTCGAGCCCCGTTTCTGGATGGAAAGCATGGGGAATCTCCACCGCGCCGCGTTCGAAGAGATCTGGAATTCCGAGAAGGCCGAGGAGGTGCGCGCCCGGGTGCGGACCTGTCCCAAGAATTGCTGGATGATCGGCACGGCGTCCCCGGCGATGAAGAAGCACATCCTCAAGCCCGCTGTGTGGGTTGTCCGCCATAAGTTCCTGAGTCGGCGGCGGCCGGCATGAAGGTCGCCTTCATCGGCCAGAAAGGCATGCCGCCCGTTTTCGGCGGCGTCGAGGTCCATGTGGACGCGCTCAGCCGCGGTTTGGTCCGCTCGGGAGTGGAGGCCGTTGTTTACGTCAGGAATTGGTATACGCCCCGCCGCCTGAAATCGCACGGCGGAGTCCGGCTCATCCACGCTCCGACGATCCGCACGAAACATCTGGACGCGGCCGTCCACGGTTTTTTCGCCACCGTTCATTGCCTTTTTACGAAAGCCGATATCGTCCACTATCACGGCATCGGCCCGGCGGCCTTCAGTCCGCTGGCGCGTCTTTCAGGCCGGCGGGTCGTTGTGACGGTTCACCGCCTGGACTGGGCGGCCGACAAGTGGGGAGGGCCGGCGAGGATGATGCTGAAGCTCGCCGAGCGCCTGGCCGCCAGGAGCGCCCACGCCGTGGCGGCCGTATCCGCCGACACGGCCCGTTACCTCAGCGACCGGTACGGGATCGAAGCGGCCGTCATCCCCAACGCCGTTCCGCCGGCCGGGAGGCGGCCGCTGTCCGAAATGGGGCCGCGTTTCGGATTGGAGGCGCGGAAGTATCTCCTTTTTTTGGGGAGGCTTGTCCCCGAGAAAAGGCCCGACTGGCTTATCCGGGCTTTCCTTGAGATCGCCGACCGCTCCGGCGGAATGAAACTCGTCTTGGCCGGCGGGGCGAGCGGGACCGAGGATTATGTCCGGAGGCTGAGGAACGCGGCCCGCGGCGATCCGCGGATCGTGTTCACCGGCAACGTGACCGGGACGGACAAAGAGGAACTGATGTCCAACGCCCTGCTCTTTGTCCTTCCCTCCCGGCTCGAAGGACATCCGATCGCCCTTCTCGAGGCCCGAGGCTACGGGCTGGGCTGCCTGGCCAGCGACATCGACGCCCACCGGGAGGTGGTGGCGGACGGCGTGGACGGCATCCTCTTTCGGGCCGACGATTACCGGGAATTCGCGGCCGCGCTTCGGAAGCTCCTCGGCGATCCGGAGCGGATCCGGGAGCTGGGGCGGAAAGCGCTCGAAGCTGAGGCGTCCCGGCCGGGATGGGAAGACGTCGTGACGAGGACCCTGCGTCTCTACCGATCCCTCGCCGCCCGGCTGCCGAAGCCGGGAGGACTTTTCCCCTTCCTTCATTCCTGACCGCTCTTGCGGTTTTCCGGCGGCCTCCCGAGGCGGAGTTTCAGCCCTGAGAGTCAAATTGACAGTTTTCGCCGGTGTGTGGTGGAATCGCCTGTGGACGGAACGGAGCAGCATGGAAAACGGTAACGGAGTCCGTCGGGAAATCACGGCCATCGCCAAGGGCGCGGGTATTTTTTTCTTCGGCACCTTGACCGGGAACGGACTCCGTTATGTCTATCAGCTGATCGTCGCCCGGAGCATGGGGCCCGGAGTTTACGGCGGACTCCTTCTGGGAATCGCGATCCTTCAGGTCATGGCGCTCATCGCCGACCTGGGACTGAGCCAGGGAGTCGTCCGCTACACGGCCATCTACCAGGGTCTGGGCGACCGGCGCCGGATCAAAGGAGTCATTCTCTCGGCTTTGAGGGCGGTCCTCGTCTCCGGGCCGCTTCTGGGGCTTCTGCTGTTTCTCGGCTCACAGCCCCTGGCCTTCCGGGTGTTCCGCGCCCCCGAGCTGGCCCTCGTCCTGAAGTTCATGGCCGTCGTCCTGCCCCTTTACGTTCTGACCACCATTATGGCTTTTTCTTTCCAGGGCCTTCAGGTCATCAAGTACAGGGTCTATGTCAATCAGTTCGTCGAACCGGGTGCCAGGGTCCTGCTGGCCGTCCTCTTCCTGGCCTTAGGCGGCGGCCTGCTGGGCGCCATGTCGGCCTACGTCCTCGGCGTATTTCTGGCCTTGGCGGCGGCGGCCTGGCTCATGAGGAGAGTCTTTCCCGAGATCTCCCTCCCCTCGGTTGTGCCTGTGTTCGAGAGGAAAGAGCTCTTTTCATTCTCCTGGCCGCTTCTCTTTTCGTTTCTCATGAGCTATCTCATCGTCTGGAACGACACGCTTTTTCTCGGCATCCTGAGGAGCGCGAAAGAAGTGGGCGTCTACGGGGCGGCGCAAAGGACGGCGCTTCTGATGACGTTCATCCTGGGAGCATTCACGGCCATCTTCGGTCCGATCGTCGCGGATCTGCTCAGCCGCGAAAAAAGAAAAGACCTGAGCCGATATTTTCAGACCGTGGTTTACTGGTCGTTCGCTTTAACCCTTCCGCTTGCGGTTTTGGCGGTTCTCTTCGCCCGGCCGGTCTTGCGCCTGTTCGGCGAGCCGTTCGCCGCCGCCGCCCCCGCCCTCAATGTTCTGGCCGGCGGCTGGGCGGTGCACGCCCTCCTGGGTCTGTGCGGAAACATCATCACCATGAGCGGCCGGTCGAAGCTCCAGATGGCCAACAACATTTTCCTCCTGGCGGTCAACGTCGCTCTTCACCTTCTCCTCATTCCGCGTTACGGCATCCCGGGCGCCGCGGCAGCCACGGCCGGCAGCGTCGTTCTCTACGATGTTTTGACTCTGGTTGAAGTCCGCCGCTTTTTGAGGATGACCCCCTTTCGGCCGGACCTCTTCAAGCCTCTCGCCGCCGGAGGGCTCGGCGCCGGGGGGTGCCTGGCCTTGACGGGCTTTCTCCTGCCGGGGGCGGGAGACTGGATTTCGATGGCTTCGGGATCCGTTCTGTTCCTCGTCCTCTACGGCGGGATGATGCTCCTCCTGGGAATCAGGGAGGAAGACAAGGCTGTGTTAGGCAGGATCCTTGCGCGGCTGAAAAATAAAAAAAAGGGAGACTCAGCGTGCGATTCCCGCCGAGAGAGATGAAAGCGTCCCTTAAGAAGATCCTGCCCGGTCCGGTCTTGTCCCTCTATCATTTCTTCCGAGACGGGGATCTCTCCCCGGTCGCCTCCTTTCTTTTCAGACGGGAAATGAGACTCCCTTTCCTCAGGCGGCTGGCGCTCGTCGGCCGGTTGTATCTTGTTTCCGGGCGCATCTCCTGCCCCCACACTCAGGGGGAGATGCTCGAAGTTATAGGAACGCTCCTGTCGCTCGCCCCGGAAAACGAAGGGGTTGTTGTCGAGGCCGGGTGTTACCAGGGGGGGAGCACGGCCAAGCTCAGCCTGGCGGCGGCGCAGGCCGGGCGGAAACTCGTTGTCTTTGATTCCTTTCAAGGCTTGCCGGACCACCACGAGACTCCGGCCGAAAACATTTTTGGGGAGACCGTGCGTTTTTTGCCCGGGGAATACAGGGCGGCGCTTGAGGACGTGAAGGCCAACATCGCCCGGTTCGGCGCGCCGGAGGTCTGCGCATTCCGTCCCGGATGGTTCGAGGAAACCATGCCGGCTTTTTCCGAGCCCATCGCTCTCCTCTTCCTGGATGTCGATCTGGCTTCTTCCACTCGCACGGCCCTCAAGCATCTCTATCCCCGCCTTGTCCGGGGCGGCGTCTTTTTCTCTCACGACGGTCACGTGCCCCGGGTCCTTTCCGTGTTCCGCGACCGGGAATTCTGGAGAAGAGAGGTCGGCTGTCCGGCTCCTCGTTTTGTCGGGCTGGGCCGCCGCAAGCTCGTCCGCGCGGAGAAGACATCATGAGGTCCGCATTCGTCCGACGCGTCCTCTATCCGCTTCAGCAAACCCTTCAAGGCCGAAATTTCCTCGGCCTGCTCGAGGAATGGTCGGAGATTCAATACAGGCCGCCGGACGAGCTTCGGGAGCGGCAGGAAGAAAAATTGCGCTCGCTGTTCCTCCATGCCCGCCGTCACGTCCCGCACTATGCGGAAAAGTGCCGTTTTCTCGGACTGGGCCCCGACGACATCCGGGGCCTGGACGATTTGCCCAAGCTGCCGGTTCTCTCCCGCGAGGACGTCCGCAGTAATTTTCCCCTGCGGATCACGGCCGACAATGTCCCGCGCCGCCGCCGCGTTCCGGACCGCACTTCAGGCTCGACCGGAGAGCCCTTGATTTTTTACCGGGACAAAGCCGCCCGGGATGCGGCTCTGGCCTCCTTCCTGCTTTTTGACGCATGGGCCGGCATCCGGCCCGGAGACCGATCCGTCCATGTCGGAGCGCCTCAACCCTTCAAGCTGAATTCGAAGCTGTCGGCCGTCCTCCGGGGACACACCGACCTCGGCGTTTTCAGCCTTGACGACGGGAACACGGAGGCACTTCTGGCGAAGCTGGTGAAGATCAAGCCGGACTTGATCGAAGGCTATGCCTCGGTCCTGTTCCGAGTCGCCCTGGCCGCCCTCAAGCGTGATGTCCGGCCGAAGCCGCGGGCCGTGATAGCGACTTCCGATACCTTGCCGGCGCATGAGCCGGTTGAGGACGCCTTCGGCTGCCGGGTGTTCAACCGCTACGGCAACAGAGAGATATGCGGAGCCTTGGCCCAGAACTGTCCGGATGGCCGGGGCCTTCATATCAATACCGAGCTGTGCGTGCTTGAAGTCGTGGACGAGCACAACCTGCCCGTTCCGGCCGGAAGGAGCGGACGGGTGCTCGTCACGGACCTTGCGAACCGAGTCATGCCCCTGATCCGGTATGACACCGGGGACAGGGCCGCGGCCGGCGGGACATGTTCGTGCGGCCGCGGTTTCCCCCTTGTATCGGCCGTCGAAGGCCGAAGCACGGAGTTCTTGATTTCCCCCCGCGGCGGGCGCGTCTCGCCCGTGTCTCTCGGCCATTTCCTGTTCGTATCGAGGCCTTACGCCGGTTCCGTCCGCGTTTTTCAGGCCGAACAGCGTGATGCCGAACGGGTAGTTTTTCGCTTCGTTCCCATGGGCCGGGCCTCGGAGTCCTTGAAACAGGACCTGCTCCGCGACCTTCAAGAATTCATGGGGAGGGATGTCGAAGTCCGGATTGAGTTCGTCGGCGACATCCCGGCCGGGCCCGGAGGCAAGCGTTCCGTCATCGTGTCCTCTATTGCGCCTCGTTTTCCCTGACCGCCGCCGATCGGCGCAGAGACCCAGAAAAACAGGAGGGAGAGCGATCTGCCGGAGATTGCCGTCTTTGACAGCCGGCCATGGAAATTCATAAGATACTCATGTTTTCTTAGGCCCGTGCCGTTTGCCATGACTGAAAATGTCCGAAGCGGGCCGGCCCGGAGCACGGTCGGGAAAGCGGTCGAGGCGGGGCGGAGAAAATGTACGCTTACCAGCTTTATGATTTCGGAAAAATCCTGAAAGCGCAGCGTTTGAATCCTGATCGGTTGGCGAAGCTTCAATCCGATAAGCTCAGTAAACTCATCCGCCATTCCTACGCTCACGTTCCTTATGTTCGAAATATGCTCGACGCGCGGGGGATCGTGCCCGGAGACGTCGCCCGCATCGAGGACATCGGCCTCCTGCCGCTGACGGACAAGTCCTTTTATCAGAGCCTGAAGCCCGGCGAGCGAGCCGCGGACAATCTGCCGGTCGAGCGGTGCAAGACCTTCCAAACGAGCGGCACAACCGGTCTCCCGCTCCGGTTCCATATGACCCGCCGGGACTTCACCATGCGCAACCTGAACAGTGCGCGGGCTTATTTGGCCTCCGGATACGAACCCTGGCAGAGGATGGCGGTCCTGGCCGGAGACCGGGTGGTCAACGAGAAACGGACCTGGAACGAGAAACTGGGTTTCTGGCGCCGCCGGGAGATCTCCTCCTGGAAGGACCCGGAGCAATGGCTGGATGAGCTTGAAACCTGGAAGCCGCACGTCCTCGTGGGCCGGGTGACGACCCTTGTCCTCCTGGCCGAGGCTTTCCGGGAGAGGCCGCGCGCCTCTCTTCGGCCAAAGCGCGTCTTCGCCAGCGCCGAGGTCCTCGACGACGCAAGCCGGAATTTCCTGGCTACGACGTTCGGCTGCCCCGTCCTGGATTTCTACTTCACCTTCGAGGGCGGATGTCTGGCCTGGGAATGCCCGGCCTGCGGCGGCTACCATATGAACTCCGACATGGTGATTATCGAGGTCCTCAGGAACGGGAACCCCGTTTCCCCGGGCGAAGAGGGCGAAGTGGTCATCACCAATCTTCATGCCTACGCCATGCCCCTTATCCGCTACCGCCAGGGCGACAGCGTGGTTCTGTCCCGGAAAACGCCGCGCTGCGGCCGCGGGCTGCCGCTGCTCGACCGCATCTACGGACGCAAGGAGGACCTTATCGTCCTGAGGAACGGCCGCCGGATCCCTCCTCAGGCCGTGCCCCATGTTTTCATCCCCGTGCCGGGGATCAGGAAGTGGCAGGTCGTTCAGCCCGCCGTCGACCGGCTGAAGATCCTCATCGAGCCCAAAGACGGCTTCGACGAGTCCGCCCGCCGAATTCTCCTGGAGGAGATGATGAAGCTTCTGCGGGATGATGTCCGCCTGGAAATCATCGTGGTCGATTCGCTCGAGCGGGACCGGGAGGCCAAGTTCCGGCCGATCGTATCCGAGGTCAAAAAGGAAGCGGGGCAACCGGAAGCCAGGGGAGCAGAACTTCCGTGAGCGGCAGCCGTGGGAGGCGGAGCGCGGTTGTCAAGAAACAGACCCGGCGGGGGAGGGATGACAGAGGAGCAGGAAAAGACGACAATAAGATTTTGAGCCCGCACAGGGATTTCTGGGGAGGAGGAGCATGCGTCGAACGTTTTGCCGGCTCGTTTCGCTGGCCGTCCTTTTGACTTGGGCGGCCGGGGGCATCGCCGCCGAGGACACCGGCACTCCGGCCACGGCCCGGCTGATTGAATATCTCAAGGCCTTCAACTCCGGCAGCAAAGAGGCGGTGAAGCAGTTCCACCTCGACCATTTCGCCCCCGCGGCCCTCAGGGACATCCCCCTGGAGAACCGGCTGGCGCGGTACGTCAAGGCGAAGGCTCTTCTCCGGTCGCTCGAGCTCCGGAAAATCCTGTCCGAACGGCCGGGACAGACCTACGCCCTGGTTCGCGCCGGAGGAGGGAGGGATTTCCTCATGCGGGCCGTCGTGGAACAGGCTTCTCCCTACAAGCTGCAGAACATTTTTCTCGAAGCCGTGGACGATCCCGACCACATCGCTCTTCCCGAACCGAAGGCGGGGGAAAAGGAGTTTGTCTCCGCCGTCCGGGACTGTCTGACGGAGAAGGCCCGGGCGGATGAATTTTCCGGAGTCGTGCTCGTGGCCCTGAACGACCGGGTCGTTTATCATGAGGCCTACGGCTATGCCGACCGGGACAAGAAGATTCCGAACCGGAAAGACACGAAGTTCAATCTGGGATCGATCAATAAGAATTTCACCCGGCTCGCCGTCCTGCAGCTCGTCCGGGGGAAAAAGATGTCCCTCGGCGACCCGATCAAGAAATTCCTGCCCGACTATCCCAATGCGGAAGCGGCCGCGAAGGTGACCGTCCGCCATCTTCTGGAAATGACTTCGGGTATCGGCGATTTCTTCGGGCCGCGCTACGAGGAGACGCCCAAGGAGAAAATCCGGAGCATCCGTGATTACCTGCCTCTTTTCGCCGATCTCCCCCTGGCCTTCGAGCCGGGCGCGGCCAGCCGGTATTCGAACGGCGGCTACATCGTTTTGGGGGCGATCATCGAGAAAGTGAGCGGTCAGGATTATTACGCCTATGTCCGGGAGCACATCTTCAAGCCCTGCGGGATGAGGGATACGGATTCCTACGCCCGCGACGCGGAAGTCCCCAACATGGCCCGCGGATACACGAGGGAGAGCGAAGGGGGGCCGTGGGTGCTCAACCACGCGACGCTCCCGGGGCGCGGGAGCTCGGCCGGCGGCGGCTACTCGACGGCCGAGGACATGCTCCGGTATGTCCGCTGTCTCGGGTCGGGCAAGGTCTATCTGCCGGAGTCGGTCAACGGGTTGAGGATCGCCGGCGGCGCGCCCGGGATCAACTCCCAGCTCCATTGGAATCCCGGCCGGAAGGCGGTGGTCGTCGTCCTGACAAATCTCGACCCGCCCGCGGCCGAAGATGCCTGCCGACGCATCGTGAGTTGGCTGCCGGAATGACACAGGGCGCTCTCCGTTCCGCAGGGGCCTCGGACTCCCGTCCGCCGCGCGGGCGGCCGGGCGACCGGCGCCGGTCAGGCGGAAGGGAAAGAAAGCGTGTCTCCGACCCGGATGTCCGCGCTCTCTATCGTGCCCTTTTTGAGCTCCAGAACGTACCGGGAGGGATGCGGGCAGAAGTGAATGCGGAAAGGCCTGAGGTTTTTCTTGAGTTTGACGACGCGTTTTTGGAAGTCAAGAAAAACGACATCGATGGCGAAAAAAACAAAAAACATGTGCAAACGCACCCTTTGCGGCTTGGGAAACTCAAAAAGAAGATTCCGGGGCTTGGAAAACATCAGGCCGACGGCCTGAGGAAGGCGGCGCGTGAGCCTGTCGGCCTTTGCGACGACGACCCGTCCGCGGGAACGGATTTCCGGCATGCGGAAATTCTTATCCCAAATGACGCAAGGGATGCAAGGCCGGAGAGGGGAGCCGGCGGCCGGACATCCGCGTGAGGAAGACGGACGCTCCCGGGTTCTATCCGGGGCTTGTCGACGCCCTGTCGCTGATTTACGGTTTCGTGCCGTCCTTTTTGAAAAAGGCGCTGCTGCCCGGCGCGGAATCGGCGGCTTCGACTCTGCGCCGGCTTTTCCTGGTTTTATCCCAGCTCCGCCTGCCCGTCCGTTTCGTTCAGGGAAAGGAGAAGAGCGGCGGGCGCGAGCTGACGGCGTTCATTGCGGGCCGGGGGCGGGCGGCGTCCGATATCGCCGGAATCCTTTTTTCCGAAGTGAGAGCGGAAAAAACGTCGGGCGCGCTGTGGCTTTGGGACTTGAAATCGGTCCTGTCCCGATTCGAATCCCGGGCGGACATGGCGTTTGTCGTGCTCGACGAGCTTTGGGCCAAGGCCCTGACCGCCCGGGGATTTCTGATGGTTCCCGAGTGGGTGACCTTCCGGATGGACCTGACCAGGCCTTTGGCCCGGACATGGAACCTGTCGAGGAACAAGACTCTCCGGGAGAACTTGAGAAGGATCAGAAAACACCGCTATTCCTACGAGATCACGAGAGATCCGAAAAAATTCGACGATTTTTACCGATGCTTCTATCTGCCGTTCATCCCCGAAAAATTCGGGGACTCGACCGTCCTCACCGGATATCGCCTGATGAAGCTGTTTTTTCAAAGCGGCGTGCTTCTTCTGGTGAAACAGGACGGGGAGTTTGTCTCGGGCAACATCATCATGCTCTACAATAAGGGGGCCAAATCCATCATCATCGGCGTCAGGGAGGGAAGGGCCGACTACATCCGGAAGGCCGCGTTGGCGGCCAGCTATTATTTCACCACCCAGTGGGCCGTCAAGCAGGGCTTCCGCTGGATCGATTTCGGAGAGTGCCGCCCTTATCTCAACGACGGAATTCTGTATTTCAAAAAGAGATGGGGTATGCGCGTGGAGAGGTATCGGCACAACCGGACGGTCATCGCCTTGAAGGTCCGGGCCTCGTCCCCCACGGCCGAAGATTTTCTGGCCGACAATCCTTTGATTTATCTGAACGGAAAGGCGCTGCGGGGGCTCGTTTTCGCCCGCGGCGACCGTCCTCTCGATTCCAGGGACGTTCTGTCGCTTGAGAAGTCTTTTTTCGTTCCCGGGCTTGAGAACCTGACCGTTGTCTCTCCTCGGGGGTACGCCTTCACGGCCGAAGCCGTCCGGGATGCCTCCTCCCGTCGGACCCTCCGTCTTCTGGAGGGAGGCGGGGAAGAATTTATGAAAGACTTCCCAAAATCGTTGAGGCCGGGAAAGACACAAATGTCTTCCGAGTTTCGGCCGCGCCCCGGGCCCTCAAAGCCGCGCGGTTGACTTCGTGTCCCCGCCGGCTGTATAAAGGTCTCACTTCCGGGAAGCCATGATCGGCCCGAACGAGACTCTGAACCGTCCGGATCAGCCTCGGACCGAAGAAGGATTCCTGCCGTCCGACCACAACCGGGGAGCCTGCCGACTCATCCGCCCCGGCCGGGGTCCGGTCGGTTTTTCCGGAGGCGGCTTCTCGGGCCGCATCCGCCAGACCGCCGATCACGCTTCCCCGCGAGTCGAATCTTCAGGAAAACGATCCGCCCGGAAACGGACATGAGGCCCCCGCATGATCCTTCCGAGCGAAAGGAGAGGGCGGTGACAAGAAAAACGATACGAAAGGCTTTTCCGGGGATGTTTATTCTTTTCGTCCTGCTCGCGGCCTGCGCTCCGAAGCAGGAAAGCGTCTGCGGCGACGGGATCTGCGATGAGAATGAACAAAAAAATCCCGAGCTTTGCCCCAAGGATTGTTTCACTTCGGGAGTGAAAAAGTCGGGCGAGGGCGAGGCGGAGCAAGGCTCTAACTGGTTCGGCTCCGTAACCTGGAGCTGCTACATGGACAGGGCCGGCCATGGATTCGACCGCTGGGTGGCCGAGATGGAGATAGAGATCCGGGTCGATGCCGAGAACAACATCACCGGTTCGGGGTTCGGGGAATTCGTCAGCAGCGGCTGTGAGGTGACCGGCTGCGACTGTTCCTGGAACATGGGTCCGATTTCGGCCACGATCACCGGCAAAAAAGAAGGCGACATTTTCCACATCAAGGTCAGCCCTATGGCGAAGATGATCCAGACCGTCGTGTGCCCGAAGTCGAAAAGCAGCGTGGACATGAACGGGCAGTTCTTCGCCTGTCAGCCCGCGGAAAACGGGCTTTCTGATTTCCGGATTGAAGCCCGGGACGGGGCGGTGCACACGTTCCGCGGCGCCCGGGCTCCCGATTTCACCGCCGACGGCCGGGTGGTGATTCACTTCAGCAGAAATTGAAGACGGGGCCGCGTCTCCACTTTCCACTTTTTTAGGAAGGACGAGTCTTCATTCCGGCAGCCTGAACGGCGGAGACAGCGGCACGCGGTTGGAACGGACACATGGCCTGTCCCGCCTTGACAGTCATGACGCCCAAAGGGTAACTTAGTTTCGCAGTCATATAAGGAGAAATGGATGACCAAACCGAATCACAAGCCCAAAAATCCCTGTTATTCATCGGGCCCGTGCGCCAAACACCCCGGGTTCAGCCTGGACGAGCTCAAGGACGCGCCGCTGGGCCGCTCGCACCGCGGCAGCCTGGGAAAGGCCAAGCTCAAGGAGGCCATCGACCGGACGAAAGCCATGCTCGCCCTGCCTCCCGGCTACCTGTGCGGCATCGTCCCCGCCTCGGACACGGGCGCTTTTGAGATGGCCATGTGGTCCCTCCTCGGGCCCCGCGCCGTGGACGTCCTCTACTGGGAGTCGTTCGGCAAGGGTTGGGCGACCGACATCGAGAAGCAGCTCAAGCTCCCCAACGTGAGAGTCTTCAAGGCCGACTACGGGAAGCTTCCCGACCTCAAGCAGGTCGATTTTTCTAACGACGTCGTCTTCGTCTGGAACGGCACGACAAGCGGCGTCAAGGTCCCCAACGGCGACTGGATACCCGACGACCGCCGGGGCCTGACCCTGTGCGACGCCACCTCGGCCGTTTTCGCCCAGGACGTGCCCTGCCACAAGCTCGACGTCATCACCTATTCCTGGCAGAAGGTCCTGGGCGGCGAGGCGGCCCACGGCATGCTCATCCTCTCCCCGCGGGCCGTCGAGCGGCTGGAAAGCTACGCCCCGCCTTGGCCTCTCCCCAAAATTTTCCGCATGACCAAGGGCGGGAAGCTCATGCCCGAGATTTTCGAAGGCTCGACGATCAACACGCCCTCCATGCTGGCCAACGAGGATTACCTGGCCGCCCTGAAGTGGGCGGAGTCGATCGGCGGTCTCCCGGCCCTTCTGCGCCGCAGCAGCGACAACCTGGCCGTTTTCGAGCGGTTCGTCGAGAAGAACAGTTGGATACACTTTTTGGCCGAATCCGAGGACATCCGGTCCAACACCTCGGTGTGCCTCAAAGTTGACCTTCCCGAGGACAAGGTCAAGGAACTCGTCAAGCTCCTGGCCAAGGAGGGCGTGGCCTACGACTGCGCCTCCTACCGCGACGCCCCTCCCGGCCTTCGGTTCTGGTGCGGAGCGACGGTTGAGGCGTCCGATCTCGAGATCGTGATCCAATGGCTTGCCTGGGCCTACGAGCAGGTGAAGTAGCCGGGCGGGGCCGGATTCCGGAGCCGGTTTATTTTTTCTTGAATCCCGACGCGGCGCTCGTGTCCTCGAAGGCATAGAGCGTCGTTTCGCTGAAGGTCGTTTCCGCCTTGGCGCCCAACCCTTTGATCTCGGCCCGGCCTGCGGGATTGATCTCCTCCGATTTTCGTTTTTGGCGCTTCATTTATTTGTCGTAGTGGTATTAATCCTGGGGAGTCTTGCTGATGATGAAATTGACCGCCGCCGAGGCCGCAAGCTCCTGCTCGGTCAGGATGTCGCCGATGTTTTCCCGCTCATAGACCAGGAAGCGATCGCAGGAAACGAGGGCGCTGACGATCATTTCCTTTTGAGGCAATCGGCCCCTGAATTTCACAAGTCCCCGCGGAGGGGCAATGCCGAGAGGATCCGGAACCGGAAGGCGGCGCCGGCTATTTGTTGGTGACGCCGTCGTCGCAAGGTTCGTCGTCGTCCGCGAGACGGGACATCTCCGCGTCGGGAACCTTGGTGCAGTAAGAGAGCGGCTCCATCGGTTCCTGGCAGCATATCGGCGCCGGTTTTCCCTCTTCGACGGTGACCTGCCGGCCGCAATGGCGGCAGACATAGGTGATATCGCTCATGGATCTCTCCTTGTCCGGGCGATAGCCTCGGGGGCAATCTACCATGTTTCCCCTCGGCTGTTCAAGGGCCGTCGCGGCTTCGTATTGACGAGGAGGGCCGAAAAGCAAAAAATAAAAGGCGTGTCCGGCGCGCCGGACCCCCCTGAATTTTCAAGGACAGGAGCGAGACTCATGACCAACCTGCTCGGTAAGATCGTCTTCATCACCGGCGCCTCGAGCGGCATCGGCCTGGCCTGCGCGAGGGCCTTCGCCGCCCAGGGAGCGAAAATCCTCTTGGCCGCCCGGCGTCTCGACCGCTTAAGAACGCTGTCCGGCGAGCTCGAGAAAACGTTCGGGGTTCCTGTCCTGGCTTTTTCACTCGATGTTCGGAATCAACCGGACGTCGAGCGGGCGGTCCGGGAACTGCCTCCCGAGTGGGAAGCGATCGACATCCTGGTCAACAACGCCGGGTTGAGCCGGGGCCTGGACAAGCTCCACGAAGGCAGCGTTCCCGACTGGGAGGAGATGATCGACACCAACGTCAAGGGACTGCTCTACGTCAGCCGGGCGGTCCTGCCGGGCATGGTCCGGCGCGGCTCGGGCCACGTCATCAACATCGGCTCGATCGCCGGGCAGGAGACCTATCCGGGCGGGAACGTCTACTGCGCCACCAAGTTCGCCGTGAGAGCCCTCAGCCAGGGGCTGCGCATGGACCTTCTGGGCACCGCGATCCGGGTGTCGAGCGTCGATCCGGGAATGGTCGAGACCGAGTTCAGCCTGGTCCGCTACCGCGGCGACGCCGAGAGGGCCCGCAAGGTCTACGAAGGCCTGACCCCGCTTCTCCCCGAAGACGTGGCCGAGGCCGCAGTGTTCTGCGCCACTCGGCCGCCGCGCGTCGACGTGGCGAACATCGTCCTCATGCCCACGGATCAGGCCTCGGCCCTGCTCAGCTCCCGCCGTCCGAAGAGCTGAGCATGCCGTAGCGGCCGCCCGGGATTTTGCGGATAGGAGCAGATTTGGAGGCGGACGAGTCCCGGTTTAACGCCCGCGCGGAATTTATGGTATGCTTATCGACCTTGTTTCGGCGCGACGGCCGAAAGAGGGAGGCGGCATGACGATTGAAAACATATCCATCGAACCCTTCCGGGGCGATTATAAAGCCCTGGAGCGGATGGCCCACGCTTCCTGGCGCGACGAGTACGGCGAGGCCTCCTTTCCCAATTTCTACAAGCCCGCCTTTCTCCGCTACCTTTTCGACCGGGTGAAGGACCGCGACCATCTCCTGGCCGCCTACCGTGGGGATGAGATCGTCGGTTTCCTGGCCAACCTGCCTCAGCGCTTTCATTATCAGGGACGGATTTACCGGGCGGTCTATTCCTGTCTCTTGGTTTCGCGGAAGGAATTCCTGCGGCGCGGACTGGCCACGGCGCTCATCGAGGAAGCTCTGCGCGTGAACCGGAAACACCGTTATGATTTCGCCCTGCTGACGCTCGAAGCCGGTCACCGCTCGACGAAACTCATGAAGAAAATGGAAGCCGCCGGCCGGCCGCTGGAATGGATCAAGAAAATCCGGGTCATCGCCCGCATCCTGGACCTGGAGCGCGTGGCGCGCTCCGAGGGCCTGAAGTCCTGGGAGAAGGCCGCCGTCCGTCTCATCGGCGGCCACCGCCCGCCCAAACCCGCCGGAGCGTCCGTCCTGCGCCCCTACCGCCCGGGGGATCTCGATTCCTGCCTCGCGCTCCTGAACCGCATCAAGGACACCGTCAGGCTGGCTCTGGTGTGGGAGGCGGGGGAGCTGTCCGTCGAGCTCAACTGTCCGGGCGTCTCCCAGACCCTGGTTTACGAAAAAGAGGGGCAAGTCTCCGGCCTGGTCAATTTCATTCAGCACGACCATCTCGGCCGGACCGTGGAGAAATGGGCCTGGCTCAATCACGTGGCCTACCCGGACCTCACTCCCTCCGAGCGCCGCCTCTTTGTTCGGGACTTTCTGCGCTTCATCCACGGCGAGGGATTCCTGGGCGCGATCGAATGGACGAAGAACTATTATTCCCTGAAGCCGCTCTACCGGGCGCGCTTCTTCCCCTATTTCCGGGCCGTGAATCTGATGTCCTGGAAGCTCGAAGCACCGTTCTCTCTGCGGAACATCCCCGATGTCTACGAAATCCAGGTCTGAGACGGGAAGGCCGCACCGGCCGTCTCCGCGGAAAGCCGCCGGACGGCCCGCTTCAATCCCGGGCGGCGCGGCCGGGTTGCGGGTGGCGATCTATGCCGGAATGTTCCTCCGGGACTACGACGGCGCCACGCGGACGATTTTCAAGCTCATCGACCATCTCCTCCTCGAGAAGGTCGAGGTCCGGGTCTGGACGTTCACATCGCGGCCGGACAGGGTTCCCGGGGTGAAGGTCCACAAGGTCCCGGCCATCCCGTTTTCCTTTTATCCCGATTACAAGTTTGCTCTGCCGTCGCCCGAAATTTTCGGCCAGATCACCGAATTCCATCCCGATATCATTCACATCACCGTCCCCGACGCCGTGGGGCTCGCCCTGGAAGGGTATGCGCGGATGCGGAATATCCCCGTGGTGGTGTCCTATCACACAAATTTCCTTTCCTATCTCGATGAGCGCAACATCTGGTATCTGAGCCGGCCCTGGCGTCCCATTCTGCGGCGCTTCTACGGGGAAGCCGACTCCCTTCTCGTGCCCAGCGAGGACAGCGCCTCGTTCCTGGCCGGACTGGGAGTGCCCGGGGCCGTTGTCTGGGGGAGGGGGCTTGAGCCCGGCGCGTTCAGCCCTGCGTTCCGCAGCCGGGAGCTGCGGCGGCGCTGGGGGGCCGGAAAAAGGAAGATCATTCTTTACAGCGGCCAATTCGCCTGGTTCAAGGATCTGGAAGTTTTCGCCGAAGTGTACCGGCTATTTCAGAAGGAGGACGGAATGCGTCCGCTGTTCGTGCTGATCGGCCGCGGGCCCCTCGAAGACAAATTGAGAGAGTGGATGCCGGGATCCGTTCTCCCCGGCTATCTGAAAGGCCGGGAACTCTCGTCCGCCTATGCCAGCGCGGACCTCTTCCTTTATCCCTCGACCACCGAAACCTTCGGCAACGCCGTCCAGGAGGCCATGGCCTCCGGCCTGCCGGCCGTCGTCTCCGACCGGGGCGGCTGCCGGGAGATCGTGGAAAAAACCGGCGGCGGGCTCGTGGCCCGGGCCAAGGACGCGGGGTCGTTTTACCAATGCTGCCGGAGGCTTCTGACGGACGAGAACTTCTATCGCCGGACCCGGGCCAGGGGGCTTGCGGGCATCCGGGGACGGGACTGGGAATCCGTCAACCGGGTCGTGATGGCGGAATACATCCGTCTGGCCTCCCGAAACCGGCGCCGGCCGTCTTCGGCGTCCAGATCTGCATCAGGACGAAGCCCAGGCACGTGACGGCCAGGCCCCCGGCGGTCAAGGCCGTCAGCCTGAATCCCGGGAGGGCGATGCCCTGGATGAGCAGGGGATAGACGACGTAGCTGAAATTCTGGGAGGGGATGAGCACCGAGGCGCGCCCCCCCCGGCTGAAGATCCATTGCGAGGCCGCGAAGGACAGCGTGGCGAACACGAAGCTGAGCAGGAAAAAAAACCAACCCCACGGCAGGCGCGGCAGATATCTCGCTCCTCCCCCCAGGCTCTGGCCGATGCCCTTCAGCACCGGGTCGAGACTGGCGGCCAGTCCGGTGAGCAATCCGTAAAACACGCACAGGAGAACGAGGTTGCGGCTTCGGTGTGCCGGTCCGAGGAAAAGGACGACGGCGGCCAGGGTCAAGCCGGTGACAAGACCGAAAGCGGGGAGGTCGATCCCGGCCATGGACAGTTGGTCCCTGAGAATGCCGTCATACCCGAGAAGGAGCGTCCCTACGGCCAGGACGGAGGCGCCGGCATACTGCAGGGGACGGGTCGGCTCTTTGAGGATGAGGCCGGAATACAGCATCAGGGCGATGACCCCCAGCCCGAACATCGAGGTGAAGTACGAAGCGGGGGCGTGCCGGTTGGCCAGGATGGCGAATAGCCCCAGGCTGTTGTTGAGGATGAAGCCGGCGGTGTAGAGAGCCGTGCTTTTTGAAGACGGTCGCGGCCGGACGGCCGCTCCGGCTTTTTTGCGCGTGAAGAAAATCCACGATACGGCCTCGATGCCCTGGCGCTGCATTCCCTTGGAGACGTGATACAGGACCGTGCCCAGGACGCCGTAGGCCATAGCCGCGACGTGACCGGACATGTCTGGCCTATCCCCTGTTTCTCTCAGGCGTGGATGCGCTGCCCCATCCGGCGCTGAAAGGCCCTCGAGAAAGGCAGGCGGATTCGGGGCGGCAGCCGGTCATGCACCTTTCGAAATGTCAGAAAAATCCAGCGGTGCTCCCAGAAGTTCAGGACGCCGCCCAAGTCCCAAAGGGGAGGCAGGACGATGGTGACGTTTTTCCCCACCCGTTTCAACTCCCGCCAGAAGGCGTTGGGGTCCTCGACGTGCTCCATGGTGTGGGAGCAGAGGACGGTTTCGAACTGGCCGTCCTTGAAGGGCAGACGGGTGACGGAATCGATGAGGACGAAGCGGGGCAGCTTGGCATGGAGGGCGATGTCGACATTGACGCCTCCGCCGTCCGTCCGGCCCGAGCAGACGTTCAGGTCCCACTTGCGGCGGCGGAGGATGCGCCCCTTGAGAACACGATAACTGAGAACGTTCAGCCCCAGGAGAAGGGCAACTGCCGCAACCGCCGCCGCCGGGATGAGGACCCAAGTCATGGGGATTATTTCGAAGATCCGGGCATGATCTCATCCGCCAGGGGAGCGGCGTCGTAGAGCTTGCGCAAAGCCTCGAGCATGAAGGCGCAATGCACGGAAACGGCCCGATTGGCCGTGTCGTCGTAGACGAATCGGCCGACGAGGCTTTCGATGTTGCCGTCGAAGATCAGGCCCACGAGCTCGCCGGCCCTGTTGACCACCGGCGAGCCCGAGTTGCCGCCGATGATGTCGCAGGTGCTGACGAAGTTCACCGGCGTGGAAAGGTCGAGCGCGGCCTTCCGCTCCCAGAAGCGGCGGGGCAGGGCGTAGGCGCCTTTTTCACCGAAGCCCAGGGCCCGGTCATAGAGCCCGTAGAGCGTGGTCATGTAGGGCGCCCGGGTCCCGTTCATGGGATAGCCGGCCGCCATGCCGTAGGACAGGCGGAGGGTGAACGTCGCGTCGGGATAAGTCTTCTTGCCGTAGACGGCGAAGCGGGCCTGGGCGATTTTCTCGCCGCCCGCCGTGAGCGCGCTCTCGACGTTCTCCCGGCGCCAGGTTTCGGCGTCCCGGAGCATGGGATCGAGCCTTCGGAGAAGGACGATGAGCGGGTCCTTGCAGTTCCGGACCGCGCGCTCCCCGCCGTCGAGAAGCGATTTTCTGAACTTCACGTCCTCGAGCCGGGTGCCGGCGATCAGTTTTTTAGCCAGATCGCGGGGCGTTTCACCGGCCAGGAGAAGGGTCATGAACGGATCTTCGGGCCCCAGCACTTCGAGCGACCACTCCATCCAGGAGCCGAGCAGCCATTCCTCCAGATCCTTGTATATCGGCGCCGGGGAAAGAAGGTTGAAGCGCAGCTCCTCGAGCTCGGAATCGTGGAAACCGGGCAGCCTGTCCCCGTCGGGTTTTTTCACTTCGGCGACATAGCGGACGATCGTGCCGGCCATGCCCGCGAGCTGTGAGCCGGTCAGTTGCCGGTGGAAGCGCTTTTCGGCGTCCCGGGCGTCGAGCGCGACGGCCCGGGCGACCGTCTCCCAGCCGTCGCCGTAGGCTTTTTCGAGCTCCGGATCGGACTTGACCAGGGCCCGAAACTCCTCTTCCGCCTTTTTGTGCCCGGCCATGACGGCCTCGTCCATCAAACCGCGGTACTCTCCGGACAGGGCTTTTTTGGCGTTCTCCAGGCCGAAAATGCGGCCCAGGGCCCGGCGCTGCTGTTCCGGCCCGCCCTGCGCGTAGGCGCGCAGCATGTCGAGGTAACGGTCGATGTATTTCAGGATCAGGGGATAGCCCGCGTCGCGTTGATATTCGAGCTGGGCGGCGGTATAGAGCCTGTCGGTCGAGCCGGGATTTCCGGAGACGAAAACAAGATCGTCCTCGGCCAGGCCGCGGGGGTTCCATTTCAGATAGTGGGACGACGCGACGGGCTCGCCGTTCTCATAGGCCCGGAAGAACGCCATGTCCAGGTCGTAACGGGGATAGGTGAAATTGTCGCTGTCGCCGCCGAAATAGGCGGCCTGGCGCTCGGGCGCCATGACCAGCCGGACGTCGGTGTATTTCTTGTAGCGGTACAGCCAGTATTCGCCGCCGTGATAGAGATCGACGACGTTCGACCGCAGTCCGGTTTTCTCCAGGCTCTCCTTCTCGATGGCGGCCGTCGCGGCCCGGCGGGCCTTGAGGGCTTCGGCGTCCGAAAGGCCCGGAGCGACCGCGGCCTTGACGCGGGCCGTGACGTCCTCCATGGAGACGAGGACGTTCACTTCCAGGTCGGGACACTTGATCTCCTCGGCGGTCGTGGCGGCGGTGAAACCGTCGGCCACGTAGTTCTTTTCGGCGCTCGACATCTTCTGGAGCTGTCCCATGGCCACGTGGTGATTGGTCAGGATGAGCCCGCGGGAGCTGATGAAGGAGCCCGAGCCGCCGTCCATGAAGCGGACGCTTGCCAGGCGGATATGGTCGAGCCACTCCTGAGTCGGGGTGAAGCCGTATTTTTCCTTGAGAATCTTGAGGGGCGGGTTGTCGAAGGTCCACATGCCCTCGTCGGCGAAGGCGGGACGGCTCAAGAATCCGGTTGAGGCGGCCAGCAGGACGATTGCGGCCGCCAGGAAAGCCAAGAGCGTTTTTTTCATAGGGGACGCACTCCTTTAAATGGAATTTTCCTCTCTTTTATACGCATCCGGAGCGCGGATGGTTTCTCTTCTCCGCGCGCCGGCGAGTTTTTTTTCTAGTTCTCGACCTCTAAGCCGCGGTTGCGGAGCAGCGGCTCGATCTTCGGATCGGCGCCCCGGAAGCGGCGGTACAGGACTTCGATGTCCTCGGTGCCGAACGGTTCGAGAACGTTCTTGCGGAAGGAGAGAGCCGTCTCCCGGTCGAAGATGTCTCCCTTTTCTTTGAAGGCCTCGTAGGCGTCCGAATCGAGGACCTCGGACCAGATGTAGGCGTAATAGCCGGCCGCGTAGCCCCCGCTGAAGATGTGATTGAAATAGGTGCTCCGGTAGCGGGACACGACTTCGGGGATGAGGCCGATGCCGTCCAGAACCCGTTTTTCGAAGGCGTTGACGTCCAGACCCTCGGTTTCGAGCAGGGTGTGCCAGGCCATGTCCAGGATCGCGGCGGCCAGATATTCGCCGGTGATGAAACCCTGGTTGAAAAGGCGGCTCTTTTCGATTTTTTCCACGAGCTCCGCGGGAATGACCTCGCCGGTCTTGTAGTGTTTGGCATACTCGGCCAGGAGCGCAGGCTCGAAAACCCAGTGTTCCATGAGCTGGGAGGGGAGCTCGACCGAATCCCGGCCCCTGAAGCGGCTCCGATAGCGGCTTTGGGAGAAGAGCGTGTCCAGGGCGTGGCCGAATTCATGGAAGAAGGTCGAAACCTCGTCGGCGCTGAGCAGCGAGGGCGCGTCGGCTGTGGGACGGGTGAAGTTGCAGACGATCGTGGCCACGGGCGGGACGCGTTTCCCCTCCTCGTAGTACGACCCGCGGAACGCTCCCGACCAGGCGCCGCCCCGTTTGCTGTCCCGGGGATGGAAGTCCATGTACAGGACGCCGACGTGGCTTCCGTCCGCTTCCTGGACTTCGAAAACCTGGACTTCGGGGTGGTAGACGGGCATGTCCTTGAGCTCAAAAAACTTCAGGCCGTAAAGCTTGTTGCACAGGGTGAAAACGCCGTGCCGCACATTGTCCAGCATGAAATACGGCCGCAGGGCCGAGTCGTCGAGGGCGTATTTCTCCTGGCGCAGCTTTTCGGTGTAATACCACCAGTCCCAGTGGGCGAGCTTGAATCCGCCGCCCTCGCGATCGATGAGGGCCTGGAGCTCGGCGGCCTCGGCCTTGAGCTTGGCCAGGGTGGGGGTCCAGAGCCTGGCCAGGAAGGCGTTGACCGTGTCCGGAGTCTTGGCCATGTTGTTCTCGAGGACGAAATGGGCGTGGGTGTCGTAGCCGATAAGCTCGGCCCGCTCCTGGCGCAGGGCGATGATTCTTTTGACGATGTCCTTGTTGTCGTGCTCATTCCCATTGTCGCCCTTCATGATATAGGCCCGATGGAGTTTTTCGCGCAATTCGCGCTTTTCCGAGAACTGGAGGAAGGGGATCAGGCTCGGGACCTGGATGGTGAACACCCACCGGCCGTCGAGCCCCGCCCGCTTGGCCGTCGCGGCGGCCATGGCCCTCACCGATTCCGGCAGGCCGGCCAGGTCGGCCGGGTCGTCGATGACGAGCTTGAAGGCGTTCGTCTCGGCCAGGACGTTGTCTCCGAATTTGAGCGTCATTACGGACAATTCCTGATTGAGCTCCCGCAAACGGGTCTTTTGCTTCTCGTCGAGCAGGGCGCCCGAGCGGACAAATCCGCGGTAGGTTTTTTCGAGAAGATAGCGCTGCTCGCGGTCGAGATTCAGGCTGTCGCGCCCGTCATAGACCGCCTTGACGCGCAGGAAGAGCTTCTCATTGAGGGCGATGTTGTCCCGATGGGCGGCCAGCATGGGCGCCGTCTTTTGGGCCAGGGCCTGGAGTTCGCGGTTCGTGTGGGCGCTCCGCAGGGCGCCGAAAACCGACAAGACTTCATCCATGAAAATGCCGGAGTGATCCAGAGCGGCCAGAATGTTTTCGAACGTCGGCGGCTCGGGGTCGGCGATGATGGCCTCGATTTCGGCCGCTTCCCGCTTCATGGCTTCTTCGATGGCCGGCAGGAAATGCTCGTTTTTTATAAGGTGGAAGGGCGGGACGTTGAAGGGCGTCCCATAGGGCTTGAAGAAGGGATTGTCGGCTTGGGGCGGAGGAGAAGGCGGGGGCGGAGCCTGCCTGTCCGCCGCAGCGGCGGGAGAGGGCCCGCCGACAGCGCAGGCCAGCACGAAAAGGACCAGAATGGAAAGGATGTATTTCATGACCGATGAGACCTCCTGGAAAAAATAAGGCTGAATTATACCATAAACACGGCCGGCTTGAACGGCTGCAAGTTTGGCAAATTTGGGGAAATTTGCGGAAATTTGGGGTCGGACCTTGGCATCTTCATTTAAAAAAACAACTTAGATTGACAGCAAACCGATTTTTGCTTCTTGGGCGCAATAAACGGGCCTGAAAAGCGGCCCTTTGCTCCGGCCGGATTCAATCAGAAGAAAGCGACGACGGTTTCCGTTATCGAATCATGCCGGGGAAAATCGACATTCCTGTTAAGCGCGCAAATCAGTCTTTCAGGAGAAGGCGGTAGAGCTCCATGAGCTGAATGAACTCCGCCCG
>JAFGAV010000100.1 GCA_016933515.1 Candidatus Aminicenantota bacterium
AGGGAAGGTCACAGCGTGCAGGGGTGGATCCTGCAGATCGCCAAAAACCTGTGCGTCGATTATTTCCGCAAGCACTATCGCCGCCGCCGCGAACATGAGGCGGCCGTGAGCCTCGACGAACTCCGGGTTCCCGCCGAAGAGAGCGACTCCGCCCGCCGGGCGGGCGAGCTCAAAGATCTCCTGTCCCGCTCGATCCGCCTGCTGGCCGACAAGCAAAGGACGATTTTCATCATGCGGCATTACAACCAGTTCCAGGTGGAGGAGATCGCCAGGATGTTGAACATCTCCCCCGGGACGGTCAAGTCTCTTCATTTCAAGGCGGTCCGGAACCTCAAGGGCCGTCTGAGTCCCTATCTGGGGGTGTCCCGATGACGTCTTGCAGCCGAGACAAACAGGAGTTGGTCGCTTATCTGCTGGGAGAACTGGACTCGGAAGAAGCCCGTTCCCTCGAGCGCCATCTTGAGGACTGTTCCGCCTGCCGCCGGGAAACGGCGGACTTGAAGCGCGTCCTCAACGGCGCGGCCGCCGCCGGAGACGAAGTCCGGCGGGCCATGGAAACGGTCGATTGGGAGGCGCTCCCGGAGAGGATCGCCCGCAAAGTCTTCGACCGTCCGGAAAGCCGCACCGCGACGCGCGGAGTCCGGCGCCTTTTCGCGCCGTTCGTTCTGCGTCCCGCGGCGGCGGGACTGGCGGCCGGGATCGTCCTCGGGGCCTTGGCCGCCTTCCTGGTGTTTCGGCCTCATGCGCCCCAGTCGGATCCGCGCGGGAGCTACTACGCTTCAAGCGAATTTCTGGACCGCATCGAGCTCGAGCTCGCCCGGCGCGAAACGCTGAGCTACCTGGACAGGAGCCAAAGCCTGATCCAGGATTTCCTCCAGCCCGCCGTCCTCGAGTCCGGGGGCCTGTGGAGCGAAGGCTCCGGCCAGCGGCGGGCCGCGTCGCTGCTTCAGAAAAAGAAGTACATCAATCCCCAGCTCGAACGCCGTCAGATGGCCAAGGCCAAGGACATCTGCGACCAGATCGAGCTTCTCGTCCTGGAGCTGGCCCAAATCGGCCCGGACCTCAGCGACGAGGACAAAGCCCGCATCCAGGAGCGGGTGGACGACAGCCGCTTGTGGCTGAAAATCAATCTTTTGAAAAAGGAGCTGCAGGACAGTGAAGCCGCAAACATATAAAACCGCTGCGCTGGCCGGGCTGATCATTCTGGCGTTCCTCCTTCCGGCCCACGGCCAGGCCCGGAAGGAAGAAACGCTGTTTCAAGAAGCCAAAATCCTTTTGTTCGATGAGAAATGGGAGTCGGCCCTGGAGAAGCTGGAAGCTCTCCTTGAGTCGGGTCCTTCCGGCCCCCTGGCCGCCCAGGCCAAGTTCTACAAGGCCAGGTGCCTGAGCCGCCTGGACGGGCGGGAGCCGGAGGCGCTGGCCGTGTTCGAAGATTACCTGAGGTCCGGAGACAGGAATCCCAACCTGGCCGAAGAAGCCGAGGTGACGGTCATTGATCTTTCCTACAAGCTTTACAGGCGGGGAAACCGGTCCTATCTTCGGAACGTCGAACGCCGGCTCGAAAGCCCGAGCCGGGTCATCCGCTACTACGCCGCTTTCAAGTTGAGCTACGCCGGAGACCGCGCCGTGGCGGCGAAATCCCTGCCGATCTTGAAAAACATTCTTTCCTCGGAGAAAGACGCGGAACTCAGAGACCGGGCCAAGATCGCCCTTTTGCGCGTCGACCCCGAAGCCCTGAGACACGTTCCCTCCCGGGAAGACCGGGGGGAAGACCCCGCGCCGCGACTCCTGCGCCTGGAGATCACCGAAGCCGGACAGACGAAGATCAAAGTCGCCATCCCCTGGGCCTTGGCCGACCTGGCCATCCAGGCTATCCCGGACAAGGAGAAACACATGCTTCGCCGGAAGGGCTACGACCTGGAGCGCATCATGAGGGAGTTGGAGAGGTCCAAATCCAGCATCATCGAGATCAGCGAAGAAGAAGAAAAGATCCTTATCAAGTTATGGATCGATTAGCGCGTTAAAGGAGGCATCATGAAAAACGCAAGATTTTTCATTCCCGTCGTCCTCGCTTTGGCCGTGGCGGTCTCCCTTCCCGCGGCGGCGGAGGACGGTGAAGACATGCAGGCCATCAAGAAGGCCGTCAAGGAAAATCCGGCCTATGAGGCCGGGAAGCCGGCTCAGTGGTTCAAGGTGCTGATCACCGATTCGAAAACGGGCCAGGCCAAGGTCAAGATCACCCTGCCTTTGTCCCTGATGGAAGTGTTCGTCAAATGCGCCGACGAGGGCGAGGGCGTGAAGATCGACCGCGAGGGCCTGAGGGTCGACCTCAAAGAGCTGTTCGCCGAGCTTAAAAAGCTCGGGCCGATGATGTTCATCGAGGTCTACGAGGAGGACGAAACGGTCAAGATCTGGCTGGAATAAGCGGGTTTTTTCCGAGGGCGGGCGCCCGCGCACCCGCCCTTTTTTTTCGCCTCGGGGTCGAAATCCTCCTCCAAAACCTTTATAATAATCGTTTCTCGGCTTGAAAATCAGTATCCCAACGGCCGCGGACGGCATGAAGGGGCGGTTCCCATGGCCAGACTGTTTGAATATCAAGGCAAGAAACTTCTGAGGGACGCGGGCATCCCCGTTCCCGAGGGCGAGGCGGTTTCGACGCCTGAGGAAGCGCGCCGCGTCGCCGAGCGGCTCGGCCGCCCGGTGGTCGTCAAGATCCAGGCGTGGGTCACGGGGCGGGCGAAACTCGGGGGGATCAAGTTCGCCGACACTCCGGACCAGGCTGCGGAGGCCGCGCGCGCCCTATTGGGAATGCCGGTCGGGAATTTTGTCGTGGACAAGGTCCTGGTGGAGGAGAAGCTGGCCGTCCGGAGCGAGTGCTTCGCCGGGCTGGTGATCGACGACGCGGCCAAAGAGCCCCTTCTCGTTTTCAGCTCGGTCGGAGGGACCGGCGTCGAGGAGATCGCCTCGCGCCGCCCGGAAAGGATTGTCCGCCTCCCTGTCGACATCCGCGAAGGGCTGAAAGAAAACGCCGTATATCAAGCCGTGCTCCTTACGGGGCTTCCCCCCCGGACGTCCGGTCCTCTGGCCTCGATCCTGGCCAAGCTCTACGCCGTCGCCCGCTCTTGCGACGCCCGGTCGGCCGAGATCAATCCCCTCATTCTCACCGGGGACGACAGGGCCGTAGCCGCCGACTGCCACATGGTCATCGACGATTACGCCGTCTACCGCCATCCCGAGCTGGGAATCGAGATCGCCCGGGAGTTCGACCGTCCGCCAACGGAGCTCGAGAAAATCGCCTACAAGGTCGAGGAGAAGGATTACCGCGGCACGTTCTATTTCCTGCAGATGGCCGAGAACTTCGCGGAAGGGGACAATGTCATCGGCTTTCACGGCGCGGGGGGCGGCGGATCGATGATGTCCATGGACGCGGTCCTGGCCCGGGGCTTCACGCTGGCCAATTACTGCGATACGAGCGGAAATCCTCCGGCATCCAAAGTGTACCGGGCGGCCAAAATCATCCTCTCCCAGCCGGGTATCCGGGGCTACTTCGCCTCGGGGTCGGGAGTCGCCAGCCAGGAGCAGTACCATTCCGCGAGGGGATTGGTCAAAGCGTTCCATGAAGAGAAGATCGACATCCCGGCGGTCATCCGCCTGGGAGGGAACTACGAGGAAAAGGCCTGCGAGATCCTGCGCGCCTATCTCGGCGACAGGGGCCTGAAGGTCGAGGGCTACGGGCGCGACGATGCTCCCGAGAAATGCGCCGCCCGCCTGGAGGACATGATGAAGGCGGCGAACGGCGCAAGCCATGCCGTCCGGCCGATGACCGAATCGCCCCCTCCCGCCGGCGCCTACGCCTTCGAGACCGTGACCGGCCGCCTGAGCATCGACCATTCGCGCTGCGCCGCCTGCCGGACCCGCGGCTGCATTGAGGCCTGCGGGCCGCGCATCCTCAAGCTCGAGGCGGACAAACCCGTGCTGGCCATCACGGCCGAGGACGCCAAGAAAGGGAAATGCACGGAATGCCTGGCCTGCGAGATTTACTGCCGGTTCCATGAGCGGGAGGCGATCGCGATCGACCTGCCCATTCCCGGCCTCAAGGAGTACCGCGACAAAATCATCGCCGCCGGCCCCGGCGGCAGGAGTTGAGCCGACCATGGCCATCTTGATCGACCAGACATCACGCGTCCTCGTCCAAGGCATCACCGGCCGCGAGGGCCAGGCGCGCACGAAGCTCATGAAGGAGTACGGGACGAACGTCGCGGCCGGGGTGACGCCCGGAAAAGGAGGACAGGAGGTCCACGGCGTGCCCGTGTTCAACACCGTCCGCGAAGCCTGGGAGAAGTCCGGTCCGTTCGACGTGAGCGCGGTTTTCGTCCCGGCCCACCTGGTGAAAGACGGCGCCTTGGAAGCGCTCGAGGCCGGCGTCAAGCTGCTCGTCCTCGTGCCCGACCGCGTGCCCATCTGGGACGTCCTGGAAATCGCCCGCCTGGCCCGGGAGAAGGAAGCGCGTTTCGTGGGTCCCAACACGCTCGGCGTGCTCAGCCCGGGCAAGGCCGTATGCGGCATGATCGGCGGCACGGCCGAGCGGGCCCGCGAATGGTTCCAGGCCGGTCCGGTAGGCGTCAGCTCCCGGAGCGGCGGCATGACGTCCGCCCTGGCCTATTACATGAGCCGGGAAGGCGTGGGACAGAGCACGATCGTCCATGTCGGCGGAGACGCCGTGGTCGGACTCTCCCATCCCGAGATCATGGAGCTGTTCGAAAAGGATCCCGAGACGAGGGCCGTGGCCATGTTCGGCGAGATCGGCACGAGCCAGGAGGAAAGGGTGGCCGATCTCATCGAGCAGAAGCGGTTCACCAAGCCGCTCATCGCTTTCATCGGCGGCAAGGCGGCCAAGACGGGTACGCGCTTCTCCCACGCGGGAGCGATCGTCGAGGGAACGCGGGGCTCGTATGAGACCAAGGTCAAAAGGCTGCGCGAGGCGGGGGCCCATGTCGTGGACTCGATATTCGACATCCCCGGGCTTGCGCGCCGCATTCTCGGGGCCAAAAAGGAAAAAACGTCGGTTGACATTCGATGGAAAACGGCCCTGACCGACGTCAAGCCCAACAAAATCTCCGTGCGCGGCTACGCGGTCGACGCCCTTATGGGCGAGGCGACCTTCGCCCAGGCGATTTACCTTCTCTTTAAGGGCGAATTCCCTTCGCCCGAGGTCGGTAAGCTCATCGACGCCATCCTCGTTTCGTCCATCGATCACGGCGCCAGCCCCCCTTCGGTCCTGACGGCGCGGACCGCAGCCTCGACGGGCTCGGAGCTCAACGCCGCTGTGGCCGCGGGCGTGCTGGCCATTTCGCGCTGGCACGGAGGCGCCGTGGAGGAGGGCATGCGCCTTTTCCTGGAGGCGGCCCGCCGCATGGAATCCAAAAGCCTCGGCGAGCAGGCGGCCGCGGAGGAAATCCTCCAGGAACTGAAAAGATCGGGGGGCAAGGCCTCGGGATTCGGCCATCGCCTGCACACCCGTGACCCGCGAACGGCCAGACTCTTCAGCCTGGCCGAGGAGCTCGGCCTTGCCGGCCGGCACGTTCGGATCGCCCGGGCCGTTGAGGCGGGCCTTGAGCGTTCGACGGGCAAGGCGCTGCCGATCAACGTCGACGGTGCGATCGCGGCCCTGCTTTGCGACCTCGGATTTCCTCCCGAGCTGGGCAACGCCTTTTTCATCATCGCCCGCGTGCCGGGGCTGGTGGCCCATGTCCACGAAGAGAAGACGCGGATGAAGCCCATGCGCAAGATTCACCCGGAAAATTTCGAGTACGACGGCCCGGGGAAAAGAGAGGTTTGAATGAAAGAGACGCTGATGGCGCTCATGCCCGAGTTCGGAGAGGTCCGGAACTCGGACCTGAGGGAGAAGACGATTGCGGTCTGGCTCGAAGCCATGAAGGGCGCCGGCTGGACGTTCGACGACCTGAAAACGATGCCCTTCACCCTTCTCATCTCCGGCACGCCGGTCAACCTGATCGAGCACACCCTGGCCGTGACGCGCACGGCGCTGGCCATCGCCGACGAGCTCGTCAAGGCCTACCCCGGCCGCCTGGCCGTTGATCGCGACATCCTTCTCAGCGGCGCGCTGCTCCACGATGTGGGAAAAATGTTCGAGTACACGAGGAAGGAAGGGCGATTCATCAAGAGCGCTTCGGGCGAACTGCTGCGCCATCCCATATCGGGCGCGGCCTTCGCCTACAAGCACGGCCTGCCCGAGAGCGTGGTGCACATCATCGCCGCCCACTCCAAGGAAGGCGACGGCCTGCGCCGCACGCTCGAGGCCGTCATCGTCAACCATGCCGACTTCGTCAACTTCGACGCCTTGAAATAGGGGACATCATGCCTATTCGCCTTTTTTCCTGTGCGGAATATAGGGGCACGTCCGGGGGGCGAGCGAAAGGAAATGCGGCGCGGGGATCAAGCCTTCCATGAGGCAGCCGATGGGATTCACCTTTTCTGAAAAAGTCCTGGGCGCCAAGGCCGGCCGGCCGGTTCGCGCCGGGGACGTGGTCACGGTCTCGCCGGATTACGTCCTCTCCCACGACAATTCTTCGGCCATCATCAAGGAATTCCGGAAACTGGGCCTCCTGCGCGTCAAGCGGCCGGAGAAAATCGTCATCGTCCTCGACCACATCGTTCCGGCCTCCGAGGAAAAATACGCCCAGGGCCACAAGAGCATCCGCGAGTTCGTCGCCGAGCAGGGAATCGAAAAGTTCTTCGACGTCCACCGCGGCGTCTGTCACCAGGTGTTCGTCGAGGAGGGATACGCCCGGCCCGGGCTGCTTGTCGTGGGCTCGGATTCGCACACGACGAGCTACGGCGCCCTGGGCGTGTTCAGCGCCGGCATCGGACGAACGGAAACGGCATCGATCTGGGCGGTGGACGAGATTTGGCTCCGTGTCCCGAACACGATCCGCATCGAGTTCCGGGGGACGTTTCCGTCCGGCGTCTCGGCCAAGGACGTCGCCCTGAAGCTCATCGGTGACGGGGGGGCGGACATGGCCGACTACCGGGCCGTGGAATTCGGCGGCCCGGCGGCGGCCGGATTCAGCATCGCCTCGCGCCTCGTCCTGTGCAACATGGCCGCGGAAATGGGCGCCAAGGCCGGCTATTTTCATCCGGACGGCGTGACGCGGGAGTGGCTGAAGGGGAGGACGGAGGAAAACTACGAAGAGATTTTTTCCGATCCCGACGCGACCTTCGAGAAAACCCTGAGCTGCGACTTGTCCGCGCTCGTCCCCCAGGTCGCCTGCCCGCACACCGTGGACAACGTCAAGACCGTGACCGAGATCGAGGGGACGAAAATCCACCAGGCGCTTATCGGCACGTGCACCAACGGCCGGCTCGAGGACTTGGAGGCCGCGGGCCTCATCCTCCGCGGCCGCCGGGTTCACAAGAGCGTCCGCTGCCTCGTTCTGCCCGCCTCGCAGCAGGTCTACATCGAGGCTTCGAGGCGGGGGCTGCTGACCCTGTTCGCCGAGGCGGGATGCCTGATCCTCAATCCCGGATGCGGTCCCTGCCTCGGGGCCCACGAGGGACTCATGGCCGCCGGGGAAGTCACGGTCAGCACGGCCAACCGGAATTTCCGGGGCCGGATGGGAAGCCGCGACTCCGAAATCTACCTCGCCTCGCCGGCCACGGTCGCGGCCTCGGCCCTGGCCGGCGCGATCGCCGATCCGAGGAAGGCGCTTCCATGAAAGGCAAAGTCTGGAAATACGGAGACAACGTCAACACCGACGTCATTTTCGCCGGCAAATACACCTACACCCTCATGCCGCCCGAGGAGATGGCCAAGCACGCCCTCGAGGACCTCGATCCCGAGTTCGCCAAGAATGTGCGGCCCGGCGATGTCGTCGTCGCCGGCAAGAATTTCGGCTGCGGATCGTCCCGCGAACAGGCGGCCGCCTGCCTGAAATCCGCCGGGGTGCAGGCCGTCGTCGCCCGCTCCTTCGCCCGCATCTATTACCGAAACGCCATCAACCTCGGCCTGCCGGTCCTTCAGTCGGCCGAAGCCGCGGAGGCTCTCGAGGCGGGCGACGAGGTCGAGATCGATTTCACCGCCGGCAAGATCCGCGCCTCGGACGGCCGGGAGTTCGGCTTCCCTCCGTTCCCGGATTCCGTCCTGGGCATCATCGAGGCCGGCGGCCTGATCGAATACACAAAGAAAAAACTCTAAGACGGGGTCGCGTCTA
>JAFGAV010000101.1 GCA_016933515.1 Candidatus Aminicenantota bacterium
CCGACGATGATGTCCGGTTGGAATCCGGCCATGTCCATCTGCTTCATGGTTTCCTGGCCGATGATCGTCTGGTGGAGGAGAACGTGGTTCAGCACGCTCCCGAGCGAGTAGTGGGTGTCGTCCCTCGAGGCGGCGTCCTCGACGGCCTCGCTGATGGCCAGGCCGAGGCTCCCCGGGCTATCGGGGTCTTCGGCCAGCATCTTCCGGCCGGCACGGGTGTCGGGACTGGGGCTGGGAACGCAGTGCGCGCCCCACGTCTCCATCATGATCCGGCGGTACGGTTTCTGGCGGTAACTGATGCCGACCATGTAGACTTTGAGCTCGATGCCGAAGAAGGCGCATCCCATCGCCATCGAGCTGCCCCACTGGCCCGCTCCGGTCTCGGTGGTGATGCGCTTGATGCCTTCCTTTTTGTTGTAGAAGGCCTGGGCCACAGCCGTGTTGGGCTTGTGACTCCCGGCCTGGCTCGTCCCCTCGTATTTGTAAAAGATCCGCGCGGGGGTTTCCAGGGCTTTCTCCAGGCGCAGGGCCCGATGAAGGACGGTCGGCCTCCAGGTGCGGTAGACCCTCTGGACCTCCTCCGGGATTTCGATGTGCCGCTCGGAGCTGAACTCCTGATTGATGAGCGCCGCCGGGAACAGAGACGCGAGATCGCCGGGCGTCACCGGCTTCCCCGTGGCCGGGTGAAGGACGGGCGGCAGCGGCTCCGGCAGGTCAGGCAGGATATTGTACCAGGCGGTCGGCATGTCCTTCCGGTCGAGTGTGAACAGAACTCTGTCTTTTCCATTTAACATTGTTTTTTCTCCTTGTGACGGTGTGTTTCGATCGCATGGATTTTTTGTTCGTGTCCTCGGCCCTCCGGGGGCCAGAGCCGTCGTGGAAGGTGCATTGTTGACTCCTTCTGAAGGTGATCCGGATCGGGATTTCCGGTAACGGATTGAGACGGGAGGCTCCGCTCGGCGACGTTTCAGGGGATGAATCCCCGAGAAACGGGCAAAGGGAAATTCCCTTCAAAAGAGGGAAAGCAAACGGAGGGTGTTATCGGGCGGAGGGAACCGCCCACCAGAGACCGGCGGCGAAAAAGAAGCAACTGATTTTCGTTTGTCTCATAGTTCTTTCGCCCGCGGGCGCTATTGTATCAAAACGCGCATTCGTGTCAAGTTCACTGCTGCCCTATCCTTTCCGCCCTGATCGCGCGTTTGACCTCCGGTATTTTTCCCGTTAGGCGACAGCTCTTTTTCCCGGTTTGAAACTGAGCCCGGCATATTTCCTATCGGCTGAAAAAAACATGGCTCCAGGATTCGTTAGGAACCGCGATCCCCGTCCGGCCCATGCTTTGAACTCGCCCCTTTTCGCCGCCGGTGTCTCCACACGTTCCCGCTGGACGCAGCCGATGTCGTCGATGATCAGGGCGTCGAACGCCAGGTCGAAAAGACCGACCCCATGGCCTTTCGCCGCTTCGGCGGCGCTTCTCCCGGCCCTTCGGAAACTCCGCTCGACTCGACGTCCCATCCGTTTGCAGCTCCTGGGCGCACGAAGTCGCTCCCCGGCAGGACCACACCTGCCCGGAAAAGTGGAAAGTGGAGACGCGACCCCGTCTTACCGGGGGAAGAAGCGGCTCGTGCGGCGGGCGTACTCCTCCCAGTCCGGCCGGCCGGCGTATTTGCGCTCGAGCATGGGGATGCCCGACACCCTGAGGAGAAGAAACGTGATGAGCGCCGGGCTCACGACGGCCGTGAATCCGAGCGGGGAGCCGAGGGCGATAAGGAACAGCCCCCACCACATCGTCACCTCGCCGAAGTAGTTCGGATGCCGGGTGAGGCGCCACAGGCCGGTGGTGATGATCCGGCCCTTGTTGGCCGGATCGCGCTTGAAGCGTTCCATCTGAGCGTCACCCACGGCTTCGAAGAAAAACCCCGCGAGCCAGACCGCGGCGCCCGCGGCATCGAGCCACGTCAGGCCGCGGCCCGGGGAAAGATTCACCCACCACACCGGCCAAGAGACAAGAAGCAGGAAAACGGCCTGGAGCATGAAAATCTGGAAAAAGCTCCTCAGGACGAACCATCTCCCCCACGCCTCGCGCCAGGCGGCGTAGCGAAAGTCCTCGGGCTTGCCCCTCTTCCGGAGCCAGATGTGGACGCCCAGCCGCGCGCCCCAGACGAGGACAAGCCCCGATACGAGGACGTGCCGCGCTTCAAATCCCGGCTCCCAAAAAAAAGTCAGGGCGGCGACCAGGACGAATCCCGGCCCCCAGCCGATGTCGACGATCGAATTGTCCTTTTTCAGGAGGGCTAAAAGGAAGATAAAGGTCATATAGAGAACGACGGCCACGACGGTCGCCGCGACGGCCTGGTGATTCATAAGACGATCCTCCTCGGGCGCCCGATCCGCGGCCGCGGCTCAGCCGCAGCCCATGCGCGCGAACGGGTTATTCCCGCATCAGACACACGGCCACGACGCCGACGCCGTTGTGGACGCCGATGACCGGGGAGATCTCCCGGATGAAGGCCGGCGGACGGCCCAGCATTTCGGTCAGCCTCAGGGCATACGCCTCGGCTCGGGGCCGGTTCAGGGCATGGGCCACGGCGTAGCGCCACAGTCGTCCGCTCGCCGCGAGTTCCCCGCTGGCGCGAAGGATCTTCTCCATGTTCGCCCGGCGGCCGAACGATTTGCCCCAGGCTACGGCCTTGCCGTTTTCGTCCAAAGTGACGATGGGCTTGAGGTTGAGAAGCCTGGCGATCATGCCTTTCAAGGGACTGACCCGGCCGCCTCGGACCATGTACTTGAGCGTCTGAACGTCGACCAGGATATGCGTTTTGCGGCGCCACTCCTCGGCCATGCGGACGATGTCACCGGCCGGGACGCCCGAAGCCGCCGCCTCGGCGGCGCGCATGACGATCAATCCCTCGGCCGCCGAAAGCGTCCGGGTGTCGATGACGCGCGTCTTTCCGTCTCCGGTTTCGGCGGCGACCTTCTCCAAAGACTCGAACGAACCGCTCAGCCCGCTCGAAATCGAAAACACCAGGACGTCATTGTAATGTTTCGCCAGGAACGACAGCGTGTCCCGGGCAAGGGCCGGCGAGGGAAGCGAAGTCGTGGGGTGCTCGGGCCGGGCGAGGAGGAGCCTGTAGAAATGCTCCGGGGCGATCGACAGCCTGTCGAGGAAATGCGTGTCGCCGAAGGACAGGGTGAAGGGCAGGAGGTGGACCTGATGCTCGTCCAGGAATTCCTGCGGCAGGTCGCAGGCCGAGTCCGTGACGATGGCCAGGTCGTGCTTGCGGCGGTGGGCGGTCTCGTACTGGCGCTTCATGTCGTCGACCTTGATCCGGTCGAGCGCGCCCAGGTCCTTCATCTCGAAGAAAAGGTCGGCCGGCCGGTCGGTGTGGACGTGGAAGCGCGCCTTCTCCTCGGAGCCGGCGACGATGACCGAGTCGCCGTAGGTCCGCAGGCGCTCGCGGATTCGCTCCAGGTCGAGTCGGGCTCCGGTCAGGAGAGCCTCGGCGCAGTAACGATGGTCAAACCCTTCTTTGAAGGAATGGACCTCGGGCTGCGCCGCGGTGGGCTCTTCCCGGGAGGCGGCGACGCGGCGCAGGCGCCCCGAGAGGATGAAGTCGTGGATGCCCTCGACGAAATCGACGAAACCCTTCGCCCCCGCGTCCACGACGCGCGCCCGGGCCAGAACTTGAAGCTTCTTCGGCGTGTCGCGAAGCGACCGTCGGGCCGCCTCCAGGGAATGGCGGAGCAGTTCGGCGAAATCCGAAGTCCGCATCCGGTGGCGGAACAGGCTCTCGGCCCAGTCGCGCATCACGGTCAGCATCGTGCCTTCGACGGGATTGAGGATCGAGGACTGAACGTGGAGGACGGCCCGGGGGGCGAGCTCGCCGAAAGAACGGGTGGTGAACGACCGCTCGTCGGGCGCCTCGCGGCTTATGCCCTGCACGAACTGGGCGAAAATCAGGCCCGAATTCCCCCGAGCGCCCGCGAGCGCCGCGTCGGCGATCGAGCGGAGCGTCTCTCGCAGGGTGCGTCCCGGCTTCGCGGCCTGGAAGATCGAGCGCATGGTCGAGGCCAGGTTGTTGCCCGTGTCGGCGTCGGGCACGGGAAAGACGTTGATGCGGTTGAGCGTCTCCCGGTCCTGGATGACGGCCTCGCCCCCGGCCAGAAAGGCGGCGTGCAGGCGGCGGCCGTCGAGGTAGCGGATTTTCATCCGGTCATTATACCCGGGGCCGCGCCGCCAGGCAAGCCGGGGCGCGGCGCCTCATCGCCGGTCCCAGTACTGCGGTTCTGCTGAGCAGGCTGTAATGGAGGGCCTTGGCGCCCCCGCGGTTCTTCACGCCGCGCATCTCCGGGTTTCTCGGGACCGGCCGGGCAATTCGCCCCCTTCGGGGGCTGTGCGCGGCCGGCCGGCGAAGAGAATGCCGGAATTCCCTCGAAACCCGTCGCTACGCGGCTAAACCGCTCATGGCGCTTCGACCCTCCCTTCCAGCCTGCGCCTTGACTCCGCGGCTCTCTAATAATATGGCGTTTTTTTGGAGTGCGGCCTCACGAGGCCGCCGACCTTTCCGAAGACGCCATCGAGCTCTCCCCAAATTCACTTGGGGAGACGGAAGGGTTAAAAAAAATTAAAAACAAATGGCGTCTGAGGCCAGCTTTTTTCGGCGTCGTGCCGCCGCCGAAAACCAAGGCGGAGTCGTGTCGCTTCACATCCAAAAAAGAGGCGGGACGGCTTGGGAAGCGGTTGGAAAAGAAAAAGGGGACACCCCTCTCAGGGGCTGTCCCCCGCGTATCCGAAAAAAAAGATCTTCGGCCGGGCTTCAGTTCGAATGCTTAAAAGTCTGATGGGCCGTAAATGTCTTCTTGACCTTGGCGCCGGCGCTGGGAGCCTGGAAAGTCAGCGTGGCTTGGGTTGTGCAGTCGTGGACGTACTCGTTTGGAAAGACAACTGGATCTGGTACGCAATCATTATTGAAATCTAGTTCAAGGTTTTCAATTCCTACGATATTCGGTGAGCCGGGATCTTTTTTGCCAGATTCATATTCATATTCGACAACTGTTAATGTCCAATCGGCGCACAGAACCTTGCAGCAAGGCAATGTCCGATCGAAGTAGTCCCACCCGAGATACATTTGGATCATCTCCAGGGATTTTCCATCCGTCTCGACTAGGAAGCTGTGGAATTCGGACTGGGTGGCGTCATCGCAAGTTGGGAACTCATCGGGAGGATTGCACGGCGAGGCGGGCTGGGCGTAGCTGAAACCCTCGTTGAGCTGTTCGACGCCGTCGAAAGCCAATGTCCTCGTTCCGAAAGAGTTCTTACCCTTGTAGGTGACGTCGACCTGGACGGTGACGCTCGTGTATTCCCCCGTGGCCTTGAGCGGGGCATTCTTCGAGAAGAACAGCCACCACACCAGGCCGGCCACGGCGCCGACGAAGAGAACGATGCCCAGGGCCTTGCCCAGGAAGCCGCCGCCTTTCCGGGCGGCCGTCCGTCCGGTCACGACGCGGCAGGGCTCCTGGTAGTATTTCAACTCCTCGAGATCGAGTCCCTCGATCGTCTTCCCCGCGCCCAGGATCTCCTTGGCCCGGCAGTAGGAATTGACCGCCGGCTCTTTGGCGTCCAGCTTTTCATACGCCGCGCCGAGGAGGAGATAGGTCTTCCCCTTGAGGACGCTGGAGCCTTCGAGCCGGCCTAAAGCGGCGGCGAGCTCCTCGAGCCCGGCCTTGGCGCCCTCATAATCCTCGGCGAAATACAGCGCCTTCGCCGCTTCGAACTTCGCCTCGAGAGTCTCGTCCTGCGCCCGGCCGGCGAACGCGAAATGGGCCTGGCCGGCGATGAGAACGCTCAGGACAACGGCCAGAATCTTGCAGAGGGAATAGCCTTTGATGTGAGCCATACTCTCCTCCTTGGCATGGAATTGACGCTAAATTAATCGAGAAATCTTCCTGATGTCAATAGAAAAATCAAGGGTCCTCGCGTCGATTCCGGCGCCTCTCTCTTCCAGAAAAACGTTGTTCGGCCCAGACGACCGTTTTCGATCGACCAACATGCATAAAACGAAAAATAAGAACAGGAATCGAACGCGGCGAGAAACAGGGCGACACGCGTCCGGACTCCGCCCCAGACGTTCTTTACTCCCCCCTGAAGCTGTGATAAGAAAAGCCTGTTTTCAAATGTTGCCGCTCCGCAAGTCCCCGGTTTATCTCCTCGCTGCTCTCGTCGTCGCCGTCCCTTTAGCCCCCGCAAACGAAAACGCCGGAGGGCTCTTCCCCATCGCCGTGCGGTCCTTTTGGGGGCGCGGCGCCGCTCTGTCACCCCTCCCGGCGGCATCGCGACCGCATGCCGCGATCTCTTCACCGGAGAGCCCTTCTTCCGCATCCGGCGCCGCCGCAGGCGGCCTGAGCTCCCTCCAGAAATCCCTCCTCCTCCCCGGATGGGGGCAGGCCGCGGAGAAGCATTATTTCGAGGCCGCCCTGTTCTTCTCGGCCGAGTTCCTCTGCTGGGCGGGATTTCTGGACCAGAACCGGAAGGGAAACCGCTCCTACGACCTCTACAAGGCCGCGGCCTCGACGGCCGACGCCATCCGCTACCGTCAAGAGACCGAAACGTTCGACAAGCGGCGCAATTTGTTCCTGCTCGGCGCCGCTCTTGTCTGGGCGGCCAACCTAGTCGACATGCACCGGATCGTCTCCGGAAAACGCAAAGCCGGGGAGTCGCGCTCTCTTTCGCTGAGGCTGGAAAGCGGTGAAGGTCAAAAAGTATCTCTGGCCCTGGCTTGTCGCTTCTGAGCTCGTCCTCGGCGGCTGCCGGGACCGGTTTTTCGACAATCCTTTCGATCCCGGGGCGGGCGAGGCCGTGTTCGAGGTCGTCCGCACCATCCCCTCCCCGGCCCGGGACCCCCGCGGCCTGGCCTGGGACGGAGCGACGCTTTGGAATGTCGACGGCGCGACGAACGAGCTCCTGAGCCTCAACCCCCTGAGCGGCGCCCTGGTGCGGAGCTTCCCCTCGCCCGCGGAAGACGCGCGGGGCGCGGCCTACGACGGCCGCGACCTGTGGGTCTGCGGCCGCGGGACGGTCTTCATCCACCGCCTCAATCTCCTGAACGGCGAGGTGCTGAAAAGCCTCAACCTGCAGCGCGGCGTCTTCACCGCCCTGGCCTGGGACGGGAGCGCGCTCTGGGCGGCCGACGCCCAGTCGAACGACATTCTGCGCCTCGATCCCGAGACGGGCGAGGTCACGGGCTCGTTCCCCAACCCCGGCACGCGCGCCGACGGCCTGGCGCACGACGGCCTGGATTTTTGGCTGGCGGACTCCTCGACGCTGACGATCTACCGCCTCGGCCCGGACGGCTCCGTGCTCAGCCTCTTCCTTTCCCCGGGACAGGCGCCCCGCGGCCTGGCCTTCGACGGGACACACCTCTGGAACGCCGATGGAAGCGGCAACATCTACCAACTGAGCATGCCGCGATGAAAGATCCCGCGATCGGGCGCGAACGGCCCGCCGGCCGGACAGACCGCGCCGCGAATCGGAAAAAGGCGGCCCGGCCGTTTCTCCGCGCCGGCGCCGCGTTCCTGATCTCCGCCTCCTTCGCCTCATTCTCTCTCGCCGGACCGGCTGCCGCGTCCCGAACCGAATCCCAAAGCCCTCTCCTCCGCGTCGAAGCGGACGCCATCGCCTACAGCTTTGACCAGAACCGCTTCATCGCCCAAAACGCATCGTTCGCTCTCCCCCCCTACCGCGTCTCCTGCCGGACGCTCAAGGCCGATCTCTCCGCCCGCGCCTTCCTGGCCATTGGCGGCGTCGTCCTGAGCCGCGAGGGCGAAACGCTCCGCGCAGACGCTTTGTCTTTCGATCCCGTCACGGGTGGAGGCCTGCTTTTCATTTACGGAAAGACGGTCGAAAGCCGCGCCCTGGGCGGAGCGGAACGCCCGGCCCCCGCGGCGGAAATGTTTCGGGCCGCCGAAGCGGTCTCCCAAGCCGCCGTGCGTGCCTCTCTCCTCTATGCCGTCTGCCGGAGCCTGGACATCACCCCCTCCTTCGACGCCGTCGGCAGGGACGTCGTTCTTTTCGTCGAAGGGCTCGAGAGCCTCGGATTCCGCTCGCTCAAGCTGTCCGTGGCCGAGGCGGCCTTCGAGCGGCGGCCCGGCCTGGCGCTCAACAGCCTGTGGTTCAACCGGGACCGCGGCCTCCAGGTCCGGGCGAGCTATTCCGCGCTCGATCCCGGACGGCTCGACAGCCTGACCCGGATCGAATACGAGGAGCATTCCTTCATCAAGGAATTCGCCGGCCCGCCCCGCCAGGCCGACCTGAAAACCGAAACCTCCTGGACGCTCCGGCCCGGCCTCGGGCTGGGCTTCCAGGGCAACGCCAACACGAGCGGCCTCGCCTCCGCCCGCCTGTGGCTCGACAAGAGCCGGGCGGACAAGAAGGTGACGACGCTCTGGGACCTGACCGTCAACCGCCCGCTCGGCCGTCCGGCCGAAGCCTGGCTGGGACTGAAATCCGCGCTCAACGCCGGCCGGGCAGGCCGCCTGACGCTCGCCGGCCGTGTCGGGACGGGCGATCAGGCGGCCGGAGAGCTCGACTACGCGGTGCGCCTCGGAGAGGCCGTCGATTTCCGGGCGAGCTCGTCCTACACCCAGGTCAGCCGCGGCCCCGGGGGCGTCCGCTCGAAAATTTTCGACGGCCGCCTTCGGCTGGCCTACGCCTCGCGGATCTTCAACCTGGCCTCGGACTACCACCTCAACGCCGACCTGGCCGAAGGCCGCTCGCTACGCAGTCCCCGGCTCCGGCTGGAATCGGCCCCTCTGCCCTTTTACGGTGGCCTGCTTCGGGCGGAACTCACGAACGCCTTCCTTCACAGCATCCTCGACCGCGACGGCCGCTCGGAGTCGAACTACAGCAACAACACGCGTCTTCGGCTGTCCGCGGCGCCCGTTCCGCTCACCCCCGCACTGCTTCTCGACTTCAGCCTGGCGCTTGAGCAATTCCTGGAAAAAGAAGGGCGGAACTTCACCTCCGGCGGAGCGGTCGTCAACCTCAAGCGGCGATGGGCGAGGGGAGTGACTCTCGAGGGATTCTACAGCCTTCAGTCGCGGCGCCGGACCCGCGGCGGATGGCTCGAGGGCACGACCAGCC
>JAFGAV010000102.1 GCA_016933515.1 Candidatus Aminicenantota bacterium
CCGGTCTCGCTCGCCGTCACGGTGACCGCCCCGGCCGCGGCGGCGGCCAAGGTGTCGGATCGCCGTTCGCCCGAAGCGCTTCCCACCCCGGCCCGGGCGGCGAAAGGGTATCCCCTGATCCGCATCGGGCCCTATGCCGGGTACTTTCGCCCCAGGGACGCTGTTTTCAAGGAGATCTACGGCGAAGGCGACGCTCTCTACGGCGCCAGGCTCGCCGCCCATATCTGGCAGGGATTCTATTTCTGGTTTTCCGCCTCGCAATACAGGGTCATCTCCAGCACGACCTTCACCGAGGACAAGACGACCCTGACGCTCCTCCCGATCAGCGTCTTCCTGCGCTACAACCTCGGCCGCGGCTTCTTCATCCCGTATGCCGGCATAGGCTACACCTTCCTGAGCTTCAAGGAGGAATCGGAATTCCTGCCCGATGTCAGGGGCAACGGCAGCAATTTCGCCTTCGAGGCCGGGATCGAGCTGAAAATGAACCGGCATCTCTCATTCGACCTGGGAGGCCGCTTCAGCCAGATCAGGGTCCAGCCTGAGGATTCCGACAAGGAGATCGACCTGGGAGGCCTGCAGGCCGGGATTTCGCTTCTGGTTTCTTTCTGATCGGATCTTTTTTTGTTGACAGGAGACGAAATCTATAGCAAAATAGGTTTAATACAGCTTTTTTATGGATTTCAAGGATCAAATAAAAGAGTACATCTCTATCGTTGATGTTGCGTCGCTTTATGTGAGCCTGAAACCGGCGGGCAAGAACTTCAAAGCGCTGTGCCCTTTCCACAGCGAGAAAACGCCATCCTTCTTCGTGATGCCCGAGAAGAACACCTTCACGTGCTTCGGCTGCAACCGCTTCGGCGATATCTTCACCATGGTCCAGGAAATGGAGAATCTCTCGTTCGTAGAGGCCATGCATTTTTTGGCCGACAAGTTCAACATCCCCCTGGAAAAGAGCCGAATGCGCACCGTGAAGAAGGACGAGTACCTCCACCTGAACGAGCTGGCCCTCGATTTCTTCCGGCAAAGCCTGCATGGCGCCAGCGAGGGCAAGGAGGCGCTTTCGTACCTGCGCCAGCGCGGCCTCACGATGGAAACCATCGAGCGCTTCTCGCTGGGATATGCCCCCGATTCCTGGGACGCCCTGAGCGGCAGTCTGCGGCAGAAAAGGGCCTCACTGGACAAGGCCGTCGAGCTTGGCCTATTGATGAAGAGCGAGAAGAACAGGATCTACGACCGTTTCCGCGGCCGCGTCATCTTCCCCATTTTTTCCGAGACCGGGGCCATCCTCGCCTTCGGTGGGCGCACCGTCCTTGACGACAAGGCGAAGTACCTGAATTCGCCCGATTCCCCGCTTTTCAAGAAGGGGAACCACCTCTACGGTTTTCACCTGAGCAAGAATTTCATGAAGGAGGAAAAGGCCGGCCTGCTGGTTGAGGGCTACATGGACGCGGTCAGCCTCTACCAGGAGGGATTCCGCCAGGTGGCGGCGACGATGGGCACGGCCCTGACCGAGAAGCAGATCCACCTGCTCAAGAGGTTCTGCAGCGAGATTTGCCTGTTTTACGACCGCGACGCCGCCGGCGAAGCGGCCACCATACGCAACATCGAGCGGATGTTCGAGCAGAACGTCAACCCGCGCATCGTCCTCATCGAGGGAGCGAAGGACCCCGACGAGTTCGTTCGCCGCCACGGAGCGCCGGCGCTGCGCGAGGCCCTGCTCCGGACCGAGGACGGCTTCAATTTCCTCCTGGCCAAGACCGCCCGCGAGTTCGACCTCTCCGATCCGGCCGAAAAGCGCCGGGGACTGGAGATGGTCCTGGCCGCCGTGAGCAAGATCGGCGATCCCATCATCCGCGAGGAGTACGTGCAGCGCGCGGCATCGTTTTTCCGGGTCCGTGCCGATCTCATCCATTTGGAGGCATCGCCCGCCCCCGCGCCGGCGGGTGTCCCGGTTCCGCCTCTGGAGATCAGCCTCATGGAAGAGAAGTTCCTGGAGGCCCTCCTGCGCCTTCCGGAGGTGATCCCGGAGATCCGCGAGTTCTTCGGCGTCGACCTGCTGGCCAATCTGGCCGGACGCAACATCATCCTGCAGCTGTTCGCCTGCCACGAACGCCACGGGGAACTGCGCTTCGACGAGGTGACGCAGCGCTTGAGCTCCGCCGAGAAAGCCCGGCTGAACGGCATCTTCACCAGAAGGACGGCGGCCAGGAAGGAGCGGTCGGAGATCGAGAGGGACCTCATCGCCTGCGTCGGCAATTTCCAGAAGAAAATGCTGCGGGGCAAGGTCAGGATGCTGAACCAGGAGATCGCCACTGCCGAAAGGGAGCGGCGGTTCGTGGACGTGAAGCAGCTGATGAAGCAGAAAGATGACTTGATCAAGAGCCGGATCGGGTATTTCCGGGAGGGACTCATTGAAAATGAAAGCTGAAAAGAAGGAATCCCAGTCCAAGAAGACGAAAAAAGCACCCCCCAGGCCAGCGCCCAGGACCGCGGCCAAGAGTCCTTCGAAGCCCTCAGCCAAGGCGCGCCCGAAGCCCGCGGCCAAGGGGACGGCGCGGCCGGCGCCCAAGACGGTGCCCCTGGTCAAGGCCAGCCCGGCGTCGAGGTCCGCCGCCAAGCCGAGGCCGAGGACCATGGCCAAGGCGGCGGCGAAGACCGTGGCCAGGGCGATCCCCAGGCCGACGGCGAAAGCGAAGCCCCGGCCGGCAGCGAGCGCGGCCGGCAAACGCGCCCCCCGGCCGGGGGCCGCAAAGAAAAGCCCGCAGGACAAGCCTCCGGTCCCAGCCGCCCCGAGCCCGGCCCTGGCCGCGGAAAAGGTGGCCAAGGGAGCCGTCTCATCGGTCATGATCAAGGAGCTGGTCACGCGGGCTCGGGGCAATGAGGACAGGATCAGCCACGAGGATTTCATGCTTTTTCTGAGCGAAAACAGCCTGCTGCCCAAAAAGAAGGAGATCATCGCCCATCTCTCCTCGCTGAGCATCCGCGTCCTGAAGAAAAGGTCGCAAACGAGCCAGGAAAAGCTGAACGAGTACCACCGTTTCCTGGAGGCATTCCAGAAGGAGTTGAAGGCCATCCAGAAAAAGGTGAAGAAGGGCTTGGGGATCATCGAGACCTCGACCATCAGCTTCATCTTCGGCGGCGAAGAAACGGTGCGCAAGAACCAGAAATTCATCAAGCACTTCCTGAAGGAGAGCGGGATCAAGCCCTCCAAGTCCGCGGCGAAGAAGGCGGCCAAGGCCGGCGGTGAAAAAGCCGAGATCGTCGGCGACCCGGTTCGCCAGTACCTCAGGGAAATGGGCAGCGTCAACCTGCTCTCGCGCAACGAGGAGATCAGCATCGCCCGCAAGATCGAGCGCGGCGAGAAGAAGGTGATCAAGGCCCTCTCCAAGACCAACATCGTGCTGAACCTGGTGATCCGCCTGGGCCAGGACGTCCTGGAGGGGCACAAGAACATCGACGAGGTCATCGACGTCAGCGAGGATATCTACGATGAATCGAAAAAGCAGGAGCTGCGCGAAAACTTCCTGCGCCAGTTCGAGGAGCTGAACCGGCTCAAGCGCGATTTCAAGAGCCTGAAGAAATCGAAGTCCTCCAATTTCGTCCGCGCCAAGAAGCTGGTGGAGATCACCCACCTCATCCAGGAGATGTCCATTCTCCAGGAGCATCGGCGCGACTTCATCAAGAAGATCAAGGACCTGAAGGAAAACTACGACCATGTGCTGGACAGGGTCAAAAAGCTGAAGGGGCGGATGTCGCGCTGCTCTTCGCGTTCGGCCGAGCGCAAGCGCATCGGCGGCGAGATCGAGGAGCTGTACCAGCGCCTGGAGAAGAACAACGAGAAGTACGAGACCAACGTCGACGACCTGTACAAGACCTGCACCGACATCGACGAGGGGCTGCACCTTATCGAGCTTTCCAAGAACGACCTGGTGGAGTCCAACCTGCGCCTCGTCGTTTCCATCGCCAAGAAGTACATCAACCGCGGCCTGCAGTTCTCCGACCTGATCCAAGAGGGCAACATCGGGCTGATGAAGGCGGTGGAGAAGTTCGAATACCAGAGGGGATACAAGTTCTCCACCTACGCCACATGGTGGATCCGCCAGGCCATCACCCGGGCCATCGCCGACCAGGCCCGCACCATCCGCATCCCGGTGCACATGATCGAGACCATCCACAAGATCGGCCGCACCCAGAGGCGGCTGGTGCAGGAGCTGGGCCGCGAGCCCACCGAGGACGAGATCGCCAAGGAGAGCAGCTTTTCCTCGGAGAAAATCCGCAAGATCCTGAAAATCGCTCAGGAGCCGATATCCCTGGAGACGCCGGTCGGCGACGACGACTCGCACCTCGGGGATTTCCTGGAGGACGAGAAGACCGTGTCGCCGCCGGAGATCGTCTCGCAGATGAACCTGAAGGAGCAGCTGGA
>JAFGAV010000103.1 GCA_016933515.1 Candidatus Aminicenantota bacterium
ACGCCGGTCCGGGAGATCCCTATCCTTTCCAGGGCGGGACGAATCCCTTCCGCGGCCTGCTCGACGGCTGGCAGAAAACCCGGCGGCTGGCCAAAGAGGATCCCTCCGCTTCGGCCGCCGACGCGCTCGAGTCTTCTTTTTTCACCGGCACGACGTCGATCCAGGCGGCGGACAAGGAAGGCTGGGTCGTGTCCGTCACGCCCAGCGGCGGGTGGGTGCCGTGCGTCATCGCCGGACGAACGGGCGTGGGTCTGAGCCAGCGCGCCCAGAGCTTCGTCCTGGACGAGGCCGAAAATCCCTTCAACGTCATCGCCCCCGGAAAGAGGCCGCGGGCCACGTTGACCCCCGGCCTGGCCCTCAAAGACGGCCGTCCGTTCCTGTCGTTCGCGGTTCAGGGAGGCGACACCCAGGACCAGAACCTGCTCCAGTTCTTTCTGAACATGGTCGAGTTCGGGATGAACGTCCAGGAAGCCTGCGAGGCGCCGAACATCACGAGCTACCAGATGCGGGATTCCTTCGATCTTCATGAGATCGCGCCCGGCAAGCTCGACGTGAACGAGAGCGTTTCCCCCGAGATCCGTAAACGCCTGGAAGCCATGGGGTACAGAATCATCGTCAGGAAGCGCACCTCCGGACCGATCAACGCCGTGTTCTTCGATCGGAAGCACGGCACGTTCTGGGGAGGGGCAAGCAACTACGGCGAGGATTACGGCATCGCCTGGTGAGGCGGCCGGCGAAGGCCGGGCGGCGGGATTCCCGGGGTTTCGAAACGGGGTGTGGAATCGGGGACGGAATTATGGGATAATGTCGCCCACGCAAGGAGGGGCGGAATGAAATTTCGTTTCGTGTTTTCGCGCGCCTTGTTTTCGGTTTTTCTCATCACCGCCGGGGCGCTCGTTTTGTCCGGTGTCCCTGACGGAGGCGGTTTTCCTCTGCAGGCTGAGGCTCAACAGAAGGTCAAACTGACTTTTGAATCCGGCATCGATCCCGCCCTGGAAACGATGATCTCCTCCGGAGGGGAGATTCTCGTCAAACCGAAGATCAACGACCAAGAGGTCGGATGGTTCCTTATCGACCCGGCCGTCGAGGGGATGCGCATTGCCGCCTCCCTGGCCGAGGGATTGGAACTTGATTCGTCCGGAACCCATCACCTTGTCACGACCTCCAAGGCGGAGGAACGGCGGGGTTGGCGTTGCCCGGTATTCGTCGCCGGGCCTTGCCGGGCCGAAGGATTGATACTGACCGAAATGGCGGACGAAGCCGGGGAAGAGGAAGGAGGCGAGGCCGTGGTCGGAGTCATCGGCACGGCCCTTTTGCGGGGCGTCGTCGCCGAAGTCGATATGGAAAGCGGAGAAGTCCGGCTTTACGATCCGGAGTCTTACGACGACACGCGGACGGACTGGCGGGAATTCCGCCTCAGCCACAGCCTGCCCGTCGTCCGCTGTCGTTTCGAGGGAGACGCGGAAGGAGAGTTCGGCCTCGACCTTCGGTCGCCGCTGGGCATCATCTTCTTCAAGCCGACGGTCGAAGCGATGGGATTCCTCAAAAACAAAGTCACGCGCCCGGGAACGATTTCGGGGGAGAATTTCGGGAAGGCGTCCGTCCGGATCGGCATCATGGAATGGTTCGAGGCCGCCGGCCTGCGCCTGGAGAAGACGTGGGCCGTGTTCTTGACCGAAGACATCGCCTTCCCGGGTTCGGGAGAGCTGAGCGGGCTGATAGGCCGGGAGGCGCTCAGGGAAGGAATTCTGACACTGGATTATTCCCGGACGCGCTTGGCCGTCACGGCCAAGGAGCGTTGAGCGGAGAAGAGCGAAAAAAAGACGAACGGAGAGCTAGAGAATCTTGAGGACGGGACGCAAGGGGAAAAGGAAATCAAAAATAGGGGAGGCCGCACGGAAGGCATGAGCCGGCTTGCCGTTTTCATCGTATGTTTGACGGTTCTGACGGCCGCTGCGGCGGGGGCGATTTCTTCGGACGAAGGTCTTCTCTTTTCAGCCGACTTTCAGGGATGGAAAGGCGAAGGATTTTCCCGTTTGCATAAGGGAGAAGCTCTGCATGGTTATCGAGACGGCGGAGCGGACAATTTCGCGAAGTTCGAATTCTCGGCCGCCGCCGCTCCGAAAGACGAGGAAAGGAAGAAAAGAAGCTGGCGGTTCGGCTTCTCGGAACGATTCCGGTACGACACCTGGGACAATGTCCGGACTCTTGATGCCGGGCGGTCCGACGGACGGGCCGTGGTGTTCCTCAGGACAAGGTTTTCCCTCGACGCCGCGCTCTCCCGCCGAATGGAATTCGGCATCCGCCTGACCCATGAAGCCCGCCAAGCCGTCACTCCGGCCGGGGAGAGCTTCCAATGGGACGAGGCGGTTTTCGACCGGTTCCATGTCCGCTGGACGGTACCGGGCTCCCTGCCCCTGACTCTCACTCTGGGGCGGCAGAGCCTCTTTGTCGGGGAGGGATTTCTGGTCGCCGAAGGAACCCCGCTCGACGAGACGCGCTCGGACTATTTCAACGCCTTGCGTCTGGACTGGACGCCGGCCGGGGGACGGAGGCTCACGTTTTTCGCCTGCCATCAGACCGAGAAAGATTCCCTTCTGCCGGTGATCCGAAGCCGAAGCCGTCCGCTCGTGGAGCAGCCCGAGACGGGGCTGGGGCTTGTTTACGCCCGGATAGGGGAGAGGTGGGACTGGGAAGCTTCTGTGGTCTATAAAAAGTCCTTGCCCGGCTCCATCCCGTTACCGGAGGGGGACGTTTTGACCTTCGACGGGCGTCTCGTCCGGAGCGTCCTCCCGGAGATCGTTTTTTCCGGAGAGGCGGCGTTCCAGACGGGGACGCGGGGCGGTGCTCGCCTGTTTTCCTGGGGGGCGAACGGCCGTCTGTCATGGGACTTGGAGAACACGCTGCCCGTGCCTCTCCGGATTTCGGCCGGAGCGCTCGCTCTGGCCGGCGACGATCCGGCGAGCGAAACCTACGAAGGATGGACGCCTCTTTTCAGCCGATGGCCGAGATGGAGCGAATCGTATATTTACACCCTGGCCGAAGAACAGGATGGGCGGACGGCCTGGTGGTCGAATCTGACCTCCCTTTTCGGAGAAATCGATGTCCGGCCTACGGGAAGGCTCGCCCTGCGCCTTGGCGTCCATCTCCTGGGCGCCCCGCGGACCGGTCCCGCGGCCTGGGATGAAATTTCAGGAAGCGGTCATGTCCGGGGAACCTTGTGGTCGGCCATGGTCACGGTGCTGTTGTCGGAGCGTCTGAGAGGGCATCTCCTCTATGAGGGCTTCCGGCCGGGAGATTTCTATGTGCCCGAAGCCGACGGATATTCTTTCCTGAGGTTTGAGCTGCTCTGGGAGTTCTGAGACCGGACCGGCGGCGATTTGCGCCGGTGTGTCTTTTTGCGGACAGTTGTATTGAAAAAAGACCGAAAATATTTCGGAAATCTTCTGAAGGCGAAGCGAAAAATGGCACGGTTGTTGCTGATAAAGGAAAACGATAGGCGGATGAGCGATGATATTTGACATATCCTATAGGGATTGTTATATTGATGGTGAGCCGGGAGGCTCTCGGAAAGGGAGACATACAATGAGCGGTAAAACATCGCGTTTCGTGAAGACGGTTTCGGGCGTATTCGTTTCGGCCGTTTTTCTGGCCCTGGCGGCTCTTCCCGCCCGGGCCCAGTACTTCGGGCAAAACAAGGTTCAATTCGAAAAATTCGATTTCCAGGTCCTGAAGACCGAGCATTTCGACGTTTACTTCTACGGGGAAGATCACACGATGGTGAACATGGCGGCCCGGATGGCCGAACGGTGGTACGCCCGCTTGTCACGCATCCTGCGCCATGAGCTGCGCAAGCGCCAGCCCCTGATCCTTTACACCTCGCACCCCCATTTCGAACAGACGACCACGATCCAGCAAACCCTGACCGAGGGGACGGGAGGCTTCACCGAGGTCTTCAAGCGCCGGATCGTGCTGCCCTACGGCGGCACTCTGGCCGAGACCGACCATGTCATCGGCCATGAGCTCGTTCACGCCTTTCAGTACGACATGACGTCCCAGACCGGGTCGGGCCTGACGGCCGGTCTGCCCAACGCCCTCCGCCTGCCGCTGTGGTTCATCGAGGGCATGGCCGAATACCTGTCCATCGGCCCCGTGGACTCCCACACCGCCATGTGGATGCGGGACGCCGTCAAGCGGAAGAAATTGCCGACCGTGAAGCAGCTCCAGAACCCGTACCGCTATTTTCCGTACCGCTACGGCCAGGCCCTGTGGGCTTATATCTGCGGCCGGTGGGGCGATCTGGTCATTTCCCGGATCATGAAAGATGCCGGACGCGCGGGAGACTACGAGAAATCCATGGAGAAGATCCTGGGCATTTCGCTCAAGCAGCTGTCCGCGGACTGGCACTCCGCCCTGGAAAAGGATTACTCAAGCATCCTGTCCGCCACCCGGGCTCCGGGGGATTACGGCCGGCAGGTCATCCAAGGGAGCGAGGAAGCCGGGCTCAATGTTTCGCCGGCCATCAGTCCCGACGGAAATCGGTTCGTGTTCCTTTCCTCCAAGGACCTGTTCTCGATCGAAATGTACGTCGCCGATACGAAAACGGGGAAGACGACCGAGAAAATCACCAAGACGGCTTTCAGCCCTGAATACCAGAGTCTGCAGTTCATCTATTCCTCGGGATCCTGGGGCGCGTCCGGGGAGGGATTCGTGTTCGGAGCGGTCAGCAAGGGGAAGCCTCTCCTCGTGCTGCTCGACGCCGAGACGTTCAAGGTGAAGCGCCGGATCCCGTTTTCGGAACTGGAAGAAATCCTCAATCCCACCTGGTCGCCGGACGGCCGGTCGATCGCCTTTTCGGCCCTGTCCGGAGGCGTGACCGACCTTTTTCTCTACGACTTGGAAACGGAGTCGTTGCGCCGCTTGACGGACGATGTCTACGGCGACATCCATCCCGCCTGGTCGCCGGACGGCCGGCGGATCGCTTTCGTCACGGAGCGTTTCAACGCCCACCTGCCCACGCTGAGCATCGGCGCCTATCAGCTGGCCCTCTTCGATCCGGCTTCCGGTGAGATCCGGCATGTGGAGACGTTTCCTTACGCCGACTGCCTCAATCCCCAGTGGTCGCCCGATTCCCGGACTCTCTATTTCGTTTCCGACCGGAACGGCATCAAGAACATCTACCGCACGGACCTCGACACCGGACGGGTGGCCCAGGTGACGAACCTGAACAAGGGCGTGAGCGGCATCTCCGGCGTCAGCCCGGCCTTGAGCGTGGCCGCCGGAACGGGCCAGCTGGCTTACAGCGTTTATGACGGCGGCAATTACAGCATCTATGCGATCGAAGCCTCCGACATCCTGACGGGAGACGAGCCGGTCGTTTTTTCCGCCCAGAAATCCCCGGCCGCCCTGCCTCCCTCCGAGCGACAGGGCTCGGAAGTCCTGGGGCTCATCAAAAATCCCCTTTACGGGCTTCCTGAGGACGAGACCTTCCCGGTTGCCCCCTACAGCTCCAAGCTCGAGCTCGACTACGTCAGCCAGCCGCAGATGGCCGTGGGCGTGGACCGTTTCGGCTCGTATATCGGCGGCGGCCTGGCCTTTTACTGGAGCGACATGCTCGGCCGTCACAACCTGGCCACCATGTTCCAGGTCAACAACCGGCTCATCGATTCGGCCGTGCTGGTCGGCTATGTCAATTCCGCGTCCCGCTGGAACTGGGGAGCGGTCGCGCAGCGCATACCCTACGTCTACGGCAGCTACGGATACGGATATGGGAATTACGGCGGAGAGCCGGTCATCCTCGAGCAGCAGGTTCTTTTCCGCCAGATCAATTACGACGCCTCGGCTTTTGCCAGCTACCCCTTCAGCCGCGTCCAGCGGTTCGAGCTCACCGGAGGCGCGTCCTATATCGACTTCGACGCCGAAATCAACACCCTGGTTTATTCCTACTACGACAACTACCTCATCTACCGCGAAAGAGAAAAGCTCCCGTCGCCCGACAGCCTGTCCTACGGCTATCTTTCGGCGGCCTTGGTCTATGACAGCGCGATTTACGGAGCCACGGGGCCGCTGCTGGGACAGAGTTACAGATTTGAGGTTTCGCCCCGCATCGGCAGCCTGACATACAATCAGGTCCTGGCCGATTACCGGAAATATGTAATGCCCGTCCGGCCCTTCACCTTGGCGTTTCGGTTCATCCACTTCGGCCGCTACGGCCAGGGTGGAGACGACGACCGCTTGTGGCCTCTCTATATCGGCTATGACGGCCTGCTTCGCGGCTATGACTATTACTCTTTCGGATTCGATACCGGTCCTGACGCCTTCAATATGGACCGCCTGTTCGGGAGCCGCCTGCTCCTTGTCAATTTTGAGCTTCGATTTCCGCTGCTCGGTCTTCTGGGTCTGGGCAAAGGCTATTACGGGGTCTTTCCCCTGGAAGCCTATGCCTTCTATGACGCGGGAGTCGCCTGGGACGGAACCCAAAAGGCGTGGTTCCTGGGAGGTGATCGCAAGCCGCTGTCCTCGGTCGGCGTCGGCGTCAGAGCCAATCTCTTCGGCTTCCTGATCGCCGGAGTCCATTACGTGCGCCCCTTCCAGAGGACGGACAGGGACTGGTACTGGCAATTCACGCTGTCTCCGGCGTTCTGAGTCTTGATATCGGCGGGCCGAGCGCCGGCACCGGCGCCCGGCCCGTTTCCTTTCACCGCCGCCGAACGAATGGCGCCCGGACGGCCCGCTCATATATAATCAAACGTCCAGGAGGCTGACATGTGCGCCGAATCCTTTCCCGATCCCGGGCTCGCTCCCGCACGGCGTTTCCCCTCTTTTCCGCCGCGGTCCCCGAGGCGGAAAAGAGGTTTTTCGTCCGTCCGGCCCGCGCGGAGGAGAACACACGGTGGAATCGGCGCGCTTGCGTTCGCGTCGCTCGTGTTGCTCGCGTCCGGCGCCTGCCGCAAGGCGGGCGTCCCGTCGGCCCGGCCCTCGGATACGGGTCTTTCTTCGGATCAGTTGAAAAGGGTCGACGCTCTCATGACCGACGCCGTGCTCCGCGGCGATATCCCCGGGGCGGTGGTTGTCGTGGGGCGCAAGGGACGGGTCGTCTACCGCCGGGCGTTCGGCGCCAGCCAGCTTGTCCCGAAAAAGCTTCCGATGTCCGAAGATCTGATGTTCGATATGGCTTCATTGACCAAGCCTCTCGCCACGGCGACATCGATCCTGATCCTGGTCGAGCAGGGGAGGATCAGTCTTTCGGAGGAGGTCCGCGATTTCGTTCCCGGTTTCGGGCCGCCTCCGGACGCGGAGGGACAGCCGCCCGAGGAGCCCGTCAGGATCTGGCATCTTCTGACCCACACCTCGGGTCTGCCCGCCTATCTGCCGCCGACGGAAGGAGAGGGCGGGCCCCTCGCCGGGGACATCGAGAGTCTCATCGGCGGATCCGCGACCACGAGCCGGCTCGCGGTGCTTATCGCCGGTCTCCCGAGGACCGACCCCCCGGGCCGGGTGTTTCGCTACAGCTGTCTGGGATACATCACCCTGGCCCATATCCTTCAACACGTCACGGGGCGCAGCCTGGACGAGTTCGCCGCCGAGAACGTTTTCAAACCCCTGGGGATGAAACACACGATGTTCGCTCCCCCGCCGAACTTGCGCGACAAGTGCGTGCCCACGCAGCTCCTGGGAGGAGAGCCTCTCCGCGGCATTGTTCACGACCCCCTGGCGCGGCTTCAGGGAGGCGTTTCGGGAAACGCGGGGCTGTTTTCCACAGCGAACGACCTGGCCGTGTTCTGTCAGATGATGCTGGACAAAGGGACACACAACGGGCGCAGGATTCTCAGTCCCCTGAGTGTGGAAAGGATGACCGAGGTCTTTCCCGGAGCGTCTTTCGCCGGGCGCGGACTGGGCTGGGACCTGGATTCCGGCTACGCCTCCTGCGGCGGCGACCTGTTCGGTCCGAAATCCTACGGCCACACGGGATATACGGGAACGTCGGTCTGGATCGATCCCGAGACCCGGATGTTCCTCATTTTCTTGACCAACCGCGTCCATCCCGACGACCAAGGCTCGATCGCCGTCCTGAGGAGCCGTCTGGCGAACGTCGTCGCCGCCAGCATGGTGGGGAAGTAGATGATGAGAATCGGCGGGCGAGACCGGAGAAAGGGACGAGCGATCCTGGCCGCGGCTTTCCTCGCCTTCGCGGCCGGAAGAGCCGCGGCTGAGGAGCCCTATCTCGGCGCCGCAGTGGATTGGAACAGCCGCTACATCTGGCGGGGAATGACGGTCCATGACGGTGCCGTCTTTCAGCCCAGCGTCTGGACCAGCTTCCTCGGCACCAACCTCTTGGTGTGGGCCAATTCCCCCCTCCAAGCCGGCGACGGACAAAAAGGGTTTGATGAGATCAATTTTTATTTCCAGGGGACGTCGCCCCGCCGGGCCCTGGTCGTCGTGACCGGCCTGAACGTTTACACCTATCCCCGCGCCGAGGATGCCGAGCGCTGGACGGCCGAAGTGGCGATGACCTTCTACGCGCCCGTCGGTCCGGCCTGGCTTTACTGGGAAAACAGCGTGGATGTCATCTCCACTCCGGGAGCGTATTACTCCGAATTCGGCATTCAGATGGGACGAGATGTCGCCGACAACCTCAGTGTGGAAGCCGCCTTGGCCCAGAGCTACGCTTCGAACGATTTCAACGACGCCTACCTGGGAATCGCCAAGAGCGCTTTTACGTATCTGACGGCTCAGGTCGGAATCGAATGGAGGATCGCCGATCTGCTGTCCGTCACGCCTCACATGGAGGCCGTGTTCACCCTCGACAGCGACGTGCGAAGGGAGTGGGGAGCCGCCGTCCGAACCAATTTCGGTTTGACGCTGACCTTGGGTTACGACTGACCGCTTCCGGGGCTCTCTCCGCCGGAAGCCTCTGGCCTGGGAGTAGGCATTCCCCTCGCGGAATGCTGCTCCACGAGGACCTGGAGCATTTCGAGTTCATCGGCGTCGAACCAGATCCGCCGGCAGGACAGGCATTTGTCCACAGGGATGAAGAACTGATAGTTGTAAGGGAGGGATATCATCCTCGCTCCGCATCGCGGGCAGAGCATGTGGGACGGGGGCTTCCTTCCGGCTTTGCGGGCGGCCACGAGGGGATTCCTCAAAATCGTTTTTTTGAACTCCAGCGCCTTGCGAACGAGATTTTCGGAAAACGCGTATTGCTTTCTGGTTAGAATGCGTTCGACGCCGGACATGGAGACGAGCTTCCCGCGGCACGCGGGGCACGCTTTGACCGCCACGCCTTCGTAAAAATCGTCCCGGAGAGGTCTCCGGCAGCGGGGGCAGGACTCGTTCCCTTTTCCCGCTTCGGGAGCGATCTGTCGGCGGCCCAGGCGCCGCACCGCCCGGCGGACGGCGGGGAACTCTCTTGCCCGGGCCTCAACCTTGTCCCTCTCGTTTCGGACGACAAGCAGAAGGGAGAATTTCGGGTGGCTGACAAGCTCTTCCTCGGTCATGGCCTCAGTCCAGCTCCGGCCCGTCTCCTGGAGGCTCCAGATTCGGTCGGCCTCGGCGGTCTCGAGAGGAAGAACCGTCCGGCCGATCGGGGCGGCGAAGGACGCGTCTTCTTCTCGGGCGTGCACGAGCGTTCTCGACTCCGCACGCTGTCTTTGGCTCTCCCAGACGAGGTCGATGATTTCGTCGGGGGTTTTCGCCGCCATGGCCGTCAGAGCTTTTATTCTTTTGGAGAGGGGAGGGTGGGTGTGAAAGAGCGAGGCCTTCACCCCCCGGCCCTCAGTGGACGGGTCGGATGACACCATGAGCAGCGGCGCGTATACCAGGCTGAAATCCCCGACGAACGTGTTCTTCAGACCGGCTTTATAGAGCACCCGGGCTAGGGCGACGGGGTCGCGGCACAATTCCACGGCGGCGGCGTCGGCCAGAAGCTCGCGCTCCCGGCTGACCAGCAGGCTCAGAACGCGAAGCGCCGCGCCGGAGAGAGAGGCGCCGAGAGACCCTATCCCCTGAGCGGCCGAGGGAAGCGCCCGGCCGGCGCCGGCTTCCCAGACCCCCGGAAATCCGATCGGCTTGTCGGTTTCGGGCATCAGGGCGAGCGCCATCCGGTCGAACACATCCGCAAGGGAACAGAGGAGGGTGATGTAGAAGACGTCTCCCTTCAGGATGTGGGCCACCTCATGAGCGACGGCGGCCTGGAGCTCTTCGCGGGTGCCCTCGGCCAGCAATCCCTCCGTGATCACCACGGCCGGGGTTCCGTCGGCTTCGACAAGGGCCAGGGAGTTCACCGCCAGGAAGGGCAGGACATAGGCGTTAGTGCGGGGCAGGCCGGACGAAATCCGCATTTCCTCGACGATGTTGAGGAAACGGACATGGAGAAGATCGCTCCTGTCGGGCGTCGCTGCGCCCAGACGCTTCAGGATGAAAGCGGCGCCCGAACGCCTGGCGGAGACGTATTGGATCAAGGTCAACAGCACGGCTCCGGCGGCGGTCCAAAGAAAAGCGCGGAGCGCAAGGCCCGAAGAGACGCGGAACATGTCTCCCAGAACGAGATCGGCGGCGCCCAGGGCGAAGAACACGAACGCCGAGCAGATCAGAAGATAGACCAGGCCCAGAACGGCGGTGAAGGCCAGGCTGATCCGCCAGCGGTGCTTCTGGACTTCGTAAAAGTCGGGGCGTTCGGTCGGGCTCAATGTTTTCCCATAGTAAATCAAGGAAATCGGCCGGGTCAACAGCGGAGGAATTCCGGATGAACGATGATCGGGCATGAAAAACGGCGGCCGGGCCGGAGGCTCATGCTTTCTCACCGGTCGCAACACAAAGGCTTGCGGCCGCAGGAGAGGAACGGGTGAGGGCAGCGGAGGATTTGATGGGCCGAAAGAGGCTGTGTTATAAACCCGACTTGTGATGCTTAAAATCCGTCAAGGAGATTGCACGATGAAAATTCGGAAGGCTTCGGGGAAGCGAACGAATTTCGCCGCCTTGATCCTGTTGTTGTCCTGCGCTTTGGCTGCGGGCGCGACGGCGAAAAAAGAGCTGACTTTCAAGGACGTGATGAAGTTCCGGCAGCTTCGCGATCCGGTCGTTTCGGCCGACGGCGCTTGGCTGGCTTACGCCGCTCAACCCGACAGGGGGGACGGAGAAGCGTTCGTTCAAAGCGTCAAGGAGGAGAAGTCTTTTCGTGTCGAGCGGGGAGCGAATCCTGTTTTCTCCCCCGACTCCCGTTGGGCCGGCCTGGTCGTCACTCCCCCGGCCTTGGACTTGGAGAAGGCGGGCAAGGAAAAGCCCCGGCAGGGAATGGCGCTCGTCCGATTGGCGGATGGAGAGATCTTTCATGCGGAGAGCGTCGAACAGTTCGCCTTTTCCGGAGATTCCGCCTGGCTGGCTTACAAGCTTTTTCCCGAAGAACCGAAGGAAGAAAAGAATCAGGCGGCCGTCGGCGAAGAGAAGAAGGGAAAAAAGGAGAGAGGCCGGACTCTTGTCCTGAGGAATCTCGCCAGCGGAGAGGAAGTCCGCATTGCACAGGCGCTGTCGTTCGCCTTCGACGAATCGGGGGCGTTTCTGGCTTATGACCGGCTGGGTCCCGAGGAGACGGACAACGGGTTGTATCTGCGTCTTCTGAAGAAGCCAGGATGTCCGGAGAAAGCCGTGGAGCGCGCTCAGGGCGTCCGGTACTCGAGTTTGACTTGGTCCGAAAAAGACGGTCACCTGGCCTTTGTGGCCGCCCCTCTCGACGACAGGGACCGAACAGGTCCCGGATCACTCCTGGTCTGGAACGCGGGAAGGGAGCGGCTGCGCACGGCCGCCGACGAAAAAAGCGTGCCCGACCGATGGGGGATTCCGGAGAAGAACCGCCTCGTCTGGACAGAAGACGGACAAAGGCTTTTTTTCGGTCTTAAACCCGTGGAATATTTCGATCGGGAGCCGGAGGCGAAGGACGAAGAGCCTGCGGACGGGAGCGCCCTTTTCGATTTTGAGAAAATTCTGGCCAAAAGCGAGGTCGATGTCTGGCACTGGAACGACCCGCTCATCAACTCCCACCAGAAAAAGCTTTGGCCCCGCATCAAGGAGAGGCTTTTCACGGCGGTCTTTCATCAGAAGACCGGGAAGGCCGTCCTCCTCGCCGGGAAGGACGTCCCGAGCGTCGAGACGGTTGAGAATCCCGACCGGGCCCTGGGCTTGTCCGACGTGCCTTACCTCAAGGAGAAGACATGGGACGGGGACTATGTCGACCTCTTCCTTGTTTCTCTGGCCGACGGTTCGCGCAAATCCGTCGCTGCCCGGATCGCCGTTTCCTACCGCTCCCGGCCGTCCCTGTCTCCGGACGGAAGATACGTCGCTTACTACGACCGAGGGCATTGGTTCCTGCATGACGGCCGGCTGGACAAGACCGTCAATCTCACGTCCGGCCTGGGCGTTCCGTTCGGCGACGAAGACCACGACGCGCCGAGCGAGCCTCCGGGCTACGGCCTGGCCGGATGGTTGGAGAACGACGCGGCCGTTTTGATCAACGACAAGTTCGATGTCTGGATTTTTCCCACATCGGGCGGCGCACCTTCGACGCTGACCGGAGGACAGGGGAGGGCCGAGGGCCGGATTTTCCGCGTCCTGAAAACAGACCCCGAAGCCCGATTCTTTAAAAAAGGGGAGACGCTGCTCCTGTCCATGTTCCATGAACGGGAAAAACACCACGGCTTCTCCTCGGCCCGCATCGGCCGACCGGGAGCGACGCGGCTTCTCGAAGACAAGAAGAAGTTCGTTTTCCGCGCCAAAGCCGAAAACGCCGACGTCGTGATTTACACACGCGAGAGCTTTGAGGAATTTCCGGACCTCTGGGCGGCGGAGATGACATTCACCGCTTCCAGACGGCTCACCGACGTCAATCCCCAGATTCGGGAATTCGCCTGGGGGAGCGCGGAGCTTGTCGAGTGGTTGAGCCTCGACGGCCGACCGCTCCAGGGCGTGCTCATCAAGCCGGCCGGCTATGAGGAGGGGAAGCGGTATCCCGTGCTGGTGTACTTCTACGAGATTTCCTCTTACCGTCTCTACGAATACAACCAAACCGTCGTCAATCACAGGCCCTGCTTCCCGGTCTATGCCGGCCGCGGGTATTGCATCTTCCTGCCCGATGTCCGATACGAAACGGGACGCCCGGGGCTGTCCGCGCTCAAATGCGTGCTGCCCGGCGTGCAGAAGCTCATCGACCTGGGTGTCGCCGACCCCAAGGCCCTGGGCCTTCACGGTCATTCCTGGGGGGGATATGAGACGGCCTTTCTCGTCACCCAAACGGACATGTTCGCCTGCGCCGTCGCGGGCGCGGCCGTGGGCAATATGACCAGCGCTTACAGCGGCATTCGCTGGGAGTCGGGCATGGCGCGCCAGATGCAGTACGAGAAATCGCAAAGCCGCATCGGCGGCAGCCTATGGGAGAGCCCCGAGCTTTACTGGGCCAATTCGCCCGTGTTTATGGCCGACCGCATCCGGACTCCGCTTCTGCTCATGCACGGCGACGAGGACGGCGCCGTGCCGTGGTATCAATCCATCGAGATTTATCTGGCCATGCGGCGCCTGGGCAAGGACTGCATTTTTCTCCAATATCGGGGCGAGCCCCACCATCCCCGGGAATACCCCAACAAACTGGATTATTCGATCCGGATGATGGAATACCTCGACCATCACCTGCGGGGACTGCCGGCGCCCGACTGGATGACCCAAGGAGTCGCTTACAAAGGGCGCTGAGCCTTTGCGGACGTCTGCGCCCGCCGGGGCGCGGCAGACTGTTGCCGGCCCCTGGAAAGCCAGACCGCCATCTCGCCCGGTCCCCTGTGGGACCAGGCATAATAGGGGACGGCCGTCAACGCGCCGTAACCGGAGGGGTCGCACCCCACAAGAACGGTTACGCCGCCCAACAGGCCCGGCCGTTCTTGGGCCTCGAAGATCATGCCGTCCGGGATCGCGCGGCCGAGGACGCGGCCGCCGTTGTCCGCAGCTTCAAAGCAGTAGACGAGCGGTCCGCGCGTCAGGGCGACGCGGCCCCGTGCGGCCTCGACTTCGCGCCGGGCGACGACCCTTCGGACGGTCATGGGAAGTTCGAGTTCGATCACGTCCCCCGGCCGCCAGAGACGGCGGAGACGGGCATATCCGTCGCGGAGTCGGAGAGGCCGTGGTTCGCCGTTGACCCGCAAGGACGGCTGCTCCTGAGTGCGATCGGCGAAAGCGTAAAGCCCTCCGGGAAGAGGGCGGCCGAGGGCCCAACCGGGGATTCTCAGGGCGATTTCAAAATCAAGCGGAGATCGCGGATCGACGGCGAATTTCATTCGGCCTTGCCACGGATAATCCGTTTCCACGGCCAACCGGACGGGCCGGCCCCGGATTTCAAGCTCGGCCCCTCCCCGGATGAAGAGGCTGACGTAGACCGTGTCGTCCGCCTGAGCCAGGACATATCCCGGCAGGGAAGGGAGGAAACGGCAAATGTTGCCCGGGCAGCAGGCCACCTCGAACCAGGGCTGCCGTTCGGCCGCGCCCTGGTTGAATCCCGTCCGGCCGTCGGATTCGAGGGGGTTGGTGTAGAAAAAGCGGTCTCCGCTCAAAGAGACTCCCGAGAGGAGACCGTTGTAAAGCGTCCATTCCACAATGTCCATGAATTCCGATTTTCCCCGTGACAGGAACAGGCGATGATTCCACAGGACACTGCCGATGGCGGCGCATGTCTCGCCGTAGGCTTCGGCGTTGGGCAGCTCAAAGGCGTCGCCGAAGGCTTCCCCTTCCTTCCGCGCGCCGATCCCGCCGGTCAGATAGGTTTTCTTCCCCACAACATCGCGCCACAGCCGCTCGACCGCGCGCCGGAAGCGCCGGTCGCCGGTCAGGGCCGCCACGTCGGCCATCCCGGAATACATATAGGCCGCCCGGACGGCATGCCCGACCGCTTCGCGCTGTTCCAGCAAGGGCTTGTGCGCCTGGACATATTCGGCCCGGTTGTATACGGCGAAGGGAGAGTCCTCGGGAAACATCGTGCGGTAGGGCTTTGTCCCGCGCGACTCGAGGAAGAAGGCGGCCAGGTCGAGATAGGCCCTTTTCCCCGTGAGGCGGAAGAGCTTGACCAGGCCGATCTCGATTTCCTGGTGCCCGGGGAAACCCCGGCGCTTGCCGGGGCCGAAAACTTCGGCAATGAGGTCGGCGTTCTTCAGAGCGACGTCGAGAAGCGATCTCTTTCCCGTGGCCCGGTAATGAGCCGCGGCGGACTCGTAGAGGTGGCCGGCGTTGTAGAGCTCGTGGCTCGACTCAAGCAGCGACCAGCGCTCCGGCCCCGCGCCCGGAGGGGGAGCGGCCGGGTCCACGGTGCGGGCGGTGTAGAGATAGCCGTCCTTTTCCTGGGCGGCGGCGATGGCGGCGATCACTTCATCGATTTCTCTCTCGAGAGACGGGTCCGGAGCGAGGCAAAGGGAATAAGAGGCTCCCTCGACGATTTTGTAGACGTCGGAATCGTTGTAGCGTTTTCCGATGTAAGCGCCGGGGAGAAGGCCGGCGGCTTTCAGAAAGTTGTCCAGGCGGCCCGTGGCGCGGCATTTTTCGAGGGCGAAAGGGATCGTGACTTCTCTGTTGGTCTGAAGGCGGGGCCTCCAGAAAGCGTCGGTGATTTTATAGCGGGTGAAATCCACGGGCCGCAGAGGATAATCCCGGACGGCGCCGCCGAGAGCGGGCAAGGCGGTCATGAGGATGAACGCCGCGGCCGGGATGCAAGAGGCTCTGATGTTCATGAGCAGAGGCATTTTATCATGACTTCCTTTCCGATTATGACCCGGCTGAAAGTCTTTACGCCCGTCAGAAAGACCTGGCCGGCAACAACCGCATTTTCAGGCTCGAAGCCATGGGGCGCGAATTCCAAGGACGGAAGTCAGCGGTTCGACCTGAGAATCTTCCTGTCGGAAGCCGGACGGCCGCGCTCGAGGGCCCGGCGGATATAGGCCGGAAGCACGAACAGTGACGAATGGATTTCGGGGCTGTAGAAACGAAGGCGGCCTTCGAGCCCCCGCGCCGAAAATCGGCGGGACAGAAGTTTGCGGCCGGGGACGGCCGCCAGAGAGGAGCCGCCTGCCAGAATGAACGCCCAGGGGCCGACGTAGGCCGGAACGCACGACAGGTAGGGGAGGACCGAGGGGAAAACGCGTCGGAGCGACTGGAAGACGGCCGAAAACCCGCTCAGCATATTGACATTGGCGCTTCCGGCCTGGAGGACGACGATCCCTCCGCGGCGCAGCCGCCGGCGGAGGAGGCGGTAGAACTCGACGGTGAACAGTTTGCGCGCCGGACCCGGTTCTCCGGGGTCGCAAAGGTCGAGCACGATGATGTCGTAGCTTTCGGGATTGCTTGCCAGGGAGCTCCTGGCGTCCTGGAAATGGATTTCCACCCGCTTGTCGCGGAACGCTCCCTTGTGCCAGGCGCGAAGATGACGTCGGGCGAGCGCGACCACATCCCGGTCGATTTCGACCATGGTCAGCCGTTTGACCGGGGGATGCTTGAGCGCTTCGCGCAGGGGCGCGCCTTCGCCTCCGCCGGCGAGGAAGACGTTTTCGGGCCGGGGATGGAGAAGCAGGGCGGGATGGATGAGGGATTCGTGATAGATGAATTCGTCGGCGGCGGTGGACTGGACCAGACCGTCGAGAAACAGGCAGCGGCCGTAATCATGGGTGTCCACAACCTCGGCGTTCTGGTATTTCGTCCGGACCGCGGCCAGGCGCTTCTTGATGCGGTGGCCGTGGATTTCATCCCGGGTCAGCCGCTCGATGTACCAGTCTCCCTTGAGTTCCAGGCGCATGCGGTTCTCTCCTTGCGGGGATGAGCCGGGCCTATCATTCCACAGCGCCGCGCGGGATGCAACCGGACGGCGCCGAGGACGATCCCGACGCCCTCAGGGCGCCGTCGGGAACGCCTGAGTTTTGAGGATCAGGGCTCGAAGAGGGCGGCGAATTCGGCCAGGATCATGGCCGTTGCTCCCCAGACCTTGTGGCCGCCGAAATCAAAGAAAGGGATTTCAACGGGCCGGCCCGCGAGGAACCGTGTTTCACGGAGGCGGGCGGAAGGATCGAGCAAACGGGCGAGGGGGACTTCGATGACTTCGGCGACTTCCTCGGCTCGAGGACGGAACTTCAGCGCTCCGGGGAACGAAGCCACGACGGGATGGACGCAAAAATCGCTGGGGGGGATGTAGAGGGGGGTCAGGACGCCGTGAATTTCGACGTCCGCGAGTTCCACGCCCAGCTCCTCCTCCGTTTCGCGGAGGGCGGTCCGGACGGGCGTTTCTCCGGCGTCCTGTTCGCCTCCGGGCAGCGAGATCTGCCCTCGGTGACGAAAGACGGTCTCCGTTCTTTTGGTCAGGGGAAAAAACAGTTGACCCCGGCGCGGGGCGAGCAGGAGCAGGACCCCCGCAATGCGGCCGTATTCACCGGCGCCGAGTGACGTCCTGGCGTCGAAGCTCGGATCGGGCGCCATTCGAAGCTGGGCCGACGGCCCGGGAAGGGGGCGGCGAAGACGCTCTCCGAGATAACGAAGAACGGACGCGCTCCCGCGCGCCGTGCGGCGCACGGAACCGGTCGATTTCAAGGGGGCGTCCATCGGTCACAAGCGCGACGAACGGAGGGCTCTTTTGTTTAGGAGGTCCTTCACCGTTCGGACCCAGTCGGCGGATTTGAGGGGTTTGTGAATGAGGCCGTCGGCGGCGCAGGCCTGAAGCTTGGTTTCGTCGACTTTCTCGAAAGGTTCTTTGAGGAACACGACGGCCGTTCCGTCCAGAGAGGGGTTCCGGCGGATCTCGGCGAAGAGCTCGTAGCCGTTCCGCCCCGGCAGGTTGATATCCAGGAGAACGATGTCGTGAGGAGGACCGGCGAGATGGGCGGAAGCCTCCTTGCCGTCGGCCGCGATGTCGACCCGGAAATCCTGGGCTTCAAACGCCCGGCGGACGATCTGCCTGGTGACGGGATTGTCGTCGGCCAGAAGCATCCTTCGAGGTCCGGAGCGGCTCTTGGGTTCGGGGAAGGTGACGATATTGTCGCTGTCTGGAGGCGTCTTTCGGTCCGACTCAGGGGAGGGCTCTCCCGGGGCCGGATCCGGCGGGGCGGGATCCGGGGCCGAGGATGTCCTCGTCAGGTCGGAAAGGACGGATAGAAGCTCCTTGCGGGAAACGGGCTTGGAAATCGTGAGGGATCGCTGTTCGGATCGGCAAGGTTCGGTGATCCATTCGGCCTGTTTCTTGAGCTCGGACATAAGGACGACGGGAACGCGGTCCGGCCCTGCTTCTTGTCCGATCCTCCGGCGCAGGTCGAATCCGGAAACCTCGGGGAGCAGCATATCGACGACGACGGCATCGGGACGCCGCTCCAGAAAGACCCGCCAGCCCGCCGCGCCGTCTCCGGCGGCCAGGACTTCATAGCCGGCTTGTCGAAGGAAGCCGGACACCGTCTCCCGGTGAGTGCGGTCGCCGTCCACGACCAGGATGACCGATCGGCTCATGGGCTCTCCGCGAGACCGGCCCTCGGGGTCACGGCTCTCCGGGCCCGGTGCTCCCGGAAGCAGACGGATCGCCGCCGTCGGCGGGGTGAGGAGTCAGCCTCCGAATGCAATCCTTGACGATGCGGATGATGTCCGAGGTGACCTGGCGGTAAAAGGTGGTGATGGGATACAGGGCGATGATCAGGTAAGGCGACTGCTGAACGGAAAAGCCCTGGACAATGATCCGCATCCGGGGATTCAGGGTGCGGATGGAAATTTCTTCGATCCCTTCGACGTTGATGTTATGCTGAATGTCGTCCAGCATCCGGTAGAGGGGGGAAAACAGGGCCGCCAGGTGCTCGGGAGGATAGAGGCCGCCCTCGGCGTCGAGAACCATGCCCTCGCCGTCCACCAGGACCAGCCCCAGAATCTCGTTCCGCTCGAGCAGAGGCCGGATCTCTTGGCTAAGATAACGCATGGGCTTCTCCGTCATGGATTTTCTTCAAGAGACGGCTGATCATCAGCACGAAGGCCTCCCGGAGGTTCGTGCCGTTGAGGGCGCTGGCCGGAAAGCGCGTGTACTCGGACAGGTCCAGCAGCGCGGCCAACTCGTCGGGCGAATAAACGTCCTCCTGGTCCTGCTTGTTGCACAAGAGGATGATCTCCGCCCGATCCATGCCGGCCACGCCTTTTTGAAAGGAGCGCATTTCCCGGACGAATTCCCGGTTGTGCTCCAGTTCCTCCTTTCGTGAATCGGCCACGAAAAAGACGCCGTCCACGTCCTCGAACAGAAGGCGGCGGGTCATGGTGTAGTAGTTCTGTCCGGTGGTGGTGTAGAGTCGAACGATGATGTCGGCGCTGATTTGCAGGGGAGTGAAATCAAAAAAAAGGGTCTGACCGAACGAGGTTTCCAAGCAACGCACTTTTTCGGCCAATTTGAACTCATCGGGGATGCCGTTGCGAAACAGCCACTTGAGGGTGGTCGTTTTGCCGGCCAATGCCGTGCCGAAAAAGACGATCTTGAGGTAGGTCTTGCCGTTGACGACCTTCATGTCAAGCCCCGGCGCAGTTTGGCGAGGATCTCCTCGATGTCCCGGTCCTGAAGCGGGCGCGGCCGATGGGTCATTTTCTGCCGCAGATCGCGTTCGTCGGGGATGCGGAGCTTGTGCTCCTCCATCAGGGATTTGCGCCTCTCCTCCGTGTCCAACATGATCCGGGCGATCTTTTCCATGGCCCGCTTGGCTTCCAGGCGGATCAGGCCCAGATAGCTCTCTTTGGCGGCGATGATGGTCAGGAGGCCGCGGGGCATGCCGCTCTGGCAGAGTTTCAGGTCCCCGAGCTCGACGATGATCATGTCCAGGCTCTGGCCCAGTTCGAGACCCACCTGGGCGTAGGAGTTGTAGCAGGCGGCCAGAAGCGCTCCCAGGTCTTCGGGCTTCATGTCGAATTGCCCGGCGATCTCCAAAGGGATGCCGTCGATGTCCAGGAGGATGAGCCCTTTGACTTCAGGCAGGCGCCGAAGGATGTCCTGGAAGATGTCCTTGATGTGAATCATTCGCTACCCGTCAGGCCGACGGCGCCGCGCCGTCCGGACGGTTTCCTCTCCAGGGCGAGAATGCGTTCCCTGACGCGATTGCGGAAAGAGGAGTTTTTCGCTCCGCCCTCGAGAAGAAATCCGTAAAGAAAGCGCCCTTGATAGATATGAACCGTCTTGTCTCCGGCCCGGATCTCCATAAACCAGGGGCGTCCGGGATCGCAGGCCGAATTTCCCATGCGGTCCAGGATCCGCTTGAAGTTCAGAATGTTCCGCGAGGGGAAGAAACACTCCCGGTAGCGCGCGTAGCCGATGAGCTCCTCCCGGTCGAAAAGTGCCGCCAAAGCCAGGTCGCTTTCCCGGGAGAGGCTTTTCAGGAATTCGATGATCTGCGGAGGCGTGTCCTTGATGTAGGATTCGAGATTCAGCCTCTGCTCGCGCTGTCCGAGGTGGAGGATTTTTTTCAGCCCTTTTTCCTTGATTCGCAGAGTTTCCGAGAGATAGGGGCGGGTGACGGGCCGGTCGGCCTCGATCTCGGTATGGATGGCCTGGAAGGCCAGATTCATCTGGATCTGACGCATCTGGATCATGAAGTCCTTCATCGCCGGACTGCAGGAGGCGGTTTCGAGAAGCAGTTCTTCCTCGGGAGAGAGATCGGCGGGCGGAGGATCGAGAAGAAAAAGGCTCCCGCCCTCCAAAGCGATCTCTTCATGGACGGGGAGTCCCTCATCTTCGAGCGTTTTTTTCGTTAGGCCTGGAAAAAAGGCGATCCAGCCCCGGTCCAGGCGGCGATGGAGCATGCGAAAAGACTCGGCCTCGAGTCCGAAGCCGACGACCTGAACCGGGGGAGCACCTGTTTCCTCGTCCGAGAACGCCTGTTCCAGGGCCGCCATCCGGGAAGGAAGGTCTCCGCCGTCGAGCACTCTGACGCCTTTAAGATGGCGGGTCTCCTTGGGCACGTCCCCGAGCACGAGCAGCTGGCGATAGCGGGGAATATAGATGCGAAGCCAACAGAAGAGCGAATGGAAGAGCGAGGGATCTGAAAGGGAGCAAACCATCCGGTTTCTGTCCCAGAGAGTCGCCAGAACCCGGGCTTCGATGAAAATCAACCTGTCCTGGGACGGCACCCCCCCGCGGACGGAGGTCATTTCGGCTCCTTAAGGCCGGCTCCGACGGCTTCGGCCGCGCGTTTCAATTTTTCCAGCGCGGAAACAACGTCCAGGGATTTCCCCCCCATCAGGAACAGAAAAGGCCCCCCGCCTTGAACCCGGAGGAGAAGGATTTTTTTATCCGAACCTTCGATCAGAATCTGTTCGAATGCGGGAAGCTCGGCGAGCCTCGCCGATTCGGTCAGTTCCAGAATTGCCGGGATCAGGCTCTCCTGCTGCTCGACCGCTTTTTCAGGCGGCGAGGCATTCCATGTCAGAATCTGTCCCTCGGCCGTAAAGGCTCCCGAGGCCCCTCCGGCTTCTTCGTCCGGCTGGAATAGGTCGAGTGTGTTTGACAATTCCTGCCTTTCCGGAACTCAATAAAATTCAAAAAAAAGACAACACCCTCAACTCAATATGAACGGAACGCCCTTGCCGGTCAATGCTCTTCGAAGATGAATCTCCTTTATCCATGCCTCACCCTTCGGTTCACCCTCAACGGCTAGTCTCGGTTTTCCCAGCCGGTGACGAATTTTGTCACTACGGCGCATCGTGTTCCGAGACTTCTTTCTCGGTGTCAGAGGATTGCGGCCGATGAAAATTCATGTTATAGACAATCGGAAAAGAGATCCCCTGAGAGAGGTCTGCCGTTCCGGGACCGGTTCATGCCCGGGAGGCATTCTCAAGCAGGTTGAAGCGGGAGGAAAGATGTCCGGGCAAGGATTCGACAACGCGCTTTACCTGGAACTTCAAACGCGGGCCATCCTGGAGCGGGTGGAACGGTTTGAGAACAAGCTTTACCTGGAGTTCGGGGGGAAGCTCCTGTTCGATTACCATGCCGCGCGCGTTCTGCCCGGCTTCGATCCCAACGTCAAGATGAAGCTTCTCCAGAAGCTGAGGGACAAGGCCGACATCCTGCTGTGCATCTACGCCGGCGACATTGAGCGCAAGAAGGTCCGGGCCGATTTCGGCATCACCTACGACGCCGACGCCCTGAAGCTCATCGACGATCTCCGGGACTGGGGCCTCGACATCTTGGGCGTGGTCGTCACCCGTTTCGAAAACCAGCCCGCGGCCAGGGTTTTCAAGAACCGCCTGGAACGGCGGGGCGTTGCCGTCCACACCCATCCTTTCACCAAGGGGTATCCCACGGACATCGATCTCATCGTCAGCGACGAGGGATACGGAGCCAACGATTTCATCGTCACCCGCAAGCCTCTCGTGGTCGTCACCGGCCCCGGACCGGGAAGCGGCAAGCTGGCCACCTGCCTGTCGCAGATGTACCACGAGTGGAAAAGGGGGACGAAGGCCGGCTACGCCAAGTTCGAGACGTTCCCCATCTGGAACCTGCCGCTCAAGCATCCGGTCAACGTGGCCTACGAGGCCGCCACTTCCGACCTGGGGGATTTCAACCTCCTCGATCCCTTCCATCAGGAGGCCTACGACCGGGCGGCCGTGAACTACAACCGGGATGTGGAGATTTTTCCCGTCCTGAGAAGGATTCTGGAAAGGATCACCTGCGGGGCCGCCCATTACCGGTCGCCCACGGATATGGGAGTCAACGCCGCAGGCCTGGCCATCGTCGACGACGAGACCGTCCGGAGAGCCTCGCGCCAGGAGCTCATTCGGCGTTATTTCCGGTACCTGTGCGAGTTCGCCATGGGGTTGACCGAAAAGGAGACCGTCCAGCGAGCGGAGCTTCTGATGAAGGAAATGAACGTCACGCCCGAGGACCGCAGTGTCGTGGCCCCGGCCCGGGCGGCCGCCGAAGACGCGCGGCGGCGGGGGAAGGGAAACGCGGGCGTGTTCGTCGGAGCGGCTCTGGCGCTTCACGACGGGCGGGTTGTTACGGGCTCCAACTCCCCGCTGATGCACGCCGCCTCGAGCCTGGTGCTGAACGCGGTGAAGACCCTGGCCGGCATCCCGGATTCGATCCCGCTTCTGACGCCGGCGATCGTCGGCTCCGTGGCCGCTCTCAAGAAGGACATCCTCGGTGCCCGAACCGTGAGTCTCGATCTTTCGGAAGTCCTCATCTGCCTGAGCCTCAACGCCTCGGCCAATCCCATGGCCCAACTGGCCCTGGAGAAGCTGAAGGAGCTCCACGGCTGCGAGATGCACACCACGCATCTTCCCGCGCCGGGGGACGAAGCCGGGCTGCGGCGCCTGGGCATCAACCTGACGAGCGAGCCGAATTTCTCGGACAAGGCGCTGTTCGTGGGCTAGAGCCGAAACGCGGCCGGATCCGTGTTGTGCTCGGCGGACGAAGTGAGATAGAATTCCGGCAATGGAATTTCTTTACAGTTTTTGCGTCCTCGGCATCTTTCTGCTCGTGGGCAAGATCCTCCGGGCCAACATTCGGCTGTTTCAGGTTCTTTTTCTTCCTTCGGCCATCATCGCCGGTTTTTTGGCTCTCGGCCTGGGACCCTACGGAGCGAAGCTCATTCCCCAGTGGGTGATTGCCGATTGGAGTCCGCTTCCGGGTGTCCTGATCAACATCGTCTTCGCCACGCTCTTTCTGGGAGTGGCCATCCCGGCGGTCAAGAAGATCTGGAGCGCGGGCGGTTCGCAGCTCTGCTTCGGAGTCGTGCTCGGAATGGGCCAGTATTTCTTCGCTCTGCTGGCCGCGGCCCTGATCATCGTTCCGGTCTTCAAGTCGAATCCGCTCATCGCCTGCATCCTGGAGATCGGATTTTCGGGCGGCCACGGGACGGCGGCCGGTATGAAGCACATGTTCGCCGATCTCGGATTTCCCGAGGGCGGCGACCTGGCCCTGATGTCGGCCACGGTGGGCATCATCACCGCCGTCGTGGCCGGCATGGTCCTGATCAACATCGCCATCCGCCGGGATTACTGCACCTACCTGAGCGAGAAGCGGGGGATCCCCGTCTATAAAAAAAAGGGGCTCATCCCCGAGCCACAGCGGTTCTCGATCGCCACGGCCACCGTGGCCTCGGAAGCCATCGAGCCCCTGACGTTTCATTTCGCGATCATCGCCCTGGCCGTGGTCGTCGGCTGGGGCTTTCTGTCGGGCCTGCAGACCCTGTCGCCGGCCTTCAATTCCTTCCCCCTCTTTCCCCTGGCCATGATCGGCGGCCTGATCGTCCAGAGGTTCTCTATGGCTTTCAAGGTCGACCACTACTTCGACAAGAGCACATTCGACAGGATCCTGGGCTTCGCCCTGGATATCCTGGTGATCTCCGCCATCGCCACGATCAAGCTCGATGTCTTCCTGGCCAATTTCTGGCCCTTCGCCATTATCATGGCCGTGGGCATCGTGTGGATGGTGTTCTGCGCCGTATTTCTCGCTCCCCGCATGTTCCGCCGATACTGGTTCGAGAGAGGGATCACGGAATTCGGCATGCAGACGGGGGTGACGGCCATCGGTCTCATGCTCCTCCGGGTGGTTGACCCGCTTTACAAGACGGACACGGCCAAGGCGTTCGGCTTCAAACAGATGATCTACGAGCCTTTCCTGGGCGGCGGATTCATCACCGCATTCGCGCCGATGCTGGTCGTCAGTCTGGGGATTTGGCTGTCGATCGGCGTGTCCCTGGCGGTCATGGCGGCGTTTTTCCTTTTGTCTTTTTTCAGCGGCTGGGTGAATTTCCGGCCCGATAAAAGAGCTCGTGAATGAACGGGCGGATCCGGGAAGCCCGCGCGTTGACGGTTCCCCCCCATTCCTTTAGAATCGTCCCTTCATCCCGAGGAGGTGCCTCGTGAACCTGGAATCGGTCGTCGAAGCGATCAACAGCTATGTGTGGAGCCTTCCCCTCGTAATTCTTTGCCTTGGAGCGGGCGTTTACTTTTCGATTCGCACCCGTTTTCTTCAGGTGCGCCTCATCAAGGACATGGTGGGGCAGCTCTTCCTGGGCAAGGCCTCTAAGAAGGGCGTATCGTCGTTCCAGGGCTTCGCCATGGCTTTGGGCGGCCGGGTGGGAACGGGGAACATCGCCGGCGTGGCCACGGCCATCGGCTTCGGCGGACCGGGCGCATTGTTCTGGATGTGGATGATCGCCTTTTTGGGCGCCGGTTCGGCGTACATCGAGGCGGCGTTGGGCCAGGTCTGGAAGGAGGAAATCGGCGGAGTCTATCGCGGGGGGCCGGCCTATTACATCGAGAAGGGCTTGGGCCAGAAGTGGTACGCCGTCATCTTCGCCCTCATCACCATCCTTTCCTGCGGCATCCTTCTTCCCGGCATCCAGGCCAATTCCATCGCCGTCGCCTTTCAAGGGGCTTTTCCGGCCATCACGCCGACGATCTCCGGCCTCTTCGTCACGGCGCTCCTGGCGCTGATCATTTTCGGAGGGGTCAAGCGCATCGGCCGGACGGCCGAGCTCATGGTGCCCTTCATGGCCGTCGGCTACGTCGTCATGGCGCTCATCATCGTCATTATCGATATCAAGCGCGTGCCCGCAGTGCTGGCGATGATCTTCAACTCCGCGGTCGGCAAGAACGCCGTTTTCGGCGGCATCCTGGGATCGGCCGTTCTCTGGGGGGTGAAGCGGGGAATTTTCTCGAATGAAGCCGGTCAGGGCACGGGTCCCCAGGCCGCGGCGGCGGCCGAAGTCCCCCATCCGGCCAAGCAGGGCTTGGTTCAGGCGTTTTCCGTGTACGTCGACACGCTCTTTGTCTGCACGGCCACGGGTTTCATGATCCTCCTCACGGGGGTATACAACGTCGCGGACGGGAAAGGCGGCTACCTCGTGAAAAATCTGGTGGACAGCCAGGGAGCAGCCGTGGAGGCCGGCCCGTTATGGACGCAGGCCGGCATCGACACGCTGCTCCGTGGCTTCGGAGCGCATTTCGTGGCCATCGCCCTCTTTTTCTTCGCTTTCACCACGTTGCTGGCCTACGCCTTCTACACCGAGTCCAACGTCGCCTATCTGTTCAAGAAAAAAAGCCGGATCGCGATTCCCCTGGCCCGCATCTTCATGCTGTTCATGGTTTTTTACGGCGCGATCCGGACGGCCAAACTGGCGTGGGGCATGGGCGACATCGGAGTGGGTCTCATGGCCTGGCTGAACATTATCGCCATTTTGCTCCTGAGCAAGGTCGGCCTGGCCACATTGAAGGATTACGAACGGCAGAAGCGCGAGAAGGTCAAGGAGCTCACCTTCGACCCGGGCAGTCTCGGCATCCGCCACGCCTCGCTCTGGACTTACATCCGCCACCATCCCGAGCTTGACGGCATCATCGGCCAGGATTTCAAAGACTAGCCCATCGGCCGTCGTTCCAGGCGGGAAGGCGCGCAGCTCTCAGCTCGACAAAGAAAAGCCCGCCGGACTCACAAGCACCCCCTCGTTTTTTTTCGGCAATAGGCGGTTGAGGAGGGGCTGCGGGATTCAGCTCATGGCGTCGAGAAGCGCTTTGAACCGAGGATGGCCGCGCAAGGGGTCGAGGTCGCTATCGTTCTCATACCAGCCCTTCTGAAGAAGCCCTCCCGCGGCGGCCTTTTCCAGGCAATCGAGGGCTTCCTCGATGTCCCCGGCCAGCGAGTGGATGCAGCCCAGATTGTAGAGCAGCATCGGGTCTTCGGGATCGATTTTCCGGGCGCGGCGGGCCCACTCGAGGCCTTTTTCTCTTTCTCCCAGAGCGACCAGTCCGTTGGCGCCCATGTACGAGGCCCGGGCGTCGTCGGGGTGGAGATCGATATGGCGCGCGACGAGAGCTATTCCTTTCTCCCTCCAGGCGCGGGCTTCCTCGTGGCGCTTGAGCTCGTCGAGAACGGGGGCGACAAGAAGGGGAGAGTAGAAATCCTCGGGACGGACGCGCATGGCTTCCTTGTAAAGCTCTACGGCGCGTTCGAGCTCGCCTTGGGCGAAGACGTAGCGGGCGTAAAAATACCAAGCCTCGAACAGGTTGGGATCGAGTTCGATCGCCCGCTCGAAGGCGGCCCGGGCTTCGGCCTTGTCGTCTCCGAGCGAAAGGGCCATGGCGAGCGAAGCCTGGGCCTGGGCCGACTCGGGGGCCAGTTCGGCGGCCCGGCGGCCGGCGTTCTCGGCCTGGAGGCGGACGGAATCCTTGCGTTCTGAGTAGAGATAGATGTACGACCAGCAGTCGGCCTGTCCGGCGTAAGCCAGGGCGTATCCCGGGTCGAGCTCCGTAGCCCGCGTGAAGAGCTGAAGGGCGAACTCAATTTCGTGGCGCCCATAGCGATAATAGAAGCTCCGTCCCTTGAGGTAATAGTCGTAGGCTTGGACGTGCTGCGTCGGGATCGCGGTCAGTGCGCCCTTCTCCTGGGGGGTGAGCGTGACCTGCAGGGCGCGGACGACGTTGCTGGCGATCTCCTGCTGGATGGAGAACACGTCGCTGAGCTCGCGGTCGAAGGACTGCGACCAGAGGTTGAATCCATGACGGGCATCGTTGAGCTGGACCGTGATCCGCAGCCTGTTTTCGGACTTGCGGACGCTGCCTTCGAGAACGGTTTCGACCTGGAGGGTGTTGGAGATTTCGCGGAGGTCGGCGGAGCTTCCGAACCGGAAGGAGCTTGAACGGGAGGCGACCCGGACGCCCCGAACGCGGCACAGGGCGTTGATGATTTCTTCGGCGATTCCTTCGCAGAAGTAGGCCTGGTCCTTTTCGCGGCTCATGTCGGAGAAGGGAAGAACGGCGATGGAAGGGATCTCGTCCGCCGGGAGTTCGCCGCTCTCCTTGCTCAGCAGCTCGAGTTCGTCCCTGAGATCGCGGGTTGAGGACATGCGATACCGCGGCTCGCGCTCGAGGCAATGACGAAGGATGCGGTCAAGACGCTTGGGCAGCCGGGGATTGAGAGCCGCCGCCGAAAGGGGATCGTCCTTGAGGACGGCAGCGACGATTTCCGCACGGGTCCGTCCGGAAAAAGGAAGGCGGCCGGTCGCCCATTCGAAGAGCAGGACTCCGAGGGAGAAGATGTCCGACCGGTGGTCGACGGGCTCGCCCTTGAGTTGTTCGGGCGACATGTAAACGACCGTTCCCGCGAAATCGGAGTCGATGGTCGCCGTGGTCGCGAGTTCGAGAGGTTTGGGAGGCCCTGGGGGAGGGAGGATTCGGGCCAGGCCGAAGTCCAGGACCTTGAGGGCACCCGACGAGTCGAGCATGACGTTGCCGGGCTTGAGATCGCGGTGAATGATGCCGCGGTCGTGGGCGGCGGCCACGGCGTTGGACAGGGGGACGGCGACTTTGAGGAAGCGGTCCAGCGGGACGCCTTTCGGTTCGATCAGCTCGGAAAGGGGCTTCCCCTTGACGAGCTCCATAATGAAAAAGATCGTCCCCTCGGTTTCGGCGACGGCGTGGATGGTGACGATGTTGGGGTGGCTGAGGGCCGCCACGGCTTTGGCTTCACGTTCGAAGAGGACGCGGCGTTCGGGGCTCCGGGCGAGGTCCTCGGACAAGAACTTGATCGCGACGTCGCGGTCGAGCTTGAGGTCCCGGGCTTTCCAGACGACGCCCATTCCCCCCTCGCCGAGCTTCTCGACGAGGCGGTAGTTGCCGAGGATCAGGCCGGGCTCCTTATTCATCCTGAATGATCCCTCAAGACACTATAATTTCCGCTGAACGAATGTCAATAACGTCCCCGTAGCCTTGAACTCATCCCGCCGAGCCGGGAGCGGGGAGGACCTGCCGCTCAGAGGAGACACAGAAGCTGTCGGCGAAGGGGGGCTTTCGGACGGCACTCCGCCCAGCCGTTCTTTTAAAAGAGCATCACTTTTTGCCCAGGCGGGTCTCCAGGTCCTTTTTGAAGGTCTCGTTGATCTTGACTCCGTTGGCCTCCGCCTGAAGGAGATAGTCCAGGGCCGTTTGGTACTGTCCGATCCCGAAGTAGATGCCGGCCAGGTTGTTATAGGCGAACTCATGATGAGGGTCGATGCGGATCGTCTCCAGGTATTGGTCGACGGCCTCCCGAGGCCGTTTGAGCTTATACAGGATGTTGCCGTGGATGTAATGGTAGCCGGCCGGGATCGGGGGGTTCTCGGGGATGGGATCCCGAAGCTGCTGGTCGATCTTTCCCATGAGGGTTCTTTCCGGCTGGAGCTGATGCTCGATGCCGGCGATGGCGGAGTCGGCCGACTGGGAGCGCCCCTTGCCTCTGAGCTCGGAGATCTGGTTTTCCTTGCTTCTGATGCTTTCCTCGAGCTTGGTTTTTTGTTCCCGGAGCTCGATGATTCTCTGTTCATAATAATACGCGTAGAACTTGCGGGTTTCCACGAAGGACGCCTCGGCGTCTTCTATCGATGAAAGAGCGGCTTCATGGTCGCCGTCGTTGAGCGCGATCTGAGCCAGCAGATAATGAGCGTCGGGATTCCTCGGGAATATCTTCAAAGCCTCCTGAAGCTTCTTTTCGGCCCGATCGTACTTGGCCTTGAGGAAGAGCGCTTTTCCTTCCTGAAGCTTGGCGATCGAAGCCTTGTACTTCTGGACGAGCTGGCGTTCGTCCTGCTCGAAGCCGAGCTGGCCGAAAGCCGGCGAAGACAAGATCCACGCAAAGCCGAAGAGAATAAGCCATGGTCCAAATCGCGTTTTCATGTCCGGTCCTCCTCGGCCGCCGGGCGCGGCCTATGGCCACGACGAACAGGCCCCCTGAGCCCGGGCGTGTTCGGGTGCCCTTTCGATATTCCCGCTTGATCTTCATTGGGGAGTATAGGGTGGGCGGGCGAACCTGTCAAGAATACCTCCGTTCTCAGAAGCTCCGAATTACATTCAGGAGGGCGAAGGCCGCGCAAGCGGCTTTTTCCTCTCCGTGAGATGCGTCCAGAGAGCGGAATCGTCTGCTGTCCGGATCGGTTTCCGGATTGATTTCCCGGCGCGCGCCGCATATGATGATTAACCGCGACGACCGACGCGCCCGTAGCTCAGCGGATAGAGCGATGGACTTCGAATCCAAAGGTCGGGGGTTCAAATCCCTCCGGGCGCGCCAGCATTTTCCTTTGTTTGTCGGGAATTTTGAAGCTTTGTCCTTTCAGTCCTAGACCCAATATTTTTGCGGAACATCGGAGTCGTTTTAACCTATTGCAAAACGGAGAAATTTCGCATAAAAATACCCTTCGCCGGGAAATGCCAAGGAGGGACCCATGAAAATCTTGAAATTCTTGCCGACGTTCTTTTTCCTGCTGGTCGTGTTGAACATCCTCTTCATTTTCGGGGCGGCTTCATCGACGGGCCTGGATAAGACGTTTTTTTCCATTACCCTGCCGTCGACGGCGACGTGGGTGTTCACCTGGGGGCACTTCTTCCTAACCGTCGGCCTGGCGTGCCTGTTCATCGAAGTGGTCAAGGCCACGAGAACCACCCGCACCGAGATCTATGATCACATTCTGTCCACCTTGGCCTTCATCGTCTTTCTTCTGGAGTTCCTCCTGGTCAAAAGAGCGGGAAGCTGCGTCTTTTTCCTGTTGATGATGATGTCGCTGTTCGACGTCATCGCCGGATTCACGATCACCATCTCCACGGCACGGCGGGACATCGCCCTGGACCGGGACGCGGGCTTTATCCAACCGACGAACTGAGCCCTCTCGCTCTCGGGCGGAGCGATTCCGTCAGGTTGGGGATCAAATATGGAACCTCAAATCCCTCCGCCGCATATCCGTCGTCCGTATTTCGCGTCCCTGAACTGTCTCATTCTCCAGAGAAGCGACTTGACGATGAAGCGGCGCTTGACCTCCAGCCCGTTCAGCCGAAAACTCGAATAGCTCTCCTTCAGGACCCGGTATATGTTGGCCGCATTGCGGTTGCTGATGCCGCCCGATCTCATCCTGACCGATACGAAGGGCAGGTATCGCGACGTCAGCCGGTGCTTCTCCAAGAACCTGAGCATCAGATCGATATCGGCCGAGATTTTCATGTCTGTTCGATAAACGCCATATTTGCGGTAAGCTTCTTTTCTGACGAAAAAAGCCGAATGCATGGGAAACTCTCCCTCGGCCAGCATTCCCGCGGTGAAGCGCTTGGCTTTGCAGTAACGAATGATTCTTTCCGGATTGTTTCGAGAGACGAACAGGAGGTCGGTATAAACGGACATGGTCCCGTATTCATCAAAGGCCGCGGCCACGCGCTCCAAAACCCGGTCGTTGTCGTAGAAATCGTCTGAATTCAGGATGCCGACGATGTCTCCCTCGGCGAAGGCGATCCCCTTGTTCATGGCGTCGTAGAGACCGCGATCCGCCTCGGAAACGATTTTGGCCGCCCTGGATCCGTGACGGCCGATGATCGCCAGCGTGTCGTCCGTCGATTTCCCGTCGACGATGATGTGTTCGACGTTGTCGTGCGTTTGGCGCCTGACGCTCTCGAGGCAGGAGGCGATGTGACGTGCGCCGTTGTAAACGGCCGTGATGATTGAAAACTTGAGCGCGCTCACGATCCGACGGCTCTCCGGACTTATGGCCCCGAACCCCTTTTTTTCTTCACTCGCGGTCAAGATTAGCGGGGGTTTGCGGTCCTGTCAATCGCAGGCGGGAAATCCGCCGGTCCCCGTATCTTGACTTGACTGCGGCTCTCCCATATATTGGGCTCCATATTTATGGCGTCAATATTCGAGGAGGTTTCATAAAATGAAGATTCTGGTATTCGGAGGCTCGGGAGCGATCGGCAAGGCCGTCACCTTGGATCTGGCCAAGGACGGCAAAATCGAGCAGGTGGGAATTGTGGGCCGCCGCCGCTCCGCCCTGGCCGAAACGGCCAAATGGGTCGGCTCGGCCAAGGTCAAAATCCATCCCCTGGACATCCTGGACAAGGCCAAAACCAAGTCCCTGATGGGCAAATACGACGTGGGCGTCATCGCCCTGCCCGACCGCCGCACGAGCTACCGGCTCATCGAAAGCGCGGTCGAAGCCGGGTTTCATATCGTCGACATGCTCGAGGAATACCACCGCCGGCCGGACGCCTATGAAATCGAGGGCCTGATCAAGAAAAAAGGCATGACTCTCAATCAATACGGGGATTGGATCCACGAGACTGCCCTGAAAACCAAGGCCACCTTCCTGGACGGCATGGGCTTCGCCCCGGGCATCAGCAACGTCACTGTGGGAGAAGGCATCCGCAAGCTCGACGAGGCCGAGTCGGCCGTGGCCCGCGTGGGCGGCATTCCGAACAAAGAAGCGGCCCGGAAACACCCCCTGCGCTACATGATCACCTGGGCCTTCGAGCACGTTTTGCGCGAATACATGGTCAAGTTGTTCGTCATCAAGAACGGCAAGGTCGTCGAGGTCGACGCCCTGAGCGACCGGGAGCGGTTCCGATTCGACAAGTTCGGACAGGACGAGGAGCTCACCTGCGCCGTGACGCCGGGCATGCCCAGTTTCATTTTCACCCGGACAAAGCTCCGGGACTTCGCCGAAAAGACCGTCCGCTGGCCCGGCCATTACGACGGCGTGGACACCTTGAAGGACTGCGGCCTCCTCGACATCGAGCCGGTCAAGCACAAGAACGCGAAGATCGTCCCCCGGGAATTCCTGCTGACGCTTATCCGTCCGCGCCTCAAGCCCCAGAAGGGCGACACCGACGTGTGCGTCATGTACAACACCGTCATCGGCCTGAAGGACGGCCGGAGGACGAAAATCGAATACTTCATGTGGGACACGGCCGATCCGAAGACGGGCCTGTCCTCCATGGCCCGCGTGACGGGCTTTCCCGTGGCCATCTGCGCCCGCTACATCGCCTCGGGTGAGATCAGCCGGCGCGGAATCGTCGCTCCCGAGGACGCAATCTCCGGAGATCTCTACGACAAGTTCATGTCCGACCTGAAAGCGCGCAACATCAACATCCTGGAAGAGATCAAGCCGTTTTAGCCGCATTCTTCGGCCGGACCGCCGCCGGCAAGAGAAAGAGTCTGCGGCGGAGAAAAAGGAAAGGGGAGAGGCGCGCGCGGCGCTTGGGTCGGAAGAAGGACATGCCGTCGTGAGGGGATTCAGACTCGAACCTCCCTCCTGGCTTGAAAAAGAATTGCGCCGTGGCAGGGCTTGTCCCGACGACCGGGACAAGGCGGCGTTTGTCGTCGGCTTGTCGGAGCTCAATGTCCTGCGGGGAACCGGCGGACCGTTCGGCGCGGCCGTCTTCGAGGAGCCCGGGGGACGGCTCATTTCCGCGGGCGTCAACGCCGTAATCCTGAATGGGTGCTCGCTGGCCCATGCCGAGATCATGGCCTTGGGGCTGGCCCAGAAAAAAACGGGGCGGCCCCGGCTGAACAGCCGGCCCGGCCGGTCCTACGTTCTGGCTTCCTCATCCCAACCCTGCGCCATGTGCTGGGGCGCGATGCTCTGGGCGGGCGTGGACAGGGTCCTTTTCTCCGCCCTGAAGTCCGATGTGGAGCGGCTGACGGGATTTGATGAGGGCGCCCTGCCGAAGCGCTGGCGGAGCGAGCTCGGCCTCCGGGGCATCCAGGTCCGATCCGGGCTTCTGCGGAGCGAAGCCTGCCGCGTTCTACGCCTGTACAAAGAGAAAGACGGACGCATTTATTAATCTCTTCATCGGCTTCCCCTGAGAGAGATTTCGCCCCGGTTCTTCTATCCGTCCGCACGACCGAGATAATTCCGATTTCCATCTGGAAATTCCGACTAATGAAAAGAAAAGTGCGGCAAGGATCGGCCGCATGGGAATGGGCCATCCAAGCCGGCACCGCCCAATCCGACAACCATCAAGGAGGGAGAAAGAACCAATGAGGAACAGATGCCCGTCGTGCGGCCATGAGAATGACAACGGGGCGGTTTTCTGCGCCCAATGCGGACACGAACTGAAAGCGGCTCCGGCCGGGAGCGCGTCCGGTGAAGGCCGGACCGGGAAAGAAGTTAAAGAAGCCCAAGACGCCCTGGTCTATTCTCTTATCGGCATATTTTGTTTCGGAATCTTTCTGGGTCCGTTCGCCATAACGAAGGGGATGAAGGCTCTGAATATCATCAAAGACGATCCCGTCCGGACCGGCAAGGGAAAGGCCATAGCCGGAATGGTCATCGGCATCGCCGGCATTGTCGGCTGGCTTGCCGTCTTGATGTTCCATCTTTCAAGGTAGCCGCAAGAAAGCAGACGCAAAAAAAGTTTTCCCTGCCGGCCGGAGCAAGATTCCCTTTTCTCACAGGACGGGCGGCTTGTGTCCGTCCCTGCTCGCCTGAAGCACGGTATCAAAAAAGTTCGCGACCGGCCGATGATGTTGATAGGATCCGGCCGGCCTGTGGGCGAAAGTCGTAATATGCTATATATAAAGCGAAAATGAGCGCATCCGAGGAGGAGGGCCGAACATGGCGTTGCTTGAGAAACTCGGTGTTTTTTACTTGGGCAGGGAATACGACCTCGCTCATCGGAAGACGAAGGACGATCTTGTCCTCTACGACGCCAAGGACCTCGTGACTCACGCCGTATGCGTGGGTATGACCGGGAGCGGCAAAACGGGCCTGTGCCTCTCGCTCCTCGAAGAAGCGGCTATCGACCGCATCCCGGCCATTCTCATCGATCCCAAGGGCGACTTGGGGAATCTGTTCCTGACGTTCCCGGGCCTGAGCGCCGAGGATTTTCGGCCCTGGGTCGATCCCGACGAGGCGGCCCGCAAGGGGATGTCCGTGGAGGAATTCGCCGCCCAGCAGGCGGACCTGTGGCGCAACGGGCTCAAAGAATGGGGCATGGACGGCTCGCGCATCGCGCTCCTTCGCGAATCCGCGGATTTCTCGATCTTTACGCCGGGGAGCTCGGCCGGGCTGCCCGTTTCGGTCCTGCGTTCGTTCGCCGCCCCGCCCGCGTCGCTGCTCCAGGACGAGGATTTCCGCCGCGACAGGGTGTCGGCCACGGTCTCGGGGCTCCTGGGCTTGTTGGGGATCGAGGCCGATCCGCTCCAAAGCCGGGAGCACATCCTCGTCTCCAACATTCTCGACCAAAGCTGGATTGACGGACGGGATCTGGATCTGGCGAGCCTGATCGGGCTCATCCAGTCCCCGCCCATGAAGAAGGTGGGGGTTTTCGATCTGGAATCCTTTTTTCCCTCGGCCGAACGGAAAAAGCTGGCCCTGCGCCTCAACAGCCTTCTGGCCGCCCCCGGTTTCCAGTCATGGCTCGAGGGCGAGGCGATGGACATCGGCGCGCTTCTTCATTCGCCCGCGGGCAGACCGAGGCTGAACATTTTTTCGATCGCCCATCTTTCGGAGGCGGAGCGCATGTTTTTCGTGACGCTCCTGCTCAATGAAGTCTTGAGCTGGGTGCGCACCCAGCCCGGGACGACCAGCCTCCGGGCCATTCTTTACATGGATGAGATTTTCGGGTTTTTCCCCCCGGTGAGAGAGCCGTCTTCCAAGCGGCCGCTCCTGACGCTTCTCAAGCAGGCTAGGGCCTACGGCCTGGGCGTCGTGCTTGCGACGCAGAATCCCGTGGACCTCGACTACAAAGGGCTGGCCAACGCCGGAACCTGGTTCATCGGACGCCTCCAGACCGAGAACGACAAGAACCGTCTCCTGGAAGGCCTGGCCGGAGTGGGGCAGGGGCTGGACTTGAAAAAGCTTTCGGCGCAGATTTCCGGTTTGGGGAAACGCGTCTTTCTAATGCACAACGTCCACGAGCAGGGGCCGACGATCTTCCAGACGCGCTGGGCTCTTTCCTACCTGCGCGGCCCCTTGACGCGGAACCAGATCAAAACTTTGGCCGACCCGCTGCGGGGCCGAACCCTCTCCGCAGCGGAGGAAAAGAAACCTTCTCCGGCCGCGGCCGGAACAGCCCCGGAGGAGGGAAGAGAGGAAACCTCGATCGTTCCCTTGCCGCCCTCGGGCGTGGAACAGCTTTTTCTGCCCGTCCGGCGCAGGATCCCTTCGGTCGCCGGGCTCGTCTATCGGCCCTTCGCCGCCTCCTGGGCTCAGGTTTCTGTCGTGGACAACAAGCTCGGCCTGTCCCGGAGGGAATCCGTCGGGCACAGCCTGGAGCTTCGTGAGGACATGATCGGGCTTCTTTGGGACGAATCTTCCTCTTTGGAAGCCGATCCCGAGGACGCGGTCGCCGAACCCGAGAGCGAGGGGCGTTTCCTGCCTGTTCCCGAGAAAATGTCCGGCCGGCTCAAGGACGCCGGAGGCGACTACAAGGATTTCCTGGCCCGGACGTTTCATTGGACGTTATGGAAAAGCCCGTCGCTCAAGATGACCTCCCAGCCCGACGAAACGGAGAGGGATTTTCGTCTCCGATTGGAGGCCAGAACCCGTGAAGTCCGGGACGAGGAGCTGGCCAAGCTGAGGAAGAAATACGCGGCCCGGATCGCCTCGCTGGAGAAACAGATGATGACCGCCCGGCACCGCGTCCAGAGGGAGGAGGAGCAATACAAGGGACAGGCGGCCCAAACCGCGATTTCCATGGGGGCCACGATTCTGGGCGCGATTTTCGGCCGCCGGGGAGGAACGGTCGGCCGGGCCACGACGGCGGCCCGGAGCGCCAGCCGCGCGTATTACGGGAAGCAGGGCGTCCAGAGGGCCAGGGAAAAAGCCGAGGCGGCGAAAGAAAGAATCGCCGCGATCGAGAACAGTCTGGAAAGGGAAGCCAACACGCTGGCCCGAAAGTTCGATCCGATGGGCGAGAATCTTGAGGAGATCGTCGTCAGACCCAAGAAAGCGGACATCGACGTCCGCTGGTCGGGCCTCCTGTGGATTCCCTTCTGGAAGAAGGAGGAGGGGAGCCGGGAACCCGCGTTTTGACGGTCCGAAGGAAAAATTACCGGCGCGGGGAGAAGACGAGTTCCGCGTTTTTCATGACGATGTCCTGGCCTTGGAGCGCGGTGTAGTCCCCGCGCTGTTCAAATCCCAAAAATTTCCCGTCGCTTCCCGCGCTGGCCAGGACATAGCCCTGCCCGTCCGCGCCGGCTTGATAAAAAAAGTCTTTCTGCCAGGCGTCCTGGGGGACGGTTTTGATGAACATGGGCGCCAAATCGGACAGTCGCTCCGGGTATCTCATTTGATCGACGCAGTAAATCTCCAGAGCCGTGGCGATCGTTTTCATGGAGCCGATCGTTTTCAGGTAGTTGGCCGACTCGCCGCCGTCGGCGCTCCCGGGGTTTGCCTTGGCCATCAATTCCAGGGCCAGGTTGTACTGCACCGAGCCGGGGGATTTCCGGAGGATGTCCTCGAGGATTCTTTCGGCTTCCTGCCGCCCCCCCAGTGCGATCAGAGCCTCGGCGCGGTAGAGAAGAATGGAGGGATTCCCGGGATTCAGGGCGAGATGCTTGTCGGTGTAATAAAGCAGAAGCCCCATATCCTTCATCCGGCGGGCGATCACGCAGAGCTTGTCGTAAGCCTGGATCTTCAGCGCGGGCGGAATCGCGTTTTCATGCTTATGCAAAAAACTTTCCAGGGCGTCCCGGGCTTCTCCGTAATCCGGCTCGCCGAGCAGGTCCAGATAGTAATTATGAATCTCCCAGTGAGCCTGCTTTGCCGCTTGCGTTTGCGGGGCCAGGCGCAGGAGGCTTTTCATTTTGTCCAAGACCGCTTCATGATCCACGGTGTCGAAGCCCCGGACGGCGCTCAAGCGCTTGATGTCCTCCACGAGCGTCGCGGCGATCCGTTCCTGCTCCTTGAGGGAACGGCCGGTCGCGGCGAAATAGAGGGAATCCGTTTCGGCTTTCAGCGCCGCCATGCGGCTCTCGTATTGCTTTTCCTGAAACGCTCGGTTTTTTTCGGCCGAAAAGGGCTGGGCGAGAAGAAGCGCCGCCCACACGGCAAGGCCCGCGCAACAAACAAGCCGAACTTTCCCGACCATGGCACGCCTCCTTTTCATGTTTTGCGTTTTCGTGTCCGTCGCACCCTTTCGAATCCGGATGCGGCGACAAAATCCAGGGCCCCCTCCTTTTCCACCTCGTCAAAAAGGAGATTCAGCCCCAGAACATCGCTCGAGATGTGGCCGGCGATGACGACGTTGAGGTTGGCTTTTTTGGCGTTTTCCAGGTGCTCTTCGCTGAGATGCATTCCGACCAGGGTGCTGACTCCGCCCGACACGATCTTCTGGAAGACGTCCTTGGCCCCTTCCGTCCCGCCGGTCATGTCCACGTAGATTTTTCCGCATCTGTTGTTGTCCCCGCCGCTCACGATTTTCGGCGGAACCTGCCGCATCCAGGAGGACCGGTATTCGGGGATGTCCCTGAGAAGGTCGATGATGTCCTTGAGCAGCCGGGGTTTTTGTCTGTCGAACAGGTCCTGCAAATAAGCGGAAACGCAGTTATCGGCCGGGGTGTGAACGCAGAGAAAGGGCATCCCCAGCAGGCGGGCGGCGTCGACCGTCCGGGAGTGATTGAGGGGCATCAACCGCCGGTCGACTTCCTGAACGCGCTTTTCCAGGAGCTGCTCGGCGGCGCTGATCGTGACGCCGAAGCGGGCCAGGAGGTCGGCTTGAACACCCATGACGTCGACCAGCCGGGCCAGGGCGCGCCCCTCGGGATGGTGGGAGATGACGAGATCAATCCGGCGCTTGAAGTCCCGGTTCAATACGTGGGCCAGGAGGATTTCGGGGGTTTCCATGTCCACGCCGACGATGACCCGTCGCACCTCCCGTTCCGGGTCGCCGACGAGGATCCGGCTGTCGGAGTAAGGATTGAAAAGACGGTCGGCGTCGAAGGCCTCGAGCTCCAGGCCTTTCAGCTCGGCCCGTTTCTTCTTTTCTTCCTGAAGAAGACGGCGGACTTCCTGCGGTCCGCGGGGGTCGTGCCTGATGCCGGTTTCAACGATCATGCGGTAAAGGCGGCCGAGTTTCATGCGTTCCTCCCTCAGATCCGGCTTTCCGCCGGCTCGCCGGCGGGAGCCCGGGCTTCGCTGAGGCGCGGGCGGCGAAGGCCGGCAAGGGAACCATCATACTCCACTTCGGGCATTCGATGAAGGACGGCCTTCAGGACTTCACCGGCGCCGGGCGAACGTGTCCCGGAGGGAGCGGAGGACGAGGACGCGATCGAGCTCTTGAACGTCCGCCTCGGTCCGCGACAACGCCGTCCGGCTGCCGCCCGGCTCGAGCCGAACGGCAGTCTCGCCCCGGTTGATCACCCGGCCGTCGCAGGCGGCCAGCGTCCATCGGGTGGGAGGAACCTTCGGGCGTAATGATGGAGGGCCTTCCGGCGGCCGAAATAATCGATCCCCGACCAGGAGGCGACCGGTCAGCAGCTGTTGATCTGCCAGAAGAGGGCGCCCATGGTCCTCGGCCTCTGGCCGAGGGAATGCTCCACGGCGATTTTTATGCCCTCGGTCCGGAGCCGCTAGAGGCTTTGAAAAACGAATTCGTGATCGATGAGGCAGCGGTAACCGGACGATTGGAGCTGAACGGCTTCGGGATTCTCGCGGCCGATGCAGAGGCGGTAAGATTTGTCTTTCTCGAGGCGGTGTCCCTTTTTCAAGACGAGGGTCACATTGTAGGACTGCGTGTCCTGGACACGGCGGGTCGGGAACCAGCCTTCGGCCAGCGGCGTGTTCCCGTCGAGTAAGAGATGGTAAAGATGGGTTTCGTCGAATTTGACCATGATCTTGAATTCGACCTCGGCTTCGGTCGCCCGAACGACCTGAATGTAATCTTCAGGCACGTTTTGGCCGTGGTAGAATTCCATCTGGGGCTCTCCTTGATAAAAAGAACAGGCGGACAGCCCGAACACCAGAAGCCAGAGGCCGACGATTGGAATGGATTTCATGTCTTGCCTCCCTTTGAGACGGATAAGAAATATCACAGAACTTGTTGTGCGTTCAACACCGCCTGCGGCCGCGGGGGCCCGGCCTTCGGAGATTCCGCGGAGAAGGACGCCCGGGCGAAGAAACCGGCTTTTCTTCCGCAAACGAGTCGCCCCGGACTCGGAAACGCGGATTGTCGTTTGAGCGTTGATGTGATATAAAATTGTTTTTGACATTCCAGCGAAGAAAGGAGTCTTTATGAAATCCAAGAACGCGCTTCTGGGAATCGCCCTGGTGATCGGTTTGTGCCTAAGCCTCTCGGGCCAGGAAGAAGCCCGGCTCTTGCGTTTTCCGGCCATCCACGGCAACCAGGTGGTCTTCACCTACGCCGGTGACCTGTACACCGTGCCGGCCGCGGGCGGGACGGCCCGCAAGCTGACCTCCCATCCGGGATATGAATGCTTCGCCCGCTTTTCTCCGGACGGAAGCCTGATCGCCTTCACCGGTGAATATGACGGCAATCGCGAAGTCTATGTCATGCCCGCCCTGGGAGGCGTTCCGAAGCGGTTGACCCACACCGCCGTTCTCAGCCGCGACGACATCTCCGACCGCATGGGGCCCAACAACATCGTCATGGGCTGGACGCCCGACGGAAAAAACATCGTTTTCCGCTCCCGCATGATCGAGTGGAACTCATTCAACGGCCAGCTGTTCACCGTTCCCGTCTCGGGCGGCCTTCCGGCGCAGCTCCCGCTTCCGCGGGGAGGATTCTGCTCCTATGCGCCGGACGGGACTCAGCTCGCCTACAACCGCGTTTTCCGCGAATTCAGGACCTGGAAGCGCTACCGGGGCGGGATGGCCGATGACATCTGGATTCGGGATTTCACCTCGAAGAAGACGACGAATCTTACCTCGAACCCCGCCCAGGACATTATTCCCATGTGGAGCGGCGAGACGGTCTATTTTCTCTCCGACCGGGACGAGAACAAGCGGATGAACCTCTACGCCTGCAGGCCGGGGGCGAATGAAACGAGGAAGCTGACGGATTTCGCCGCCTTCGACATCAAATTCCCCTCGCTGGGCCCAAAAGCCATCGTCTTCGAGAACGGAGGCTTCCTGTATCGGTTCGACCTGGCGACGGAGAAAGCGGAGAAAATCCCGGTCGTCATCGCCGACGACAAGCTCTCCGGACGGACGCATCTTAAGGCGGTCGCCGATCGGATGGCGGGCGGGGATATCGCTCCCGACGGGAAGCGCGTCGTCATCTCCGCACGAGGTGACATCTTCACCGTCCCGGCCAAGTACGGCAACACCCGCAACCTGACCGCCACGCCGGGCGTTCATGACCAGAATCCGGCATGGTCCCCGGACGGCAAGTGGATCGCCTACATGTCCGACGCGAGCGGAACGGAAGAATATCACGTCATTCCCCAGGACGGCTCCGGGCCGTCCGTCCAGGTCACCTCGGGGGGCGACACCTATAAATACGGAGCCCTCTGGTCGCCGGATTCCAAAAAACTCCTGTGGGGCGACAAGCTCCTCAGGCTGAACGTGGTCGACGTCGCCACCAAGAAGGTGACCGTCGTTGACCAAGCCGAGATCTGGGAAATCACGGATTACGCCTGGTCGCCGGACAGCCGGTGGATCGCCTACACGCGTCCCGAGATCGAGTCCCAGGGCAAAATTATCCTTTATTCCTTGGCGTCGGGCCGGAAACACGAGGTCACGGACGGCTGGTACGCCGCCTACGGGCCCGAGTTCAGCGCGGACGGCAAATACCTGTTTTTCGTCTCCGACCGCGATTTCAGGCCTTATTACAGCCGCACGGAATGGAACCATGCCTTTCTCTCCATGGCGCGCATCTATTTTGTGACTCTCGCCGCGGACACGAAATCCCCCTTTGAACCCAAGAGCGACGAGGTGGGCGAAAAGAAAGCCTCCGCTCCGCCGGAGGGCAAGAAACCCGGAGCGGAGGAGAAGAGCGGAGAGGCGAAGCCGGGAGCGGCTGTCAAGGTCGATGTCGACGGCCTCGGTTCCCGGGTCGTCGGCCTGCCCGTCGAGGTGGCGAACTACCGCAACCTGGCCTCGGTGGGGGACTCACTCTACTATCTGAAGCGCGGCGATCGGGACAAGGCGACCGCGCTCAAAATGTACAGCCTGGCGGACCAGAAAGAGACCGAGCTGGGGGAGGCTGACGGGTTCGGCGTCTCGGCCGACAAGAAGAAAATGCTGGTCATGAAAAACCGGGCCCTCTATCTTCTTGATCTGCCCAAAGCGGCCATCAAGCTTCAGGAAAAGCTCGATCTGTCGGGCATGGAAGTTGTTCTCGACCTCAAGAAAGAGTGGGAGCAGATTTTCCTCGAGTGCTGGCGGCAGATGAAATACTTCTTCTACGCGCCCAACATGCACGGCTTGGACTGGGAAGCGGTCCGGGACAAGTATCTCCCCCTGGCCCGCGCGGCCAACCACCGCGCCGACCTGACCTATGTCATTGGGGAGATGATCGGCGAGCTCAGCGCCGGCCACACTTATGTCGGCGGAGGGGACCTGCCGGATGTCGCGCGCGTCAAGGTCGGCCTGCTGGGAGCGCGCCTCGTCAAGGACGGCTCGGGATATTACCGCATCGAGAAAATCTACCGCGGACAAAATTGGACGAGCACCCTGCGCAATCCGCTGCTTGATATCGGCGTCAACGTCAAGGAAGGAGACTTCATCCTGGCCGTCAACGGCCGTTCGACGGCCGAGATGACGGACATCTACGCGTCCCTGGTCAACACGGCCGGAAAGCAGGTGACCCTGAAGGTGAACGCTTCTGCGGCGGACAAAGGGAGCCGGGAGGTTGTCGTCGTTCCCATCGACGACGAGCAGCCCTTGACGTATTTCACCTGGGTTCAGGAGAACATCGAAAAAGTGTCCCGGGCGACGGAGGGACGGGTGGGCTACCTGCACATCCCCGACATGGGCGTTCCCGGCCTCATCGAGTTCATCAAGTATTTCTATCCCCAGCTGCGGAAAAAAGCCCTTATCATCGACGTCCGGGGCAATGGCGGCGGAAACGTGTCGCCCATGGTCATCGACCGCCTAAGGCGCGAATTGGCCATGATCGACATGTCCCGCGACACGGCGCCCCGGCCCGATCCGGAGGAGGCCTTCCTGGGGCCGCTTGTCTGCCTGTGCGACGAGTTTTCAGCCTCGGACGGCGATCTGTTCCCTTACCGGTTCAAGAAGCATGGCCTGGGCAAGCTTATCGGCAAGCGCACCTGGGGTGGCGTCGTGGGCATCCGCGGCTCACTTCCTCTTCTTGACGGCGGCGTCCTCAACAAGCCCGAGTTCGCGCCCTACAGCGCGGACGGCAAAGAATGGATCATCGAGGGCGTCGGCGTGGAGCCGGACATCATCGTCGACAACGACCCGGCCCGTGAATTCGAGGGCATCGACGATCAGCTCAACAAGGCCATTGAGGTTATTCTCGAGGAGCTGAAAACGAAGGATGTGACGCTGCCGCCCATTCCGCCCTATCCGATCAAGAAATAACGGCTCCTCCGGGCGGGGTGTGCGTCTGGCCCCGGGGGACTTCAGTCTCCTCGGGGCATGGAGGACGGAGTGCGGCTATGGACAAGTTCAAAACAGTTTGCTTGAATTGCGGCGCGGTCAACGCCTTCCCCGTGTCCGCCGAAGGAAAGAAAGTTGTTTGCGGCCGCTGCCGAATGCCCCTTCCGCGGCCCGGAGAGGTGCTTGAGCCGGCGGAGGAAGGCGCGCTTGAGAAGCTGCTCTTAAATCCGAGTCTGCCTGTTCTCGTCGATTTTTATTCGAATGCCTGCCCCCCCTGCCGCGTCATGCACCCCGTCATCGAGCGGCTGGCCGGCCGGAGGCGGGGGGAAATCCTCGTGACCCGCGTCGACGTAGAACGGCACCCCGGGCTGGCTTCAAAGTTCGGCATTCAGGCCACGCCCACTTTCGTCATCCTGAACCGAGGATACGAGATCGCCCGCACGACGGGCGCTTCCTCGGAATCCGAATTTTCATTGTGGGCGGCGGGCGCCGCGCGCTGAAGAATGAAAAAAGCCGGCGACCTCAGAAAAGGCGAAATCGTCAAAGTCGACGGCGAGCCGCATGTCGTCGAATCCCTGACCGTTCAGACTCCCGCGGCGCGGGGAGGCGCGACTCTCTACAAGGTCCGCTTCCGCAACCTCAAGTCCAGACGCAAGGCGGACCGCGTTTTTCGCGGAGACGATCTTTTGGCCGAAGCGGACTTCGAACGCCGTCCGGTCGATGTCCTTTACGGGGACGCCGACGGAATGACCTTCATGGATCTTCTGGATTACAGCCAGTTCACCGTGCCCCGGGAGGAAATTGAGGACGCATGGCCCTATCTTGTCGAGGGCTTGGAGGGAGTGTCGGCCGTCGTTTCCGAGGGGCGCGTCCTCGGGCTGGAGCTTCCTTCTTTTGTGATTCTGACGATCGTGGAGACGTCGCCGATGGTGAAGGGCGGCTCGGCCACGGCGCGGACGAAACCGGCCAAGCTGCCCACGGGGCTCGTCGTGCAGGTCCCGGAGCACATCGAAACCGGTGACGCCATCCGGATCGACACGCGCACGGGGCAGTATTCCTCGAAAGCCTGAAAGGCTCCGGCGCGCCGGGCTCTTTCGAGACAGGGGAGGGAGGGCGCGGCCTGATTCCGGATCAGGGCGTAAAAAGCCAATCTACGCCCAATCCGAGCATGAGGAAGTGGCCGTTGTGCTCCGCTCCCGGTTGAAGAGTCTGTAAGGCGAAAAGATAGCCGGCCTCAAGCCCCAGAGACATTTTGGGGCCGAGGCCCGCTCTCCAGCCGAATCCCAGCAGGAAGCCGGGGTCAAAATTTTCCTCGCGCCAATGCCGAAAGGACTTCGCCCATCCGAAGACGCCTCCCAGGCCGAATCGGAGAAATGGCCGGGCCGTCCCTCCGGAAGCGGAGGACTTGAAATCAATACGGGTCGAAAGAAATACGGGCAGGAGCGTCAGCTGCGTGTTTTCCGTTTCCCTTTTTTGGTGCCGGCTCAAACCCAGGGTCAGCTCGAGGGGGACGCCCAGCCGGGGTCCCATGACGATCAAACAGCCGGAGAGACCCGGGCGAAGATGCCGGCCCATCTCTCCCAAGGCCGCGATCCCTCCGAAACCGGCCCCCAACCCGCGGATGATTTCAGCCCGGGCGGCTCCGGTCGCGACGAGTACGGCCAGGGACAGGAAAACGATTCTTTTTTTCATTCGACGAAGTAATGTTGATGTTCGGGGCAGGCGCAGAGGTTGTTCGGATTTCTGTCAATGCGGGTCCTGTAGACGTCATTGAGCCGTTTCCGAAAGTCGGCCCTGAGGAACGGCACAGGGCAGACGGCCTGACCTTTTCTTTTGACCCAGAAATGGACACATTGATCGATGAAGCCGGACTCGCGGTTTCCGACGGATCCGATGAGGTCCCCCACGGAGACGATGTCGCCGACCTTGACGAAGATTTTCCTTTCCGGCTCGAACAGATAGCTGATCGAGTACTCCTCGTTGTATCTCAATTCGACGTCCGCGACCTCCGTGTTCTCGTCATGTCCCCGGGCGATGTTGACGATGACTCCCGGACAACCGGCGACGAAAAGAGTCCCGGGATCGACGCCGATATCGATCCCGTTGTGAGGCGTTCCTCCTTCTCCGGCGCCCGGGGTGCCGTAAACGCTCCCTATGCGCTTGATTTGGTCCAGGCGGAGGACGGGATTGATGGTGAAGTGTTCCGATTTGTTCTCCCGCTCTCCGAAGATGTTGAAAACAGGGAATTTGTCGCAGGCGGCGGTCAGAAGGAAGAAAACAAAAAACAGAAGAAAAAGCGTCTTCGGGGCCGAGAAAAGTTGGGAGGAAGGATGAAACATTCTGTCCCCCTCCTCATCAATAAAATCCTTTTTCAATATCGTCGCCCGGCGTGGATTTGTCAATAGACGCCCAAGGCCATCCCCGGCCTTTCTAGAGGACCGAACGATGAGGAGTGGAGAAAGAATGCCGAAGAGGGGACTCGAACCCCTACGAGCGGGTAAAGCTCACTAGCCCCTCAAGCTAGCGTGTCTGCCAATTCCACCACTTCGGCATTTATGTTTCATGCTCTTTAGGGCCGTTCCGGAGGCTTGGCCGGCGGTTCCTCGGCGTCTTGAGCCGGAGCGCCGCTCTCGGGAGTCTGCGCGGCCGCCGCCGGCGGTTTCGTCTCCTCGGCGCCGGTCATTCGCGAGCCTTTCGAGGGGGACGAGGTCAGCCACAGGACGAGCGACGTTACCATGAAGAGAATGGCTGAGATCGTTGTGATCTTGGCCATGAGAGAAGCCGAGCCCCTCGGCCCGAAGGCCGTGGCGCTTCCCGCGCCGCCGAAGGCGCCCGCCAGATCGGCGGCCTTGCCCGATTGGAGAAGGACGGCGGCGATGAGGACGAGACACACAACGACGTGAACGATCGAAAGTAATACTGTCACGGTTTTTCCTTATGCGCCCTGAGGGCTTCCTTGGCGATCCGGAGGAACGAGGACGCCTCGAGTGAGGCGCCTCCCACCAGAAAGCCGTCGATATCTTTCTCCCTGAAAAGGGAAAAGGCGTTGTCCGGTTTCACCGAACCGCCGTAAAGAATTATAACACAATCGGCGTCCTGTTTTCCATACCGCTCGGACAGGGCGCCGCGCAGTTGGCCGTGTACCTCCTGCGCCTGCGCCGGGGTGGCGGTCCGGCCCGTGCCGATGGCCCACACCGGCTCGTAGGCCATGACGATTTTCGAAACCGACTCACCGTCGAGCCCCTCGAGCCCGGCGATGAGTTGGGATTCGATGCGATCGATCGTCCGGCCGGACTGCCGTTCCTCCAGGGTTTCCCCCAGACAGAAGATGGGCGTCAAGTCCGTCCGGAGGGCGGCCTTGATTTTTTTGTTGACGCCGCCGTCGGTTTCCCCGAAGAGATGCCGCCTCTCGGAATGGCCGATGACGACGTATCGGCAGCCCGCGTCCTTGACCATGAGAGGAGACACCTCGCCCGTGAAAGCGCCCTTGTCCTCCCAGTGCATGTTCTGGGCTCCGAGGGCGACCGAGGAGTCGGCCACGACCCGGCGCACGGAATCGAGGGAGGTGAAGGGGGGGATGAGCACGAGCTCCGCCCCCGCCGCATCCGCGGCGCCCTTGACGATCTCCGAGGCGAGACGCGCCGCCTCGCCGGACGCAAGATGCATTTTCCAGTTGCCGGCCGCAAAAGGAGGATGAGAATTCCGGTTCGTCATTTTTTCCACCCCAGGGCTTCGAGTCCGGGAAGAGTCTCGTAGGCCAGAAACTCCAGACTGGCGCCTCCTCCCGTCGAGATGTGAGAGATGCGGTCGCCGACCCCCGCCTTGGACACGGCGGCCGCCGAATCGCCGCCGCCTACGATCGACAGCGCTCCCGATCCGGCCACGGCTTCCGCGATCCGGATCGTTCCACGGCTGAAAGCCGGGACTTCGAAAACGCCCAGAGGACCGTTCCAGAAAATGGTTTTGGAGCCGGCGATCACCCGGCTGAAGGCGTCGATGGTCTTGGGGCCGATGTCGACGGCCATCCGGTCAGGGGGAAGGGGAAACGCTCCGGCCGTGCCCGTGCTGACCGCCTGTTCCAGAGAGGCCGCCAGGACGTGGTCTTCAGGAAGAAGGAAACGCACGTTTCTTTTTTCGGCCTGTTCCAAAATCGAGCGGGCCGTTTCCAGCTTGTCGTCCTCCACGAGCGACTTTCCGACATCCTCCCCGCGGGCCTTGAAAAACGTGTAGGCCATGGCGCCCCCGATGAGAATGTCGTCCGCTTTGTTCAGGAGATTCTCGATGACCGGGATCTTGTCTGAGACCTTGGCTCCCCCCAGGATGGCCGTGTAGGGTTTGAGGGGCGAGCGGAAAGCCCGGCTGAGAGAGTTCACTTCTTTTTCAAGCAGCAATCCGGCGCCGGCGTCGCGGACGTGGCGGGCGACGGCGGTCACGGAGGCGTGGGCCCGGTGACAGGAGCCGAACGCGTCGTTGACGAAAATGTCGATGCCCTCGGCCAGCCGGCGGGCGAAGCCCTCGTCGTTTGAAGTTTCGGCTTCGTGAAAGCGCACGTTCTCGAGAAGGACTCCTTCGCCGTCCTTGAGGGATCGGATGAGCATTGAGGCTTTCGGCCCGATGACCTCCTCCGAGAACCGGACGTCCCTCCCGAGGAGTTCCGAGAGCCGGGCCGCGACGCCTCGCAGGCTGAGCTTGGGGACAACCCGGCCCTTGGGACGGCCCAGATGGGAGCACAGCACGAAGCGGGCGTTCCGCCGGACGAGCTCGTTCAGCGTCGGAAGCGAGGCTCGGATGCGCGTATCGTCCCTGATCCGGCCTTCGTCGTCCAGGGGGACGTTGAAGTCCACCCTGACCAGCACCGTTCGCCCTTCGACCGCCAGATCTTTAAGCGATTTCACGGCTCATCCGGAAATGCGTTTGACGAGGTCCCGAAGACGGCAGGAATACCCCCATTCGTTGTCGTACCAAGCCAAGACTTTGACCAGATTGCCGTCCGTGACCTTGGTGTAGGGGCCGTCGACGATGGACGAATGGGGATTGGACAGGAAATCGACGGATACGAGAGGCTCTTCGGAATACTGGAGGATGCCCTTCAACGGGCCCTTGGAAGCGGCTTGAAAGGATGCATTGACCTCTTTGTCCGTGACGTTTTTTTTCAACAAAGCCACCAGGTCCACAAGCGATACGTTGGGCGTGGGCACGCGGATGGAGATGCCGTCGATGCGGCCCTTGAGCTCCGGCAGCACCAGCCCGACGGCCTTGGCGGCTCCCGTGGTCGTCGGGATCTGGCTCACGGCCGCGGCACGGGCCCGGCGGAGATCCTTGTGAGGCTGGTCGAGGATGCGCTGGTCGTTCGTGTAGGCGTGAATCGTGGTCATGAAGGCCTTCTCGATCCCGAAATTCTCGTGAAGGATTTTGGCCACGGGCGCCAGACAGTTGGTCGTGCATGAAGCGTTCGAGAGAATGTGATGCTTGGCCGGGTCGTACTGGCCGTCGTTGACGCCGAGAACCACGGTCAGATCCGGGTCTTCCGCCGGCGCGGTGAAAATGACCTTTTTCACTCCGCCGCGCATATGTTTCTTGGCGTCTTCGGATTTCTTGAACAGGCCCGTAGCTTCGAGCACGACCGTCGGCCCCAGGTCCGGCCAAGGGATGTTCGCCGGGTCTTTCTGAGAGAAAACCCGAATGGGTTTGCCGTTGACCAAGATCGAATCGGCCGTGCTTTTGACGTCTTCGCAGAAGATCCCCAGAATGGAGTCGTATTTAAGAAGGTGGGCGAGCGTTTTGGCGTCCGTGATGTCGTTGACGGCCACGACCTCGATCGACGGATCCTGAAAAGCGGCCCGGTAAAAATTCCTTCCGATGCGGCCGAAACCGTTGATGCCGATCTTGATGCTCAAGAGTGCCTCCTTAAATGCTGTTTTCTTTTCTATTCATAACACAACATCGGCCGGGCGGGCAATCCGACAGCCCCTCGGATTTCTCAGCCGTTGTCCTGATGTTTGAACGGCGTCGCCGGCCGAAGCGCCCCGAGGGCCCAGGCCGTCACCTCGTTGAGCGAAGGGTGAATGACCTGGGAGCGGTATATGGGCATGATGGACCCGGCTTCAGGGCAGGCCATGTCTTCGCGGGAAAGGCGGGGAACGGCGTTTTTGCTCTTGGGGCAGGCATAGCCCGAGTTCATGAGGTAAACGAACGGCTGGACGAGGAGGGCGGCCTGAGGGCCGACGACATGAGCGCCCAGGATGCGGCCGGAATCCTCCGCCACGAGCTTGAAAAATCCGTCGTCCGGACCGCCTTTTTCGAAACCGAGGGCGAACCCCTTGGCCACGTCCGAATAATGAAAGACGGCGGTCAAGACGTTCAAGCCGGTTTCAAGGGCCTGGCTCTCGGTCAGGCCGACATGGCCGACCTGGGGATGAGTGAAGACCGCCCAGGGCACGGCCGAGTTGTCCGCCCGGATCTTGGGCTTGTCCGGGGCGAAGAGGTTATGGATCACGACGTCCGCGTCGGCGTTGGCCTTATGACGGAACTGAAATCCGCCCAGCGCGTCGCCGATGGCCCAGATGTTCGGTCGGGTTGTTTCGAGGAATGCGTCGGTTTTGATCCATCCCTGAGGAGTGAGCTCCACGCCCGTTTTTTCCAAACGGAGGAGGTCGGCGTTCGACTTCCGGCCGACGGCCACGAGGAGGGCGTCGGCCGCGGCCTCGGAAAGCGCGCCCGTCCGCGTGTCGGCGACAACGACGATTTTTTTGCCCTGCTCCTCCCGGACCGACAGAGCTTTGGAGTTCAAACGCACGCTGATGTCTTCCCGGAAAACCCTCTCCACGAGAGCGCTCACCTCGGGCTCTTCGGCGGCGAGAAGCCGGGGAAGCATCTCGACAATCGTGACCTTTGTTCCCAGAGCGGAGAAAATGTGGGCGAATTCGGCGGCGACGATTCCGCCTCCGATGAGGATCAGGCTCGTCCAGGGCCGTTCGGGGAATTTGTCTCCGAAGAAGTTTTCGGTGGTCAGGAAATCCGTTCCGTCCAGCCCTTCGATGGGCGGGACGATGGAGCGGGCCCCCGAGGCCAGCACGAAGCGACGGCCTTCGAATTCTTCGCTGAATCCGGAGCCGCCGTTCATTTTAACGCGCATTCTCATGGGGGCCGTGAAGGCGCCTTCCCCGTTGAAAATCGTAAGCCCCCGCTCATTCCTCAGGTTGTTTTCGATCTCCCGATTCAGGCCGATTTTTTTCCACATGCGCCGGGCGACGACTTCCCAAGCCACGGCGGGCTTTTCGAATTTCAACCCGATGCGCTCGGCCCGCTCCGCGTCGCGGATGAGATCGGCCGGAGTGGTCAGGATTTTGGAAGGAATGCAGCCGCGCGTCAGGCAGGTCCCTCCGAATTTTCCGCTCTCCACGAGGGCGACAGACCACCCTCGCTGCAGGGCCTCTTGGGCCACGGACAGTCCGGCGCCCGTTCCGACGACGACAAGATCAAAAGTTTTCATGCCTGTCTCCTCCCGAATGGTGACGCAAAGCGTCATCGTTCCTTCAGAAGCGCGGTGATATGCTCCTCGGCCTCAAAAAGGTCGTTCACGACGGCATCGGCGGGGCCGAAATCCTGCTCCCGGCTGTAAACCGACGGAACAGCGACGACATAACAGCCGGCGCGTTTTCCGGCCAGGACGCCGTTCGCGGAATCCTCGAGCACGACGCACGAGCGGGGCGGAAGGCCCAGTCCGTCGCAGGCGGCGAGAAAAATCTCGGGATCGGGTTTTCCTTTCTCGATCCCGTCCGAGGCCAGCAGAAAGTCAAAGGCGCCGCGGAGTTCCAGGCCGTTCAGGGCGATGTCCAGGAATTCGCGCGACGCGCCCGTGGCCACAGCCATTTTCAGACGTCCGGAAAAGGCCCCGATGATCCGACGCAGGCCCGGCATGGGACGGAGATCTTCCCTCATCAGCCGGCGCATGAGGGCCGAGCGCTCTTTCAGGATTTCCGCGGCGCTCAGGTCCAGTTTGAGCTCCCGAACGAAAAGCTCCATGCTTTCCACGGCTTTTCGCCCCATCATGCGGCCGAGGAGCTCATCGGAAACATCCTTCCCGAACCGGGAAGCGATCTCTCGTTCAGCCCGGAAGTAGAGGCGCTCGCTGTCGATCATCAGCCCGTCCATGTCGAAGATCAGCCCCTTCACAATCCGCTCCTTGTCCGGGATCCGGAAAGCCGTATTTTAAAGTGATTTTCAACCGGGCGCAAACGGAACGGGGGGTCGCATCCTTTGAAATTGAGGGGGTTCCGACACGCGGTTCGGGTGAAGCCGCCGGAAAGTTCCTGCTCCGTGAGTTCATTTGACTCCCCGAAACGGTTGGTGTAAATTTCTCTTTAATCTCAGGAATGCGGATGTCGCCGCTCCGGGAGCAATCATGAAAGTCCTGACCGCGCCTCAGATGAGGGACATCGACCGGAAGACCATCGAGGACATCGGGATTCCGGGGCCGGTGCTTATGGAAAACGCCGGATTGCGGGTCGCCGCCGTCGTGCGCGGCATTGTCCCCAGGAAGGAACGGCTGAAGATCGTGGTGGTGGCCGGCCGGGGCAACAACGGCGGGGACGGATTCGTTGCCGCCCGTCACCTCCACAACGACGGCTACCGCGTCGAGACCGTTCTTCTCGGCCGGGTGGAGGAACTCAAGGGCGACGCCCGGCTCAATGCGCGCATTCTCCGGAACATGGGTCTGGCTCCGATCGAGGCCGAAAGCGAAGACCGATGGTCGGAATGCCGGTCCGTGCTCCGCGGCGCCGGAGCGGTCATAGACGCCGTTTTCGGTACGGGGCTCGTCCGGGCGGCCGGCGGAGTGTTCGCCGCAGCCATCAAGGACATCAATGCCTGCCGGGGAATGAAAATCGCTTTGGATGTGCCCTCGGGTCTGTCGTCGGATTCGTTCCAGGTCCCCGGCCCCGCCGTCCGCGCCGATGTGACCGTCGCCCTGGCCGCTCCCAAAATCTGCCATGTCCTTCCTCCGGCCGAGAATTTCGTCGGCAAGCTGGTGATCGCCGATATCAGCATTCCTCAAGAGCTTTTCCGAGATGAAGATTTTCGACTGGAGATCGTCGAAGAGAAAACGATTCTGGGGCTCTATCGCAAGAGGCCCCGCGACTCCCATAAGGGAACTTACGGCCATCTTCTGGTTATCGGCGGCTCATTGGGCAAGACCGGGGCGGCGGCCCTGGCGGGCAAAGCGGCGCTCAAAACGGGAGCGGGCCTGGTGACCGTCGCCGTCCCCCGGAGCGGTTTGGCCGCCGTGGCGCGCTCCATGGACGAACTCATGACCGAGCCCTTGCCGGAAACGGAAGCCAAGACCATCGCGCCCGAAGCCGCGGACCGCTGCCTCGAGCTGTGCCGGGGGAAAGACGGGCTCGTTCTCGGCCCGGGGCTGTCCACCCATCCCGGCACGGCGCGCTTCCTTATGGAGTTTCTGCCCCGCGTCAAGCTGCCCCTCGTGCTGGACGCGGACGGGCTGAACATCCTGGCCGCGAATCCGGATCTTCTCTCCGTTCTTCCCCGACCGGCCGTCCTGACCCCCCATCCGGGCGAGTTCGGCCGCCTGACGGGGAGGAGCGCCGCGGAGGTCCTGGAGCGGAGATTGGAGCTCGTCGCCGAGTTCTCCGGACGAAACGATGTTGTCCTCGTTTTGAAGGGCCATCGCTCCCTGACCGCGTCTCCGGACGGGCGGGTGTTCATCAACAGTTCGGGCAACCCGGGGATGGCCACGGGAGGATCGGGAGACGTGCTGAGCGGTCTCATCGGCGGCCAGCTCGTCCAGGACAAAGACGTTCTGAAGGCTGCCGTGGCCGGCGTCTACAGCCACGGGTTGGCGGGCGACCTTGCGGCGGACACGGTCGGACAGAAAGCGCTGACCGCAGGGGACATCATTCGCTATCTGACCCGGGCGCTCAAATCCCTGGAGGACAAAGCCTCCCCGCCGTGACGAGCCCATCCCCGCCGGCCCGGAAGAAAAAGAGGATGAGACGGCGCGTTTTTCATTCACCAAGCCGGGAGGAGACCTTCCGGACGGGGAGAAAACTGGCGCGCGGCTTTCGGGGGGATGAGGTCGTCCTGCTTTTCGGAGATCTGGGAGCAGGCAAGACCGTTTTCGCCAAGGGATTGGCCGCCGGTCTCGGCCTGGAAAATGCGGACGAAGTCTGCAGTCCGTCCTATACCCTCCTGAACATTTATCAGGCCCGGATGCCCATATTCCATTTTGACCTTTACCGCCTGAACGGAGAATCGGAGATTTACGATCTGGGCTGGGAGGATTATCTCGGCCGGGGAGTCGTCATCGTCGAGTGGGGCGAGAAATGGCCTTTCGAAGTTCGCGCCGTCCGTATTTATCTTGAAGTCGGGGAAGGAGACCGGCGGACGATCACCGTCGAAGCCGATTCCGGTTTCACTCCCGGCGTTCCGGCGGAGTCCCCGAGGAAGGATGCTTTTTCAGGTGGGCGTCGAAAAATGAAACGAACGTCTCGTGCGGGACGGCGATATTGACGCGGGCGCGGCCCTCCGCCCGGCCTTTGTTCTTTTCGGTGAATGAGGCGAGCGAGATGCTTCCGATGCGCGATTCCAGGAGTTCCTCGGGGCTCCGGTTGACGGCGGCGAATATGCCCAGGGCTTCGGCTTCTTTGTAGAATTCCGAAGCCAGCAGGCCGCGGGTTTTCAAGTAGGAGAGATTCCGAGCCGTGTGGTCGGTCGTGACCGCGCGGTAGGCTCCGGCCAGCGACATTCCCTCCGGGTGGGCGAGCAGGTGTTCGACAAAGGCTTGGGCGATATTGTCGACGCCGTTTGTCGGCAGGGCCAGGCGCAGGGAGAATTCGGCGATAAAATCCGGATCGGAGGCATGGACGAATCCGACGCGCAGGCCGCTGAGGCCGAGCGATTTGCTGAAGCTTTCGATGATGACGACGCTTTCCAAGGGCGTCAGGGCCCGGTAGAAACCGTCCGCCGGATCGAGAAACAGGCGGCGATAGGGGCAGTCGATAAGGACGGGGACTCCGGCCTCGGCCAGTCGCCGCGCCGTTTCGATGACCCGCCCCTCGGGCTCGAGGCTTCCCAGGGGATTGCCGGGATCGCAGATGACAACGGCCGTTCCGAAAAATTTCTTGGGCTGGTCGGCCAGCTCTCCAAGAGACGCATAGAAGTCCCAGGCGCGGCCGCGGGTCTTTAGGATCTGGCGGTATGTCCCCCAGTGAAACTCCGGAAGGAAAAATGTTTCGGCGTCCAGGACTTGGAAGGCGATGTCCAGCCCCATGGATCCGCCGGGCGTGATGACGATGCGGTCCGGCCGCGCCTTCCCCCCGAAATACGCATCGTTGATCGCCGTTTTCAGGCTTTCGCGGCCGGTCGACGGAGGATAGGATTGCATCTGCGGGTCATTGAAGGGAAGGAAGGGAGCGACGGACTGCAGGTCGATGGGCCGGACGGCGGGGATGCCGCGCTCGAGGCGGAGGTACTCCCGGCCGCTCTCCCGGCTCAATCGTCCGATTTTCTGGGACAGGGAGACGATGGCCGAGGGCGCGGCGCCGCTTTTCAGAATCTTCATCGCCGGACCTCCTTTCCGTTCGTGCCGCGGCAACGAGAAGAATTTCTTTTCCGGCCTGTCGGCCGGATGATTGTCGCCCGTCTCCGCCGGGAGCTAGGTCCGTCTCGGGCCCACGGCGGCGATCAGCGCGGCGGCGGCCCGCTCCGGATCGGGGGCGGAGAGAATGGCCGACACGACGGCCACGCCGTCGGCGCCGGCGGCGATGACGTCGGCGGCGTTTTCCGTGCTTATGCCTCCGATGGCCAGGATCGCAATTCCAACGCGTGACCGGATCGCCTTCAAGCCGTCGCAACCGAGGGGCGGACGGCCCGTTTCTTTGGTGGACGTGGGGAAGACCGGCCAGACGCCTATATAATCCGCTCCCAGCCTCTCGGCCTCCTCGGCTTCCTCGGCCGTGGCCGCGCTGAGCCCGACAAGGCGTTCCCGGCCCATGAGTCGCCTCGCTTCGGCGTAGGGCATATCGTCCCGGCCGAGATGGATTCCGTCCGCACCGCAGGCCAAGGCGATGTCGACCCGGTCGTTGACGATGAAGGGTATACGGCTCCGCTTAAGCTGCCCGGCCAGCTTTTTGGCCGCGTCTAGAAATTCGCGTGCGCCGAGGCTCTTGGCCCGAAGTTGGACGATGGTCGCCCCTCCCCGAACGGCCTTTTCAACGATGGGCGCCAGGTCCCGTCCGGCCGCCGTCCCCGCATCCGCAACGAAACACAGCCGCCAGTCGACGCTTGGCCGCACCTTGGGTTTCCCGTTCGAGATTTTCAGCGGACCGTCCGGTCTTTGTCCATCGGCGTCAGCGGCCACGCCGGACGAGAAGCGTTCCGACAAGACTCAGAACGAACACCACGCCGAAAATGTAGGCGATTCCCAGGGCGAAGGACGGCCAGGGAGGCAGGCCGCGGACCAAGCCCGCGTAGAGCAGGGGGAGCGCTTGGATCCGAAATTGAAGGCACGCGATCTGCATGACCAGCGCTGCCAGGACGAAGACGGCGCCGAAGGCCAGGGCGATGGGGATCCTTTTCCGCCGGCCGATCGCCTGGGCCGCCATTCCGGCCAGAACGACGCTCAGGATGATAAGGAGAATGGAGACGATATTTTGCCAGCGGCTGAAGTCGGCCTTGACCCAGAGGTGAGCCTGATGCATGGTCGGGTAGATTCTGGCCATGCTTTTGGCGTTGTCCCAGGCCGATCCCAGCAAGGAGCCGCCGCTTCCGGCGATAAGGATCTGCTGGAACAGGATGTTTCCGCCCAGGCCGACGAGAAAGGCCAAAATTACGGCGACAACAACGCCTGCGGCCGCGCTTCCGCCTCGGACATTTGAAGAGGGCCGGGAGAGAACGGCCGGGGAGGGAGCCGTCGTCGGAGCGGGGGACAAGGGAACCGCCGAAGGCGGATGGGGACGGACGACGGTTTTCTGCGCCTCGGCCAGCAGGCTCGGGGTGGCGACAATGGTCCGGCTGACGTCCGAGGGATCGGTGAACAGGAATTCGAACTGGTCGAATTTGATCTTGTCTCCCGATCTCAACCGTTTGCGGCTGACGCGCATGTCATTAAGAAAGGTGCCGTTTGTGGACTGGAGGTCCTCGATTTCATAGTGGTCCTGGACCTTGAGGATTTTCGCGTGCCGGCCCGAGATCGTGTTTTCCTCCATGCGCAGATCGCAGTCGCGGGCGCGGCCGATGAGAAACTCCTCCTTGTCCAACACGTAGGTCTTGTCCTTGTGCGGTGCGCCCAATCCGGTCAGCTTGACTGTGTTTTCATTTTCGCCGTTCATGATGTTTTCCTCTCCTCTCGTGAATGATATTTTATGTAACGGACGAAGGAAAATTCAACAGATATTTTTCGTGCTTATTTTGAAAGAAATCGAGCCGCCTCGTCGGAAAAACGGCGGCAGAGTGTGGCCGGGTCTATGACGAATTGTGTGGTGAATTCTCGTCTGATGGCCCAATGCTCACGCTAAAGGGCCACGCAAAACGTCAGGAAGCCAGGGCGGCATTGACAATTTCCGGCAATCAGATTTAAATACCGAAGGAAACCGGCAACACGGAAGGAGCGTCATGCAGAGCATACGAGAACGCATCCGCGAGATCAAAGATTTTCCCAAGCCGGGCATCGGATTCAAAGACATCACCCCCGTTGTCCTCGACGCCGCGGCCTTCAAGGAGTCGGTGAACGCCCTGGCCTCCTGGGCGGCAACCAAGCAGCCGCAGCTCATCGTGGGGATCGAGTCGCGGGGATATCTTTTTGCCGCCCCCCTGGCCTTCACCCTCGGGCTGGGGATGGCCCTGATTCGGAAAAAGGGAAAACTCCCCGGGCGGACGGTCCGTGTCGAAGCTCCCAACGAATACGCCGTCGAAATCTTCGAAATGCACGCCGACGCGGTCGCGCCCGGCACCCGCGTGGTCATCATCGACGATCTGATCGCCACGGGCTCCTCTTCGATCAGCGCCGTCAATCTGGTGGAGAAACTGGGGGGCCGCGTCCTGGGATTCGGCGCCCTGGTCGAGCTCTCGTTTTTAAAAGGCGTGGAAGCCGTGAAGAGAGCTCATCCGAGAATCGACGTCTTCAGCTTGATCCGCATGGAATCGTAAGGCGGCGGCGATGGGCATTTTCCAGGGAGTCGACCGTCTGTTCCGGTTGCGGGAAAACGGAACGACTCCGGGACGGGAAGCGCTGGGCGGAACGACCACCTTCATGACCATGTCCTACATCATTTTCGTCCAGCCGGCGATCTTGTCCAAGGCGGGAATGGATTACGGCGCGGTGATGACCGCCACTTGTCTGGCCTCGGCCCTGGCCACGGTCCTGACCGGCCTCTTGGCCCGCTACCCCATCGCCCAGGCTCCGGCCATGGGCCACAATTTTTTCTTCGCCTATACGGTCTGCGGCGCCGCGGCCGCCGGCGGCCTGGGCCACCCCTGGCCGGTCGCCCTGGGAGCCGTCGTCCTCTCCGGGCTGATCTTCGTCGTTCTGTCGCTGCTGGGGATCTGGGGAAAACTCGTGGCCGCCGTCCCCGATGCGCTGAAATACGCCATCGCTGTCGGCATCGGTCTGCTCATCGCGTTCATCGGCCTTCAATACGGGGGACTGGTGGTCGCCAATCCCGGAGCTCTCGTCCAGCTGGGGGATCTTTCGAGCCGTCCCGCTCTCCTGGCCCTGGCCGGCCTGGCGCTGACCGCCGTCCTCATGGCTCTGCGCGTCCCGGGAGCCGTCCTCCTGGGCATCATCGGCACCACCATCCTGGGTCTTCCCCTTGGAGTCGTGAAGTATCAGGGCCTTGTTTCCAGCCCGCCCAGCCTGGCCCCGACGCTTCTTCAGGCCGACATCCTCGGCGCGCTCAAGACCGGGCTGATCTCCGTCGTGTTCGTCTTTTTCCTGCTCGATGTGTTCGACGCCGTGGGGACGCTGATCGGCGTGGGAGGACAGGCGGGATTCATCAAGGACGGGAAGCTTCCGCGGGCCGATCAGGCCATGATGGCCGATGCGCTGGGGACCGTGGGCGGGGCGCTGCTCGGCACCTCGACCGTGTCAAGCTACGTGGAGAGCGCGGCCGGGATCGCACAGGGCGCAAGAACGGGCCTGGCCAACATGTTCACCGCGTTCCTGTTTCTGGCGGCTCTTTTTTTCAGCCCGGCGGCCAGGATGATCGGAGGCGCCTATCCGTACCAGGGTCGCGACATCCACCCCGTGATCGCTCCGGCGCTCATCGTCGTCGGCTGTTTCATGATGAAGTGCGTGACCTCCATACGCTGGGACGACTTCACCGAGGCGCTGCCCGCTTTCTTGGCCGTAACCATGATGCCCCTCACCCTGAACATTACCGAGGGGATCTCCGTGGGATTCATCTCCTACGCGCTGCTGAAGCTCGTGTCCGGGCGGGGGAGAGAGGCCCACGCGGTGGTGTACGTCATTTCCGCTCTGTTCGTGCTGCGCTACTTTCTCGCCTGAGGGAGGACGGCGGCTCGCCTGGAACGGGATCCGCAGGTCGGAGGCGCGGACACAGCGGAGAGAACATCCTCCGGAAGGAAAGGAGAAATGAAGACCCTTTCGGCCCGACGCCTCTCGGTCCTCGTTCTTCTTGCCGGGCTCTTCCCCGGATCGGCGTTTCTTCCCGAAGGCGATCTCTCGATTACGCCCGCCGGGCTTCGCTGGGCGGCGCGGACGCTGTCGCGGATGTCCCTCGAGGAAAAGGCCGGTCAGCTGCTCATGGTCCGGGCCGCCGGCCGCTTCCTCAGCGCGGACAGCGAGGCCCTTGCGAATCTGGAATCCCTTGTCGGAGACCTTAAGGTCGGAGGCGTGGTTTTTTTCGCCGGGCAGGTTTTTGAAACAGCCTGGCTGGCCAACCGCCTTCAGGAGCGGGCAAAGATCCCGCTTCTCATGTCCTCGGATTACGAGCAGGGGCCGGGCTTCCGCGTGGAAGGCGCCACGTCCTTTCCGCCGCTCATGGCCTTGGGCGCCGCCGATTCCGAGGAGCTGGCCTATCAGATGGGCCGCATCACCGCCGTAGAGGGCCGGGCCATGGGCATCCATCAGGCCCTTGCGCCCGTGGCCGACGTGAACGTCAATCCGCTCAACCCCATCATCAACACGCGCTCTGTGGGTGAGGATCCCGGCCAGGTCGGACGGCTGACCCGGGCTTTCGTCCGGGGCTGCCAGCAGCACGGAATGGTCGGCACGGCCAAGCACTTTCCGGGACACGGCGACACGGACATCGACACCCATCTCGACCTGGCCGTCGTGACCGCCGACCGGGAGCGTCTGGAGCGGATCGAGCTGGAGCCTTTCCGCCGTCTCGTCGACGCCGGGGTGCTGTCGGTCATGACCGGCCATCTGTCCGTTCCGGCCGTCGATCCGACGCCCGGCCGCCCGGCCACTCTGTCCCCGGTCCTTTTGACGGAGGTCCTGCGCGGACAGCTGAAGTTTCGGGGGCTGATCGTCACCGACGCCATGGACATGGGTGGAATCACGAAACTGTTTCCGCCCGGAGAAGCGGCCGTGCTGGCCGTCGAAGCCGGGGCGGACCTTGTGCTCCTTCCGGCCGATCCCAATGAGGCCGCAAGGGCTCTTGCGGAGGCCGTCCGCTCGGGCCGGATTCCGGAGCGCAGGATCGACTCTTCGGTCCGACGGATCCTCGCCCTCAAGGCCCGGCTCGGCCTGAACAAAAAGAGGTTCGTCGATCTGGAACGCCTTCCGGAAATTATCGGCCGCGAAGACCACCGGCGCTGGGCGGCTTGGGCTTTTGAACAATCTCTCACCCTGGTCAAGAACGAGGGCGGCATTCTCCCGTTCGGAGAGAAGGCGGGGAAAATCGCCGTCCTGTCCCTGAGCAGCGACGAGGGCGGCACCTTCGCCGGGCGGATTTTCGTTCAGGAAGTTCTCAAGCGCCGAAAGGACGCGATGTTCGGTTATGCCGAGGCTTTTACCGACAGAAGGAAGATTGAAACCATGGCGGAGTCCGCCCGGCAGGCCGACGCGATTCTGATCGCTCTTTTCTCCCGGCTCGAGGACAGCAAAGGCACGGTGGGCCTGAATCCCGGGCATGCCGAGCTTGTCCGGGAGCTGACCTCAAGCGGCAAGGCGACAGCCGTCGTGTCCTTCGGCAGCCCCTATTTTCTCAAGGAATTTCCCGATGCGGCCTGCTACATATGCGCCTACAGAAGCTCTCCGGAAGCGCAGAGGACAGCCGCCGCCGCTGTTTTCGGCGAGGTCGGTTTTTTGGGCCGGCTGCCCGTCTCCCTGCCGGGACTCTTTCACCGGGGACATGGTCTTGTCCTTCCCGCCGTCAAGGCGAAGGAATAAGGGGGGGCGAAAGAGTGAAAACAAGCCGGGCCGATGCCGCCGCCCGCGAAAGACTCCGTCGGCGTCTCGGGAAATTTCCGCGCCTGCCCCTGACGATCCTCCCGACGCCGCTTCACAGACTGGAGAATCTCTCAATCGGCCCGGGATACGGCTTTGTGGACGGCTCCGTCGCCCGGACCCTGGCCCGGGTCTTCCGAGAGGAAGCCGTGATCCTCGATCCCGTCTAAACGGCCAAGGCCATAGCCGGACTCGAGGACCTGGCTTCAAAAGCCGGGATCAGCGTCCCGAGAGAGACTTCAGGAACTTGAAGAACTCGTTGTTCGTCGACAGCAGCAGCCAGGTGTTGGAGTCCAGAGTCGTCCGGTAGGTGTCCAGGGTTTTCCAGAACTGGTAGAACTCCGGGTCGCGGTTGAAAGCTTCGGCATAGATGCGGGTGGCTTCGCCGTCGGCCCGGCCCTTGATTTCCTGCGCCGTCTTATAGGCCCCGGACTGGATGCGTTTCAGCTCCCGCTCCTTCTGGCCCCGGATTTCCGCGCTCTTGCCGTCGCCCTCGCTGCGGTACATGGCGGCGATCCTCTGCCTTTCGGCGATCATCCGGTCGAAGACCTTCTGCTGAACTTCTTCGATGTAATTGACCCGCTTGACCTGCAGGTCGCGGAGCTCGATGCCGAACTCGGGCGTGATGGCCGCGGCTTTTTCCAGGATGATGCGGGAGATCTTGTCCCGGCCCAACGACACCGACTCCAGCTCCTCTTCGGTCTGGAGTATGGCCGTTTCCCCGGTAATTTCGAAGGGCCGGTTCGAGGTGCGGACGATCTCGATCAAGGCGGCGTTGGCCACGGCGTTCCTTGTCTCGCCGTCCAGGATGTCGTCCAGCCGCGAATAGGCGCCCCTCTCATCCCTGACCCTCTGGAAGAAGACGAGGGGATTGCTGATCCGCCACCGGGCGTAGGTGTCGACCCAAATGTATTTCTTGTCCCGGGTGGGGATCTGGTTGGGGTCGCCGTCCCACTCCAGCCAGCGTTTCTCGAAAAAATTGGCTTTCTGGATGAAGGGCATCTTCAGATGGACGCCCGGCCTGGTCACCATGTCGCCGATGGGCTTGCCGAACTGGGTGATGATCACCTGGTTGGTCTCGGTGACGATATACAACGTTCCGGACAGAACAATCAGGACCACAAGCAGTAGGCCCGCCAGGAGGATGGTCTTGAGCGAGACTTTCATTTCTTCACCTCCTCGCCCAGACTCAAGAGGGGCATGATGTTTTTCTGACCTTCGTCGAAGATGATCTTCTTCGACAGCTTGGGCATGATCTCGGCGATTGTCTCCAAATAGAGCCGCCGCCGCGTGACCGACGGCGCCTTGACGTACTCCCTGTAGACGGACGTGAAGCGGCTGGCGTCTCCCTGAGCGTTGTTCACCCGCTCCGTGGCGTAACCCTCGGCGGACTGGATCGCCTGTTCCGCTTCTCCCTGCGCCCTGGGGATTTCCTGGTTGTATTCCGACCAGGCTTCATTGATCTTCCGTTCTTTCTCCTGGAGAGACTCGTTGACTTCATTGAACGCGGGCTTGACGGGGTCGGGCGGGTTGATGTCCTGGAAGATGAGCTGATTGACGTCGATCCCGATCTCGTACAGGTCGCAGAGCTGCTGCAGCTGTTCCTTGGCTTCGGCGGCGATCCGGGAGCGGCCGACGGTCAGGACTTCGTCCACCGAGTTGTCGCCGACGATCTTGCGCACGACGGCCTCGTTCATCAGGCGGAAAGTGGCTTCGGCGCTTCGGATTTTGAACAGGTAGTTGTAGGGGTCCTTGATCTTGTACTGGACGATCCACTCCACGACCAGGACGTTCAGGTCGCCGGTGAGCATGATCGCTTCTTCCAGGGAATCGGGCGTCACCCGGTATTCTGAAGTGATTCCCGGCCGGGTTGTGCGGAACCCGAACTCCATCTTGAGCTGGCGCTGGACGGGGACCTTGGTCAAAGACTCGATGCCCAGGGGCAGCTTGAAATGCAGCCCCGGGCTCGTGGATCGAACGTATCTCCCGAAACGCAGGATGACTCCCGTCTCCTCGGGGGCGATGGTGTAGATCGATCCCCAGAGGATGATGATCAGCACAACCGCCGCCACGATCAGCTTGACGATGCGGGGGCTGATCTTGGGGAGCAGTGAGCCGACTGTCGGCAGGTCTTGAGGCATTAGGTCCTCCCTAGAAATGGATTACTTAATTACCATATCACAGCCGGCCGGGATTGGGAAGCGGAATCGGAGACGGATTGCCGGAGCGCTGATTTGCCTGTAAAATCAAAGTATAGGAATGATGATCGAAAAAAAAGACGAAAAATGGATGCGGCTGGCTTTGAAGGAAGCTGAAAAGGC
>JAFGAV010000104.1 GCA_016933515.1 Candidatus Aminicenantota bacterium
CCGTAGAGCACCAACTCGTACTTCCCCCCGGGCGGCAATGCGGGAAAAACCGCAAGGCGGGACTCCATGTCCGCGTCGCCGATCGGCGCCGTGTCTTTCGTGCCGGTCATCAGCATCCACGGCAGCGAGACATCCCCGAACGCATCTTTCGGCGCGCCGCGACGCGGGCTGCTCGGGCTCATGACGAGCGCGGCGTCGATGCGCGCATCGGTGAACGTGACCTTCCCATCCCTTATTCTCTGGCCGCTCACGGCCTGCGTCGTTACGGCGCCGAACGAGTGACCCGACATGCCGACTTTCCCTAGGTCGAGCCGTCCCGCCGGGATCCGGCCGCCGCTCCGATTCCACTTCGCCAATTGATCCAATACGGCGGAAACGTCCCTGACACGCAGCACGAAGTTCCGGAGATTGGCCGCCTCCCGCATCGCCCGCATGCGCCGTGCGGCGGGCTTGTCTTTCCAGACCGAAGCGTCGCTCCCCGGGTGTTGCAGGAACACGGCCGCGTATCCGCGGCCGGCCCAATGCCTGCCGAGATAGCCGCTTCCTTCCCGGGATCCCCCCAACCCGTGACTGAAGAGGACCACCGGAGCGGGGTTGTCCGCCGGAGGGAGATAGATCCGGATGGGGATGTCGCGCTGCCGCTTCTGATCTCTCACTGTAACGTCCACGACATCCGGAGCGACGCCCGCCGAAACGGCGAGAGGGTCATAACCTGCGCCATGGGCGATTGCCGATACCAGCAAAACCAGGCAGCCGATTGCGGGAAAGGTGGATATTCGACGCATGGGAGTTTTCATTTGTTCATTCCCCTTCCTACGTTGTCAAATCAAGCCAATCCTCAGGCACATGAAGTCATTCTGGGCTAATGATGCCGTTATATGCAAGCGCTGCTTCCTCAAACCGAAAAGCGCGCATCATTGTGCATCAACCTAGCGGAGTCGTTCCAAAAGGTTCTTCGCGCAATTCCGCAAAAAGACGTCACTCTCATTTTAAATGCCTCGAGGCTCTATCTGAAGATCCGCGCGCCCCGGGTTGCGAGTAACTGTCGGGCCAGGAAAGGCATCGGGTGCGCCAAGGCTTCTATCGCATCGCCTGCGAAATCGAGGATGATCAACTGCTTATCGTGATCGTCAAGGTCGGCCACGACGGCCTAGGTCAAAGATCGCATAGTGAGGCAGAGGACTTGTCGTTTGAAATTCACCCCGCCCCCTGCCCCGCCCTCCTCAGCCGCCGGCGCAGGAAGATATACACAATGGCGCCGATGCCGATGAGGACCAGGCCCTTGATGGAGTTCAGCGGGTCGCCGATGACGATAAAGACAATGAAGAATAGGGCGATGAGAAGATAGAGGAGCGGAAGGACGGGATAGAGCCAGACCTTGTAGGGACGCTCCAGATCGGGTCTCCTGGCGCGCAGGACGAACAGGCCGAGGATCGTCAGGCTGTTGAAGAGGAGCGAGGCGAAGGCCGTGTAGGTCAGCAGGTCGGAGAACGTGCCGCTCAGGGTGAGGAGGATGGCCCAGGCGCCCTGGAAGAGCAAGGCTAGGTGGGGTGTCTTGAACCGCGTATGGAGCCGGGCGTTGCTGCGGAAGAACAGGCCGTCCTTGGCCATGGCGTAATAGACGCGGGCTCCGCACAGGATCAGGCCGTTGAGGCAGCCGAAGGTCGAGATGAGCACGGCTAGGGTGATGAACGTCAGGCCCGGCGAGCCCATGACGCGCTCGGCCACGGCCGAGGCGATGCGGTTCTCCTTGAGCCCCGCCGCTTCGGTGATGGGGATGACGTAGAAGTAGGCGGCCGTCACCAGGGTGTAGAGCAGGGTCACCGCGCCCGTCCCGAGGAGCATGGCCAGGGGGATGTCCCGCTTCGGCCGCTTGGATTCCTCGGCCACGAAGGTCACCGTATACCAGGCGTCGTAGGCGAAGAGCGCCTTGGACATGGCCACGGCCGCGGCGGCGAAGAGCGTCAGCTTGGCCGCCTGGGGGACGGTCGGCTTGAGCAAAGGGAGGAAGTTTTTGAAATCGCCCTTGGCCAGGATGAAAGCCGCGCCGACGAGCGCCAGGATAGCGCCCACTTTGGCCATGGTGAAAATGTTCTGGATGAGGGCGCCCGTCTTGACGCCCAGGATGTTGATGCCCGTAAGAAAAACGATGCACAGGATGGACATCAGGGTGGCTGAGGAGATGACGATCTTGTAGGAAAAGATGGGCAAGGTCAGGAGCACGTTCCCCTCTCCGAGCGCGGGGATGAAGATGCCCAGGTACTTGGAGAAAGCGATGCCTACGGCGGCGATGAAACCGGTCTGGATGATGAAGAACAGCCCCCAGCCGTAGAGGAAGCCCCACAGCGGGGAAAAGGATTCACGGAGGAAGATGTACTGGCCCCCGGCCTTGGGAAAGGCCGCAGCCAGCTCGCCCAGGCTTAAGGCGCCGAAGACGGTGAGCAGCCCGCCGACGAGCCAGAGGAAAATGATCGTGCTCGAGTTCTCGATGAAGCCGGCCATGATCGAGGGCGCGAGAAAGATCCCCGAACCGACCATGGAGCCGATGACGATGTTGGTCGCGCTCAGAACGCCGATGCCCTTGACGAACCCCACGCCCTGTTTGTCTTCGCTGCTCATGCCCGGCAGGTTATCACAGCCGAAATGGGAGACACAATACCCGTTCGGCTCTATGACGCATTGTGTGGTGAATTCCAGTCTGAGGGCCAAGGGCCTGGGGGAGGGTTGAGGTGCCATAAGCGGTTTAGCCCGGAATCGACGGGTTTCGAGTGGAAAGTGGAGATGCGGCCCCGTCTTCAATTTGAATTTGACACCCGGGAAAAATGGGAATACTGTCGAAATCCGCGATCGGCTCGGTCTTGAATCTTACAGGAACAGGAGGAATGATGATAAGTTTAACGGAGCTCTTGTTGTTGATCTTTCTAGTCGCGGGGATCCTGTGGGCGCTTGCGCTCGTAAACATCCTGAAAAAGGAATTCAAGGGGAATGACAAACTCATCTGGATCATCGTCGTCGTTTTCCTGCCGATCATCGGCACTCTCTTGTATTTTTTTGTCGGCCGGAAGCAAAGCATCAGCGGCAAACAGAGCGGCGGCGCGCCCTGATTCGTCGCAACCCCGTTTTCATATATAATCGGGAACTGTTATGGCCATAGAAACAGGAAAAAAGCCTCTGGAGTTGAAGCGGGAGCTGGGATTCATCGCCGCCGTGGCCTGCGGCGTGGGGTCGATCATCGGCTCGGGCATCTTCAAGAAGCCGGGTGTGATGGCCTCACAGCTTCCCTCGGCCGAACTTCTGTTGCTCGTTTGGGTGGTGGCCGGGTTGATGACGATCTTCGGCGCCCTGAGCATCGCCGAGATCTCCTCCATGTTCCAGGAGGCGGGCGGGCTTTACGGCTACTTCAACAAGAGCTACGGCGATTTCGTCGGCTACCTCTACGGCTGGTCCGCCTTCGCCGTGATCCAGACGGGCTCCATCGCCGCCATCGCCTATGTCTTCTCGGATTCGCTGGGATACTTCGTCCAATTTCCGCGCCTGGGCGCCGCCTGGGAGGCGATCACCCTCCACGTCCCCTTCATCGGCGACATCACTCCTTTTAAATTCATCGGCCTCAAGGCCTGCACGATCGCCCTGATCGTCTTTCTGACCGTGGTCAATTATCTCGGCGTCCGCTTCGGGAGCGCCCTGCAGGTCCTGTTCACGGGCCTCAAGGTGGCGGCCATCGCCGTCATCGTCGTTCTCGCTCTCGCTTTCGGCCGGGGCGACATCGGCAACTTCACGCAATCGGCTCTGGGGACGGGAGGAGCCACGGGCTCGGTCTTCATCCTGTTCATCGTGGCCATGGCCGGCGCGTTCTGGGCCTACGACGCCTGGATCAACGTCACCTACATGGCCGGAGAAATCAAGAATCCCCAGCGGAACCTCCCCAAGGCGCTGGCCACCACGGTTTTCGTGGTCATCGTCGTCTATGTCCTCATCAACCTGGCCTACATCTACGTCATCCCCGTGGAGGAGATGGGCCGGAAATACGTGGCCGCCGAGCAGACCGGCCAGAGCTACCTCGTGGCCACGGACGTCGTCTCAAGCTTCATGGGCCGCTTCGGCGGGGCGGCGATCGCCATCGCCATCATGATCTCGACCTTCGGCGCCACGAACGGCATCATGATGATGGCCGCCCGCGTCTATTACGCCATGGCCCGCAAGCGGCTTTTCTTCGGCTCCATGGGCCGCGTCCATCCCCTGTTCCGCACCCCCGGGAACGCCCTCCTTTGGCAGGGCGTCTGGTCGTCGGTCCTCGTCCTGAGCGGGACGTTCGACCAGCTCACCGACCAGGTCATCTTCGTAAGCTGGCTGACCTACGCCCTGGGCGCCCTGGCCGTTTTCGTCCTGAGGCGCAAGATGCCCGATCATCCCCGGCCCTACAAGGTTTGGGGCTACCCCTTGACGCCCGTGGTGTTCATCTTTTTTTCCCTGGTTTACATCGTTTTCACCCTGTACTCGGACATCTCGGGATTCCTCGACGGCCGGTTCCCCCTGATCAACTCGGTCATGGGATTCTTCTGGGTGGCCGTCGGCATCCCCGGCTTCCTCTACTGGAACTGGAAGCGGAAGAAGCGCGCGGAGGAATAAGCCGGCTTTGAAGGGCTGGAGTTCATCCTGCGGCCAAGAAGACGCCCCCCGATACGTGGGACTCAGGGGAATGCCGGCCCAACAGTGAAACAGCAAATCTGAAGAAAAGCAAATCCCTTATTTATGTCGCACATCCATGGCCCCCTTTGTCCGGATGGCTTTGGTCGGCGCGATTTTCAAGTTGTGGCAGGGCGTAGGGAACATCCCCGCTGCGGCGGCTCTGGGGGGCGGCGCCGTCGGAGGGGGCGATCATCTTCATTTTCATCTATTTCCATATCGCCATTTAACCGATCCAGGGGTTGACGAACAAAATCACTCGCTGGGCTACGAGCCGGCCGGGGTTCGTTTTTTGCGCTTTCGCTGCCAGAAGAAATAAAACGGCAGGCCCGAGCCGATGAAGGCCAGGTCGATGAGGGAATGCCGCCAATCGATGACGCCGCGCGTCACGATGAAGATGACGAAAGCGGCAAGATAAATTCCCGGGAGGACCGGATAGAGGGGCACGCGATAGATGTCGCTTCCGCCGACGTTCAATTTTCTCAGGCGAAACAGGGCGACGCCGTTCAGAGCCCAGAAAATAAGGATGCCGAAAACCATGCCCGCGGCGATGGCCTCGAACGTGCCGCGCAGAAAGAGAATCACCGCCGCCCAGAGGGCGTGGGCGATGATCGCCCGCGAAGGCGTGCGGAACCGGGGATGAATGTAATCCAGCCACTTGAAGAACAGGCCGTCGCGGGCCATGGCGTAGTAGGCGCGCGTGGCGGTCATCATCGTGCCGTTTATCGAGCTCGTCGTCGAGGCGATGACGAGCAACGCCACAAGCACAAGCCCCAGCGGACCGGCCAGCTCCCGGGCCGCGGCCGTGGCCACGACCGTGTTCCCGCGGACGCCCTCCATGCCCAGGGTCCAGTGGTAGATGAGATTGGCGCTGAGATAGACGGCCACCAGGACGGCGATGCCCAGGAAAAGGCCGAGGGGAATCGTCCGCTTGGGGTTCTTCATCTCCGCCGCCGAATACCCCAGGCGCTCCCAGCCCGTGTGGGCGAAGAAGACCATCATCAGCGCGGCGACGACGTTGCCCAGCGGCCCGAGCTTTATCGTCGGCTCGGCCCGGGTGGATAAAAGGTTGTCTCGGCCCTGGAGAAGGACTAGGCCGACGACGATGAGGACGATGAGCCCGACGACCTTAAAGGTCGTGGCCAGGTTCTGATAGACGCTCGCCTTTTTCACGCCCAGATAATTCAAGGTCGCGAAAAAGACGATGACTCCCAGGGCGACGAGCTTGTGCCCCGTGTTCGAAAGGCTTATGAAATTCCTCAGGTAGTCGGCGGTGATGATGGCCAGGCCGGCGGCCGGGCTGGTGCGGATGAGGAGAAGTTGCGACCAGCCGAAGATGAAACCGGCGAACGGCCCCAGGGCCCGGCTGACGTAGACGTATTCGCCGCCGGCCTCGGGCAGGCGCGTGCCGAGTTCGGCATAGATCAGGCCGCCGATGAACACCAGCAGGCCGACGCCGATCCAGAGGAGGATGATCTGCGAAAAAGAGCCGAGGTAGCCGGCGATGATCTGGGGCGTGGAGTAGATTCCGGCGCCGATGGCGATGCCGAGGAGAATGGCCACGCCGTCATAGGCACCCAGCGTGCGGAGCAGGCCCGTGCGCCCGTGGATCGGCGCCGCTTTCTCCCCTCGGTCCATAGGCAGGTATTCTATTACATTCAGGCCAATAGGGGGACACAATACCTATTAACCTCATTTCAATAAGGGAAATAGGTATTGTGTCCCCCATTTAAAGTTGACCGAATCGAGGCGGCTGCGATATAAGCAAAGCACAAAGACATGCCGGAGGTCCCCATGCCCGCCTCTTCCCGCAGCGCGAAGGCATTCATCCTTTTGGCCGCGGCCGCCCTTCTCTCCGCTAACCCCGGAGAGGACCCGCCCGACTGGGAAAATCCCGCGGTGTTCGGCATAAACAAAGAGGCGCCGCGCGCCACGTCCCTGCCCTACGCCGACCTCGAAAGCGCCCGGCGCGGCGGACGCCAAGCGACGCCGTACGTCAAACTCCTCAACGGCGAATGGAAATTCCACTGGGTCGGGAGGCCCGCCGACAGGCCTCGGGATTTTTTCCGCGCGGATTTCGACGATTCCGGCTGGGAGACCATCCCCGTCCCCGCCTGCTGGGAGATGCACGGCTACGGCATCCCCATTTACACCAACGTCCGTTATCCTTTTCCCGCCGACCCTCCGCGCATCCCCCGTGACTTTAATCCCGTCGGCTCCTATCGGACGGAGTTCGCCCTCCCCGACTCCTGGTCCGGACGCAGGATCTTCATCCGTTTCGGCGGAGTCTATTCCGCTTTCTATGTGTGGGTGAACGGCGCCAAGGTCGGCTACAGCCAGGACTCGAAGACGCCCGCCGAGTTCGACATCACCCGCTTCCTCCGGCCCGGGAAAAACCTCCTGGCCGTCGAGGTCTACCGCTGGTCTGACGGGAGCTATCTCGAGGACCAGGACATGTTCCGCTTCGGAGGGATTTTCCGCGACGTTGTGCTCACCGCCGAGCCCGCGGTCTTCCTGCGCGACTTCTTCGCCCGATGCGACCTCGATGCGGACCATCGGGACGCCGACCTCCGCCTCACGGCGCGCATCAAAAACTCATCCCCGGAGACCTCTCCCCTTCTCGTCCTGAAAACGCATCTCTACGACCCGGACGGACGGCCGGTCCGACTCCAGGCGATTTCCGCGGATCTCGCGGCGCGGATTCCCGCCGGCCGCTCCGTCAGCGGCCGCGTCCTGCCCGCCTCGCCCGTAGATCCCGTCCCGCCGGGCGAAGAGGCGGCGCTCGACCTCAGGGCCCGCGTCCGCAACCCCCTGAAATGGACGGCCGAGACGCCGAATCTCTTCCGCTTGGTCCTCACCCTTGAGGACGAAACAGGCCGCGTCGTCGACGCCCGGAGCTGCGATTTCGGTTTTCGGGAAGTGGAGCTCAAGGGAGGGCGTCTTCTCCTCAACGGCCGAGCCGTCAAGCTCCGCGGCGTGAACCGTCACGAGCACGATCCCGACCACGGCCGGGCGCTTCCTTATGAACGGATGCTTCAGGACATCACCCTTCTCAAGCAGCACAACATCAACACCGTCCGCACGAGTCACTACCCCAACGACGAGCGCTGGTACGAGCTCTGCGACCGCTACGGCCTCTATCTTGTGGACGAGGCCAACATCGAGTCCCACGGCATGGGCTATGGCGCCAAATCCCTCGGCCACGCGCCGGAATGGAAGGAAGCCCATCTCGACCGCGTGCGCCGCATGGTGGAGCGAGACAAGAACCACCCCTCGATCCTCATCTGGTCCCTGGGGAACGAGGCCGGGCCGGGAGAAAATTTCCTGGCCTCCTCCGCCCTGGTGAAAACCCTCGACCCGACCCGTCCCGTCCACTACGAACGCATGAACGAGGCGGCCGACATGGACAGCGTCATGTATCCCTCCGTGGAGGGGTTGCGCAAGATCGCCGCCGAGAATCCGGAACGGCCCTTCTTCGTCTGCGAATACGCCCACGCCATGGGCAACGCCTGCGGCAACCTCAAGGAATACTGGGACGTCATCGACGCCGCGCCGCGGATCATCGGCGCCTGCGTCTGGGATTGGGTCGATCAGGCTTTGCGGAAATATACGGACGAGCCCGCCGGCCCGGACGGAAAAAAAAGATGGCACTATGCTTACGGCGGGGATTTCGACGACACGCCCAACGACGGCAACTTCTGCTGCAACGGCCTTGTTCTTCCCGACCGCCAGGTCACGCCCAAGCTGCTCGAGGTCAAGAAGGTTTACCAGCCCGTGGGCGTCGAATCCGTCGACTCGGCCTCTGGAGCGATCCTGGTCAAGAACAAGCACGCCTTCCTCAACCTCGACCGCTTCACGGGCGACTGGTCCCTTTCCGAGGACGGACGTGCCGTTCAGGAGGGCTCTTTCGGCTCCCTGAACGTGCGGCCGGGCGGCTCGGCCGTCGTGCGTCTCCCCCTGAAGACGTTTCCCAAGAAAGCCGGAGCCGAATATTTTCTCCGCGTCAGCTTCCGCGAGCGCGCCAAAACCCTTTACGCGGAAGCGGGCCATGAAGTCGCCTGGGAACAGATTTCCGTGCCGGGCGCTCCTTCTCCCCCGACCGAGCGGAAGCCCGCGCCCGCGGCCGAGCGGCCGCCCCTCGTCCTGGCCGAAGACGCGAACCTGCTCGAGGTGCGGGGCGAAGATTTCCGCGTGGTTTTCAGCCGGGCGGCGGGAACAATTCTGTCCCTCGACTACGGCCCGCGGCCGATCATCGCTCCGGCCGAGTCGGCGGCCAACGGTCCCCGGCTCAACATCTTCCGCGCGCCGACGGACAACGACATCTGGATGGCGAAGAAATGGGCGGATTCCGGGCTTAGCCGTCTCCGGGAGTCCGTGCGGGATTTCAAGGTCGAAGCCGTGAGCGAGCGCGCGGTCCGGTTGGAGACGATCGTCGATCATATCGGCTTCAAGGGCCTCGGCGTCCGCCACGCCTGCGAATGGACGATCTTCGGCGACGGACGCATCGTCATGGACAACGTTTTCAGCCCGCTCGGCGAGCTGCCTCCCCTCTATAAGCTCGGACTGAAGATGACGGTCTCCGGCGCATTGGAGACCATGACCTGGTTCGGCCGCGGACCGGGAGAAAGCTATCCCGACCGCAAGACAAGCTGCGATATCGGGATCTGGAGGGGGCCCGTATCGGATCAATTCACGGAATACGTCCGTCCCCAGGAGAACGGGAACAAAGAGGACGTAAGGTGGGTTTCGTTGACCGACGACCGCGGCGCGGGTTTGATGGTCGCCGGATGCGGCCGCCTGTCCGTCACGGCCTCGCATTTCACGGCCGAAGACCTCGACGGCAGCCGTCACAAGAACAGGCAACCGCGCCGCTTCACAAGGCTCATCCCCCGGCCGGACATCGTTCTCTGCCTGGACGAATCCCAAATGGGTCTGGGCGGAGCGAGCTGCGGCCCTCCTCCTCTGGCCGAGCACATCCTGACCCTGCCGGACCCACGGAGTTTCCGCATCGCGCTCAGCCCCTGCGGCCCGGATCGGGGGGACCCGAGCGAGGTCGCACGGAATTTAAGGAGTCGCTGACGGGGCGGCTTTTGACCGGCGCTCACTGCGCCACAGAAGCCAGGAGAACAGAAGACCGGCCGTCCCCAGACCGGTCAAAAGCCACATGCCGGGGCCGTATCCGGCCGGATTCTCGACGCCGGCCTTGAAGACGTCGTTGAGGCGTCCCAATCCCCAGGACGTCGCGGCCCAGCCGATCTGCTGGCAAAACGTCATCAGGGCGAAAGCCGTTCCCAGGCGCTTTTCATCCACCAGATACGCCACGGCCGGCCACATGACCGCCGGGACGAGCGAGAAAGCGACGCCCAGCATGGCCACGGGCACATGGACCGGAAGCGCCGTCTGGGTCATAATCAAAAAGCCGGCCAGAAGAAGGCCTGTTCCGGCAGCCATGAGCTGCGCCCGACGTCCGATCTTGTCGGCCAGCAATCCGAAAAGCGGAGTGGCCACCAAGGCCGTCATCGGCAGGAGGCCGTTCAGGAACGCCGCCGCCTCGGGCGACATCCCCCGGGCGTGCTGAAAATAAATGTTGGCGAAACGGCGGAAAGGAAAAACGACGGAATAGAACGTCACGCACAAGCCCACCACCCACCAGTAGCGCGCGCCGAAGCGCAGGAGATCGGAAAAAACGAGCTTATCGGCCGCGCCGGCCCGGCCGAGAGCGAAACGGCGCTCCGACCGCCGCTCGAAGAGCGCGTAGCCCACCGAGGCGAGGATGCACAGCCCGCCGATGCCGGCGGCCAGAATGAGCGGCGGCCTCCAGGAGGAAAACAGTTCGCCGGCCCAGTTGCGGGAGTTATCGGCCGCCACCGAGCCGAGCCGGGCGATCGTCAGGTTCAATCCCATGGCGAAGGCCAGCTCCTTGCCCTTGAACCATTTGGCCAGGGCGCAGGTGATGGCCACGATAAGCGGCTCGGCCCCCAGACCCAGAAGGAAGCGGCCGCCGGCCATGCCCCCGTATCCGCCCGGGGCCAGGGCGATGAGCACCCCTCCCGAGGCGGCGATGACGCCGAAGAGAATCATGGCTTTCCGCGTGCCGGCGCGGTCGATGATGACGCCGCCGATGAGGAGGATGATCAGGGCGGCGATGTTGTAGGCCGAGTCGAGAAGCCCGATCTGGGACTGGCTGAAGCGCAGCTGGCTTTCGAGCAGCGGCCCCACAGGATTGAGGGCGTCGAAAACATAATAGTTTCCGAACATGGCCCAGCTGATGATGCCCAAGATCAGCCAGCGGTGAATATTCGGAGGCGGCGGAAGCGCTTTCGCCCCGGCGTTCAAGCTCATGATCGTCCTCTCATCCGGATGATTCCCGAATTGACCTCCGCAAGGGCCGGCGGGAAGAGTCGGGCGGCCCGCGCCGCCGCGACTGGCCATCTCGAGCAAAATATGATATTCATTACAACCGTGTCAAGGATGGATTCCCATCTCAACGCTCGGCGACGAAGGATTCGCCGCCGCGTCCGGTCGTCAAGGAGGGCTCCATGCTCAAACGCAACCGTCAAGGACGCATCAAACCCGGTCTGATTCTCCTCACCGGATTCCTGATCATCGTCGCCGGCGTCCGGCTTTTCTTTTATTTCAAGCACGACCGGGACAAGCTCGGTGTCGTGACCGTGGAATACACGGAAAAAATGCTCGGACTCAAGTTTGAGCATAAGGAGCGCGCCCAGATGCTCAGGGACCTGGACAGAAACAAGAGAAAATTCGACCGGATCCGGAAGATTCCGCTGCCGAATTCCGTCCCGCCGGCGCTGCATTTTCATCCTCTCCCCGGCGTCTCTCCCGCTGTCGAGACGCGGAAACGCCCCCTCTCTCTTCCCCGGACACCGGTGACGCTCCCTGAAGACCGTTCGGAATTGGCTTTTTATCCCCTCACCAAATTGGCCCTCCTCATCCGCTCCCGAAAGATCACCTCCACCGAGCTCACCGAGCTTTATCTGGAACGGTTGAAAACCTACGGCCCGCGGCTGGAATGCGTCATCACCCTGACCGAATACCTCGCTCGGGAGCAGGCGCGCCGCGCGGACGCGGAAATCGCCGCCGGCCGCTACCGCGGCCCTCTGCACGGCATCCCCTGGGGGGCGAAGGACCTTCTGGCCGTCAAGGGCATCCGCACGACCTGGGGGGCCGCTCCCTACAAGGACAGGGTCTTCGATGAAGACGCAACGGTGGTCAAGAAGCTTGAGGAAGCCGGCGCGGTTCTGGTGGCCAAGCTGACGCTGGGCGAGTTGGCCTGGGGAGACGTCTGGTTCAACGGCCGCACCCGAAATCCCTGGAATCCCGAGGAAGGGTCGAGCGGCTCATCGGCCGGTTCGGCCGCGGCCGTAGCCGCCGGGCTCGTGGGCTTCGCCCTGGGCAGCGAGACCTGGGGATCGATCGTCTCTCCCTCGACGCGCTGCGGGACAACCGGTCTGCGGCCGACTTTCGGGCTGGTGAGCCGGACGGGAGCCATGGCCCTGTCCTGGAGCATGGACAAGATCGGGCCGATCTGCCGGTCGGCCGAGGACTGCGCTCTGGTGTTCGACGCCATCCGCGGCCCGGACGGCAAGGATCCCACGGTCGTCGACCGGCCCTTTCCCTGGGACCGCGCCCGCAAGGTCGCCTCCCTGAAGGTGGGGTATTATCGGGAGGCTTTCGAGAAGCTCAAGGAATCCCGGGACAATCAGAACGCCCTCGACGTCCTGGAGGTCCTTCGGGGCCTGGGCCTGGAACTCGTTCCGGTGGACATGCCCCGCCTGCCCATCGAGCCGCTGGACATCATTCTCAGCGCCGAGGCGGCGGCCGCCTTCGACGAGCTGACGCGGGGCAACGGCGACGACCTGCTGGTCCGCCAGGGGGAGGACGCATGGCCCAACGTCTTCCGCCAATCGCGCTTCATTCCGGCCGTGGAATACATCCAGGCCAACCGCATCCGTACGCTCCTCATGACCGATCTGGCCCATAAGCTTGAGGGCGTGGATGTCTTCGTCACGCCGTCCTTCGGAGGAAACGTCCTGCTCCTCACCAACCTCACCGGCCACCCGGCGGTCGTGGCGCCCAACGGATTCAACGACAAGGGAACGCCGACCAGCATCAGCTTCATCGGGAATCTTTACAAAGAAGCCGAGACGCTGCTCCTGGCCAAGGCCTATCAGGACGCCACGGACTTCCATCTCCGCCGTCCCCCCCTCGAAGATGACGCCCTTCCGGAGGAAAAGAAACCCGAGGACGAATGATTCCCGCTGATGGCCCTCGGGTCGGAGCAAGGCGAAAACGATGACGCCCCTGATCGAATACCGCCGCTGGCGGCCTTGCGAGAAGCCCGTCGCCGAGGGGCTGGAAGAAGCCGGGCGGCGGCATGTGGTCCGGCGGCTCTGGAGCAAGGACTTCACACTCTGGAAATCCGCGGACCGGGAGATCTCGAACCGCCTCGGGTGGCTTGAAGCGCCGGAGAGAGCCGTCTTTCGGATGGAACGCTGGCTTTCTCTCGCCGCGGAAATCAATAATTTTGAAATCGAAAAAGCGGTGCTCCTGGGAATGGGAGGCTCGAGCCTGGCACCGGAGGTTTTCAGCCGGGCTTTTCGTCGCGCGGCCGATTCGCCCGAACTCATCGTTCAGGACAGCACCGTCCCCGAGGCCGTCAAGCGCCTCCAGGACCGGCTCATCCCGGAAAAAGCCCTGTTCCTCGTGTCCTCCAAATCGGGAACGACCTTGGAAACCCTGTCGCTGTACCGGTATTTTTACGAGTGGATGGAGCGCCGTCTCGGGCCGGAAAAGACCGGACGGCATTTCCTGGCCATCACCGACTCCGGGACGCCCTTGGAAGAGATCGCCCGCCGGAGAGGGTTTCTGGCCGTCCTCCCGGGCGAGCCAGACATCGGAGGCCGGTTCTCCGTTTTTTCGGCTTTCGGGCTTTTTTCCGCAGCGCTTCTCGGCCTCGACGTGCGGGACATTCTCCGGCGGGCCGGAGAGATGTCCCTGAAGTGCCGTGAAGAGGCCGCCGCGGCCGGCAATCCCGGACTTCATCTCGGCGTGACGCTCGGACGGCTGGCCGCCCTCGGGATCGACAAGCTGATGCTCGTGCTCCCGCCGGAAATCGAGAGTTTCGGCGCCTGGCTGGAGCAGCTCATCGCCGAAAGCACGGGCAAGGAGGGGCGCGGAATTTTGCCCGTATGCGGAGAGCCGCCTTCCGAATTCAACCTCGGCCGGGAGGACAGCCTGTGGGCGGTTTTCAGGTTCAAGGGAGAACCGTCCGCGGATCGATCCCTCGCCCGTCTCGACGCCGCCGGGAAGCCGCATCTTCTTTTCACTCTGGAGAGCGCCGCCGATCTCGCCGGGCAGTTTTTCCTGTGGGAAACGGCGGTGGCCGTCGCCGGCTGGAGCCTGGGAATCAATCCCTTCGACCAGCCCGATGTCGCGGCCTCCAAAAAAAACACCGAGGACATGCTCGACCGCCGCCTGGCGGCCGGAGGGTTCCCCGATGAGGAAGACGGGTTCGTGAATGAGTCGGAAGCCGCTTCCGCCATCGTCGATTTTTCAGGCCTCGGTCGTCCCGGCGATTATATCGGTCTTCAAGCGTTCCTGGCGCCGGGCCGCGAGACGGACCGCCTTCTCGGCGAAATCGCGGACGCCCTGAGGAGCCGGACGCGCCTGCCCGTGACCTGGGGATACGGACCGCGTTTCCTGCATTCCACGGGACAACTCCACAAAGGGGACGGCGGCCGGGGGCTGTTCATCCAGTTTTCGGCCGAGGACACCGAAGATCTTCTTCTTCCCCGAGAGGCGGGCGACGGTCTCCGGGGAGGGCTTTCATTCGGCGTGATAAAGGACGCCCAGGCCCGAGGCGATTTTCAGGCGCTGAGAAGAGCCGGCCGCCGCGTCATGCGCATCCGTCTGACCGGAAACCCGCCCCCCAGTCTGGAAAAAATCCTCGCGAATTTCCGATACGAAAAAGCGCGTTCTTAATACAGACCGGCGAAAACGACGTCGGCGTGGAACAGCTCTTTGCTCCGGGCGCGGGCTTTCGCTTCCACCGATTCCTTGATGTTCAGGTAAAACCAGTAATCGTCGAACAACCGCAGCTTCTTGATGCTGTACAGCGCGTAGTCACTGATGGAGTCCACAAGAATCGTGCCCAAGGATTGTCCTTTGTCGTCGGACACGGAAATCTTGAAGACGTCCTGCTGCCCGCCTTCCGCGGCCACGGATGTTTTTTCCAGCCGGCCGAAGACCTTGCCCCGCTCCTTGCCCTCCCAGGCGTCGGAGGCGGTCGCTTTTTTGATTTCCAGGGCGGGGTAAAGATTCCGGTCATGCTGATTTAAGAACGGCGGATCGATTTGGCCCTCGGATTTCTCGAAGAATTTCGCGTATTTGCTTTCCCCTTCGCGGACATCGATGCGCTCGGCCGCCAGGATGGAGGGTTTCTCCATGTCGAACACGCCCTCGACGCGGACCGCCCGGCCCTCAAGCTCGGAAGCGTCCGCTCCGGCGGGGAGGACGACGTCAAATCCGGCGATCTCGGGAACATAGAAGAAAGGGCCATGGACGAACCTGACCGTTCCCTCGCATGTGTTCAGCCCCTCCTCGATCATGGCGACCTCTCCCGCTTCCGGCGTTACCGCCTGCTCCTCGCCGGCCTGTTTGCCGCAGGCCGAGTTGAGCGCCGCCACGACGCATAGGGACAGAATGAAAAATCCCAGGATGGCGATCGTTTTTTTCGGACTGTCCGTCTTCAGTTTCATGGCCAATACCTCCCTCTGGAATCGGAGCGACCCGGCGAGCCGGCCGTCGGCTGCGACACACCTCGCCCGCAAGTCTGGGAATTCAAAAGAAACTATATATCACCAGCCGATGAAAAAGTAAAGTCAAGCGCAAGCCTTTTCCGGCTCGGTCCTCCGGCGGAATGGGCGGCCGGCGGCCTCCGAAAGACGCCGAGCGAACCGCCTACTTCCGGCGGCTGCTGCGGGAGCTTTTCGAAGAAGAAGACCGTCCCGACGTCGACCGGCTCTTCGATGCGGACGCCGAGGATCTGGAAGAACGGCTGAGGGAACCGGACGACCTTGAGGACGTCCGGGAAGAACCGAGGCTGCGCGACGACGAACGGGTTGGGGAAGAGGAAGAGAGACGGCTCTTCGGCCGTGAGCTTGAGCGGGGCGAGGAATAGGTTCTGGACGAGGAAGGCCGGGAGGTCGGAGAGGTCAGCCTGTAGGTGGGACGGGTATAGGACGGTCGTGAGGAGGAACGGGGCGTCGAGACGGAGGGGCGCCGGACGGCGCTTGCGGTCCGGGATGAGGAAAACGGCCGCGCGGACATCGACGACGGCCTGCGCGCGGATGACGACGGCGCCCGGTAGGAAGAGGAAGGCGAGCTCTCCCGCGGATTCACGAACCGGGACGGGGAAGCAGCGCGCGACGGAAAGGACCGGCTCGAATGAGCGGTCGTTCCCGGGCGGTTGGAACCATCCGCCTTTCTCTGCACGCGCGGAGAGACGGTCCGGCCGGAAGTCACGGTCCGGGACGACGAACGGGAGAGGGCTTCTCGGGGCGAGGTCATCTTCCCGCCGCTCGTCCCGACGGACGGACTCGCGAATCCCCGAGGGTTTCGGGAATCATAAGAACGGATTTGAGGGGCGGCGCGGCCGGTCCCGGCCGGTGAAACCGTCTTGCTCCGCGCAGTCACGCCGGGAGCGCCGCTCGTCCGGCTCGAAATCCCTTCTCGGGATGCGCGGCCCGCGACGCTGCGGGCCGCCGGCTCCGGTCGGCGGCTCGAGGTCCGAGGAAGGACGCTCGACGCGCTCCGGGAGGATCGGAGGGAACGTTGAATGTCCTGGGTCCGGTGCACGCTTTTCGCCGCGGCGTCGCGTCCGCCGAAGGTCCGTTCGATGCTCCGGCCTCGGGACAAGGCGAACGTCCGTGCCGCCTCGGCCGGGAGCTTGCCCGAACGGGACACGGCAGGAGCGATGGACGGCTGGCGGGCGCTGAGCGTGACGCTTCCGATGCGGCCGAGCGCCTCGCCGCGCAGGGCCACGGAAGCGATGCGGGGAGCCTGAAGCTGCCGGCGATTGACGACGACCAAAGCCCGGTTGTGCGCGGGATAATCTCCTCGTCCGTAGCGGCCGTAGAAGTGGTTGTTGATGATGACGGTCGGCCGGTTCCACCGGTTCAGAGGGCACCAGCCGACATGGTGATAGTCCCAATACCAATGAACCCAAGCCGGGCCCCAGTGCCTTGTCGGCATCCAGTACCAGCCCAGGGACAGGCTCCAATGCCAGCGCCCATAGTGATACACGCACCAGCCCCAGGGCTCGTCCGGGATCCAGGTCCAGCCGATGATCGGATACCACACCCACCGGCCGTAGCTGTAGGGCCGCCAGTCGTCGTAATAGCGGACGCGCGGCACCCAGACGTAGCCGGTGTCGGCCTCATATCTCCATTGGCCGTTCTCGGCCAGCTCGGACTCATAATCGTAGAGCTCTTCGGGCAGGTAGGAGGATCCGGACTTGTTGGCGGCCATCAACGCGTCCCGCGACCGGCTCCAACGGTCGAATTCATCCCCGGACGCGGAAACCATCTCCAGCCCCGCAAGGAAGCGGCCCTCAAAAGCGGTCACCCCCTGCCCGGGCCGAAGAGTGAACGACGTCTCCTCGCCGGCGGTTTCCGCCTCCCCTTCGATCGCCGAAAAGCGGGTTTGCCGGTTTTCCAGGACATCCACTCGGAACAGTCCTTCGGTCAGAATGTAAAGCGATGCGTCGGGCGTATGAACCTCGAATTCCTTATCCGCAGAGAGGCGGCTGACGCGCAGATACAGGCTTCCGGAATAGGCATGCAGCTTGAAGGGCTCAACTCCCTCCCGGGGGAGATTGACGAATTCCACCTGGGAGAAGCCGTCGAGGCGCAGGATGTTCATTTTGCCGAAATTCACTTCGGCCCGGCCGTTCTGGGTGGCCAACTTGTCTCCTTCGACAAGCACCAGATTGACCGTTCCGGTTTCGAAGCCCATGTCCCCGGCGCGCTGAACATGGGTTTCGCCCGAGACATAACTCAGGCGGGCGAAGCTCCGGTTGTCATAGCCCTCGCCTTGCGCCAGGACGGACACGGAACAAATGAGAATCATCACCAGCGGCGATGCGAATCGTTTGCTCATTTTCGACCTCCATCGCTTACAAGAAAAGCAAGCTCCATGCCAAGTCCAAATCATGGCCAACATCAAGAAAACAAGACAAAGGCCGCGTCCTCAAATCAGGACAGGTGATTTGGATTCAGGTCAAAAAAAAAGCCGCGGGAGGCTTTTTCTCCTCCCGCGGCTGGGCACGCAGAAACCGAGTTGATCCTACAGGCCTCACCGCCGGCCGGGACGGTATCCCCTTCCCCAAGAAAAGCGGTCCCATCCGAAATGGGACGGACCCATCATGCCGGGGAACCTTTCGGGGCGGCGCATGAAGCGGCTCGCGCGGCTCATCCGTTCCCTGCGGAAACGGGCGTTTTTGAGCTTCTCGATCTGCTCGGGGGTGAAGACCTTTTCCATGTCTTTGCGGAATTCAATGCGGGATTTCATCTGATCGGCCATCCGGCGGTGCATTTCATCCACGAGGGCATCAATCTTCTTAGGGTCGGCCTTGGGATCCGCCGCGGCCGACCGCAAGTCCTCGCGCATCTTCCGCATCTTCTCGACATGTTCCCTGCTCTCTTTCATCCGGGCGGCCCTCATCTCCTTGAGCTTCGCTTCCTGCTCAGGCGTGAGGTCCAACCATTGCTGAAAACCCGCGCCCGCGGCGAGCTGAGGCCGCATCGGCCGGCCTGGCTCCTCTTGGGCCGCCAAAGGAGCGAGCAAGAGCGCCAGGAATCCCAGGGTCACGAACGAAACAATCACGGTCTTTTTCATCGACAACCTCCTTGTCGTCATGTTCAACCTTTAAGACAATCGTTTCCTGAAATCCTTGGCGGGCGCATTTTTTCTTCGCTCCCGGGCCGGTCACGAGGCTTTCCAAACGGCCTGGCCGAAAGGGGAGAGAGAGAGATCGGAGGCGTCCGTATCCCGCCGCCCGACCTCTCGATATCCCTGACGAGGGCCAGGCGCCGGCCGTCATCCGCAGCGGCGAGGAGAGTGAGCGATCCTCCGCGCCCCCGGCTCCGTTCACCTTACGGCACGAAAAACGGCGCCTGGGAATGGATGATCATTCCCGGTCAAAGCTCCTTTTTGTGCCGCATCCTGTCCAGGGCGACGGCGGCGACGATGACCGCGCCGATGATGATCTCCTGAACGTAGTTCGGCCAGCCCATCATCGTCGAGCCGTTCCTCAAGAAAGACATGATGAACACTCCGATCATCGTGCCCAAGACGCTCCCCTGGCCGCCGGCGAGGCTCCCTCCGCCGATGACCACCGCGGCGATGATGTCCAGCTCCAGGCCCACGGCCACGGTCGGATCGCCGACCGTCAGCCTGGAGAACGCCATCACGCCGCTCAAGCCGCAGAAAACGCCGGAAAGCGTGTAAATCGCGATTTTGGCCCTGTCGGTCCGGATCCCGCAAAGGCGGGCGGTGATCTCATTGGACCCGATGGCGAACACATGCCGGCCGAACACGGTCAGGCGCAGGACGGCGGCCAACAGCACGGCCAGGAAAATCATCAGCCACACGCCGGGAGCCAGAACGAGCCACGAGGGCTCCGGGTTCCTGGTCATGAGGGTGTTGACCCAGGTCAGCGGGGCGTCGATTTTCTGGTTGCCGGCGATCCACTTGGCCAGCCCGCGGCCGACGCCCAGCATGCCCAGAGTCACGATGAACGGCACGAGCCGCAGGGAGGTGATCAGCCCGCCGTTCGCCAGACCGACGAGGCCTCCGGTCAGGATCCCGGCCGCCACGGCCAGCCAGGGCGAGCCTCCGGAGTCGATGACCAGGGCCACGATGACGCTCGACAGGGCGATGTTCGATGCGGCCGAAAGATCGATGCCGCCGCTGATGATGATGACCGTCATGCCCAGCGCGCCCAGGGCGACGATGACCGACTGGGTGACGACGTTCTTGAGATTGGCGACGCGCAAGAAACGGTCCCTCACCTCGGGCATCAGGGAAAAAAGGGCGATGACGAGGAGAAGACCGATGAACGGGCCCAGCCAGTTGACGACCGACCTCATCCCCAGGCGACGCACACTCATGGTTTTCGCTGTTTTGCCTCCCGGGGATTCACGCCCGCCCCACGGCCGCGCAGGCCGTCAGGTTCTGTTCGTCCCAGCCGGAAACCGGCCGTTCCTCGACCACGCGTCCGCGGTGGAAAACGGCGATGCGGTCGCAGACGCCGATCAACTCCGGGAAAGAGGAGCTCACGAAGATCACCGATTTCCCGGAAGCGGCCAGGCGGTTCATCCACTCATAGATCTGGGTCTTGCTGACGATGTCGATTCCGCGTGTCGGCTCGTCGAGAAGAAGGATGTCCGCCTCCTGATGGAGAAGCCGGGCCAGGGCGACTTTCTGCTGGTTCCCTCCCGACAGGCTCTCCACGGGCATCTCGACGCTGTGAGCGCGGATGTTCATTCTTTCCGCCCATTCCTCCGCCGCCCGGCGCCGGGCGCGGAGACGGAGAATGCCGCATCGGACATAGGGTTCCAAGCGGCTGAGCGTCAGGTTGTCCGTGACCGAGCGGTTCAAGGCCAGGCCTTCGGTCTGGCGGTCTTCGCTCAGGCATCCGATGCCCCGGCGGATCATCATCCGCGGTCCTCCTCTCAGCTTGACGAGGCCGCCCGTTTCCAGGCCGCCCCGCATCCGACGGTCCAGTCCGAAAACGGCGCGCAGCGTTTCCGTGCGTCCCGCGCCGATCAGGCCGGCCAGGCCCAGGATCTCCCCCCGCCGCAGGATCAGGTCCACAGGCGCGGCCATGCGTCGGGATTGGAGGCCGCGCACCCTCAGGACAACCTCTCCCGGGATGCGGTCTCCGCGAGGAAAAGCCTCTTTCACCTCCCGGCCCACCATGAGCCGGACGAGATCTTCGGCCTCTAATCCCCCGATCGGACCGGAGAACGCCACCCGGCCGTCGCGAAGAACGGTCAGCGTGCGGGCCGCCCGCCGGACCTCCTCCAGAAAATGGCTGATGTAGACGATGCTCACCCCCTCGGCCGAAAGGCGGCCGATGACCCGAAACAGCCCCTCCGTGTCCTCTCTCGACAAACTGCTCGTCGGCTCGTCCATGATCAGCACCCGGGCCTTTTCCGCGAGCGCCCGGGCGATCTCGACAATCTGGCGCAACCCGAGGCGCAGGCGGCCGACGGTCGCTTCGGGCGAAATTTCGGGGTGACGGATCAGGTCCAGCGC